>NZ_JBHWFF010000005.1:157695-280045 GCF_042733785.1 Streptomyces sp. NPDC059695 | reverse complement strand
GTTTGTGGGTGTGGTGTCGCTCCGGGTGGGGCGGGCGGGGGCTGCGCGCGGGGGTCTCGGTAGCCGCCGGGGGGCGCCCCCCCCCCCCCACCCCCCCCCCCCCCCCCGCCGGATGGTCGCGGACCGTATGCGGTCCGGTGCGTTCCGGTCAGTGCGCGCCCACTCCGGTGAGGGATTTGACCTCCAGTTCCGCGTACTTGCCCCGGTCCGGGGTCTCCTTCGAGAGGACGGAGCCGAGCCAGCCGAGCAGGAAGCCAAGCGGGATGGAGACGATGCCGGGGTTCTCCAGCGGGAACCAGTAGAAGTCCACGGTCTTGAACATCGAGGTGGGCTTGCCGGAGACGACCGGCGAGAAGAGCACGAGGACGACCGCCGAGACCAGTCCGCCGTAGATCGACCACAGCGCGCCCCGGGTGGTGAACCGCTTCCAGAAGAGGGAGTAGAGGATCGTCGGCAGGTTGGCCGAGGCGGCGACCGCGAAGGCGAGGGCGACCAGTCCGGCGACGTTGAGGTCGCGGGCGAGGGCGCCGAGCGCGATGGAGACGATGCCGATGAGGACGGTGGCCCAGCGGGCGGCCCGCACCTCCTCCTTCTCGGTGGCCTTCCCGCGCCGGATGACGTTGGCGTAGATGTCGTGCGCGAAGGACGACGAGGAGGCCAGGGTCAGGCCGGCGACGACGGCGAGGATGGTCGCGAAGGCGACGGCGGAGATGACGGCGAGGAGGATCGCGCCGCCGGTGGAGCCGGCTCCGCCGCCGATCTCCAGGGCCGCGAGCGGGGCGGCGGTGTTGCCGGCCTTGTTGGAGGCGACGATGTCGCTGTTCTTCAGGAGGGCGGCGGCGCCGAAGCCCAGGACGATCGTCATCAGGTAGAAGGCGCCGATGATGCCGATGGCCCAGTTCACGGACTTGCGGGCGGCCTTGGCCGTCGGCACCGTGTAGAAGCGGATCAGGATGTGGGGCAGGCCGGCCGTGCCGAGGACGAGCGCGATGCCGAGGGAGAGGAAGTCCAGCTTCGAGGTGGCGGTGGCGCCGTACTTGAGACCGGGCTCCAGGAAGGCCGAGCCCTTGCCGCTGTTGGTGGCGGCGGCGCCGAGCAGCTCCGAGACGTTGAAGTGGAACTTGAGGAGGATGAGGAAGGTGATCAGGAGCGTGCCCGCGATGAGCAGGACCGCCTTGACCATCTGCACCCAGGTGGTGCCCTTCATGCCGCCGATCGTCACGTACACGATCATCAGGAGGCCGACCAGGGCGACGATCGCGACCTTGCCGCCGTCGCTGGTGATGCCGAGGAGCAGCGAGACGAGGACGCCCGCGCCCGCCATCTGCGCGAGCAGGTAGAAGATCGAGACGACGATGGTCGAGGTCCCGGCGGCGGTGCGGACGGGGCGCTGGCGCATCCGGTAGGCGAGGACGTCGCCCATGGTGAACCGGCCGGAGTTGCGCAGCGGTTCGGCGACCAAGAGCAGGGCGACGAGCCAGGCGACGAGGAAGCCGATGGAGTACAGGAAGCCGTCGTATCCGAAGAGCGCGATGGCTCCGGCGATGCCGAGGAACGACGCGGCGGACATGTAGTCGCCGGAGATCGCGAGGCCGTTCTGGAAGCCGGTGAACTGACGTCCGCCGGCGTAGAAGTCGGCGGCGCTCCTGGTCTGGCGGCCGGCCCAGACGGTGATGGCGAGGGTGGCGACGACGAAGGCGCCGAACAGGGCGATGATCAGGGGCCGGTGCTCGGTGGTGGCGTTGCCCGCCGCGAGCAGGACGGGGGTGCTCATGCGTCGCCCTCCATACGGGTTCTGATGGCGTCGGCCCTGGGGTCGAGCCGGCGTGCCGCGTGCCGCGAGTAGAGCCAGGCGATGAGGAACGTGGTGACGAACTGGCCCAGGCCGAGGACGAGCGCCACGTTGATGTTGCCGAAGAGCTTGGTGCCCATGAAGCCGCCCGCGTAGTTGGAGAGCAGCACGTACAGCAGGTACCAGGCGATGAAGGCCAGGGTGAGCGGGAAGGCGAAGGAGCGGTGGGCGCGGCGCAGTTCGCCGAACTCCGCGCCCTCCTGGACCTCGATGAACTGCTCCGTGGTGGGCGACGCGGGACCGTGGTCGGTCTCCGTGCCGTCTCTGGGCGGCGGCGGTGCTTCGGTAGCCACGGAATCTCCTCGTGACGCGGGGGCGGACGGCGTGATCAAGGGGGCCTCACCGGGGGTGCGGGTCGCGGGGCACCGGGCGGAGCCCCTCCCTCGACCAACGGCACGGAGCCGGAAGCGACGCGGTTCATCCGAGACTTTTCTTTGAACATATCTTCATGAAGTCTTCTCAACTCATTGAAGGTTCGGGAAGATCAGCGATAGCTTCACTCGTCATGCACCTGTCCGCGCGCAAACCCGCGCGTGGACAGTACATACGGATGATGTGGAGAACCCATGGCTCATCTGGGATCGAGGCGCGGCCGAGCTCTCGCTCTGCCGGTTGGTCTCGCGCTCACGGCCTCGCTCGGCTTCCTCGCACCCGGCGCCGCCTCCGCCGCGGAACTGAGCGACGCTCCGGCCACCGTGGTGACGAACGGCCCGAAGCTCTCGTACGTCGTCAACGTCGAGGGTGGCCGCTGGACCGCCGCCTCGGTGAAGAAGGCGATCGCCGCCGCCGGTGGCGAGGTGGTCATCTCGTACGACCAGATAGGCGTGATAGTCGTCCACTCGCAGAACCCCGAGTTCGCGAAGACGATCCGCACGGCGCGTGGCGTGGTGTCGGCCGGTTCCACCCGGACCGCCCCGCTCTCCGTCCAGTCCGACGACTCCGTCGACGAGGGCGCGCAGGCCCTGTCCGCCGCGGAGGCGAAGGCCGCCGCCGCCCGCGCGACGGACGAGCAGGACCCGCTGGAGCCCCTGCAGTGGGACCTCCCGGCGATCAAGGCCGACAAGGCCCACCAGAAGACGCTCGGCAGCAAGCGGGTCACCGTCGGCATCATCGACACCGGTGTGGACGACACCCACCCGGACCTGGCCCCGAACTTCAACGCCGCCGCGTCCGCCAACTGCGTCTCCGGCAAGCCGGACACGACCCCCGGCTCGTGGCGTCCGAACGCGGGCGAGAGCGACCACGGCACGCACGTCGCGGGCACCATCGGCGCCGCGAAGAACGGCATCGGCGTGACCGGTGTCGCGCCGGGCGTGAAGCTCGCGGGCATCAAGGTGTCCACCCCGGACGGCTTCTTCTACACCGAGGCCGTCGTCTGCGGCTTCGTGTGGGCGGCCGAGCACGGCGTCGACATCACGAACAACAGCTACTACACCGACCCGTGGATGTTCGCCTGCAAGAACGACGAGGACCAGAAGGCCCTCATCGAGGCGGTCACCCGTGCGACCCGCTACGCGGAGCGCAGGGGCACGGTCAACGTCGCGGCGGCCGGCAACTCGTCGTTCGACCTCGCGGCCGACTCGATCGTCGACAACAGCAGCCCGAACGACACCACTCCGGGCGACCGGGTCATCGACCCGAAGGAGTGCTTCGACTACCCGGCCCAGCTGCCGGGCGTCGTGACGGTCTCCGCGACCGGCGCCAAGGACCTCAAGGCGTCCTACTCCAACTACGGTCTCGGCGTCATCGACGTCGCCGCCCCCGGCGGTGACCGCACCGAGTACCAGACGCCGGACGCCCCGGCGGTCAACGGCCGCATCCTGTCGACCACGGTCAACGGCGGCTACAACTACAAGGCCGGTACGTCGATGGCCTCGCCGCACGCGGCGGGCGTCCTGGCGCTCATCAAGTCGACGCACCCCTACGCGAGCCCGGCGGCGCTGAAGGCGCTGCTGTACGCGCAGGCCGACGACCGCGCCTGCACGAACCCGTACGACATCAACGGCGACGGCAAGGTCGACGCCGTCTGCGAGGGCGGCAAGAACAAGAACGGCTTCTACGGGGCCGGTCTGATCGACGCGCTCGACGCCGTCCGCTGGTAGTCCGCGCGGTCCGGTGAGGGCCCCGGTGTGGTGACGCCACACCGGGGCCCTTCGCGTGGCACCGAGTGCCACACTGCGCTCATGGACAACACAGTGCGTACGGGTACGGAGTTGCTGTGGTCGGCCCTGGGCGGCGATCCCGCCCTCGTCGACCGCGTGGAGTTCGGCGGGGTGTCCGGGCTGCTGCCCGCGCGCCTGCCGGTGATGGACCTGGCGCGGGGCGCGGTCGCGGCCTGCTCCCTGGCCGCGGTGGAGCACGCGGGCCTCCCGGGGCCGGTGCGGGTGGACGACGGGGCGGTCGCCACCGCCTTCGTGAGCGAGCGTCACCTGCGGGTCGACGGGCGGGCACCGGTGAGCTTCGCACCCCTGTCGCGGTTCTGGCGGGCGGCCGACGGCTGGGTCCGCACCCACGCCAACTACCCCCACCACAAGGCGGCGTTGCTCGCGGCGCTGGGCGTACCCGACACGGTCGAGGCCGTCGCGGCGGCGATCGGCGAGCGCGCGGCCGTCGAGGTCGAGACGGCGGTGTACGCGGCCGGGGGCCTGGCCGTCGCCCTGCGCACGCCCGGCGAGTGGGCGGCGGGCGAGCAGGGCCGGGAGGTGGCGGCGCGGCCGCTGTTCACCCGGGAACGTCTGGACGAGGCCCCGGCCCGGGGCCGTACGGGTCCGCTGCGGGTCCTGGACCTGACCCGGGTGATCGCCGGGCCGGTCGCGACCCGGACCCTCGCGCTGCTCGGCGCGGACGTGCTGCGGATCGATTTTCCGGGCAGTCCCGAACTGCCGGACCAGCACGCGGACGCGGACGTCGGCAAGCGGACCGCCGCCCTCGACCTGGACCGGCCCTCGGACCGGCGCACCTTCGACGAGCTCCTCGACTCCGCCGACGTGCTGGTCACCGGCTACCGGCCGGGCGCGCTCGACCGGTTCGACCTGGGGCGGCCGGGTCTGGTGACCGCCCGGCTCTCCGCCTGGGGCGACTACGGGCCGTGGGGCGGGCGGCGGGGCTTCGACTCCCTGGTGCAGGTGGCGACGGGGATCGCCGTGACCGAGGGCTCGGCCGCGGAGCCCGGGGCGCTGCCGGCGCAGGCGCTGGACCACGGGACGGGGTACCTGCTCGCGGCGGCGGTGCTGCGCTCGCTGACGGAGCAGCGCGCGGAGGGCGGCAGCCGGCTGGTCCGCCTGGCGCTCGCCCAGACCGGACACTGGCTGACGCGGACGCTGCCCCGGTACGAACCGGAGCGGTACGTCACGGAGTCGCGGGGCCCGCTGGGGCACCTGCGGCACGCACTGTCCCCGGTGTCGTACGAGGGCGGCCCGACGGGCTGGTCACGGCCGCCGGGCCTCGCGGGGGCGGACGCGCCGGAGTGGGCGGGGGCGTGAGCGGCGCCCGGCCGGCTCCGCGGAGGGGCCGGCCGGGCTTCCGCGCTACGGCTTGACCAGGACCTTCAGGGCGGTGCGCTCGTCCATCGCCCTGTAGCCGGACGGGACGCCGTCCAGGCCGACCGTCAGGTCGAAGACCGGGGACGGGTCGATCGCGCCGGACAGGACGTCCGGGAGGAGTTCCGGGATGTACGCGCGCACAGGGGCGACCCCGCCGCGCAGCGCGATGTTGCGGTCGAACATGACCGAGAGGTCGAGGCCGGTGCCGCTGCCGTGCGGGACGCCGACGTAGCCGATGGAGCCGCCGTCGCGGGCGATCGCGACGGCCGTGCGCATGGACTGCTCGGTGCCGACGGCCTCGATGACGCCGTGGGCGCCCTGGCCGCCGGTGAGCTCGCGGACGGCGGCCTCGGCGGCCTCGCCGCGCTCGGCGACGACGTCGGTGGCGCCGAAGGCGCGGGCGATGTCGGTCCGGGCGGTGTGGCGGCCCAGCGCGATGATCCGCTCGGCGCCGAGGCGCTTGGCGGCGAGGACGCCGCAGAGGCCGACCGCCCCGTCGCCGACGACGGCGACGGTGGAGCCGGGCTTCACGCCCGCGCCGAGCGCGGCGTGGTGGCCGGTGCCGAGGACGTCGGAGAGGGCGAGCAGCGCGGTGAGCAGGCGGTCGTCGTCGGCCGCCTCGGCGGGCAGCTTGACGAGGGTGCCGTCGGCGAAGGGGACCCGGACGGCCTCGCCCTGGCCGCCGTCGGAGCCGACGGAGCCCCAGAAGCCGCCGCGCGGGCAGGAGGTCTGGAGGCCCTCGGCGCAGTAGGCGCAGCTGCCGTCGGACCAGACGAAGGGGGCCACGACGAGGTCTCCGGCGGCGAAGCCGGTGACGTCCGAGCCGGCGGCCTCGACGATGCCGAGGAACTCGTGGCCGATGCGCTGGCCGGGCTGCCGGGCGGACTCGCCGCGGTAGGCCCAGAGGTCGCTGCCGCAGATGCAGGCGCGCAGGACCCGCAGGACGACGTCCGTGGGCTCCTGGATCACCGGGTCGGGCACGTCCTCCACGCGCATGTCGAACGGGGCGTGGATGGTGGTGGCGCGCATGGGGGGCGGTCCTTGCTGTCAGACGGTTGTACGACGTTCACCGTACATCGCGTGGAGCGTGCCCGCGGTCAGCAGGTACTGCGCCGCGATGTAGGTCAGCATGACCCAGAAGTCGGGCGCCGGCAGCTGGGGCCATGCGGCGACGTCCGTGGCGATGAGGGTGTCGGACAGCAGGAACAGCGCGCCGCCGATCCCGGCCGTGCGCCCGAGGGCGCTGGAGCGGTAGGCCATCGCGGTGAGCAGCAGCGAGTATCCGGCGACGGGGATCCGGAGCCCGGCGGGGAGGTCGGGCCAGAGGAGGACGACGGTGCCGGTGAGCGCGACCGCGTACAGGGCCCCGAGCGCCGGGGACGTACGCCTCCGGCCGAAGAGGACCAGGTAGCAGACGTGGCCCGCGGCGAAGGAGCCCATGCCGGCGAGGAAGGCCCCGTCGGCGTCGGAGAGCAGGAGGACGTCGCCGCCCCAGCCGAGGAGGAGCGCCGCGGTCAGGAGTCTCGGGGCGCCGCGGGTGGCGGCGTACGCGGCGAGCAGGGGCATCAGGAGCGGCTTGGCCAGCCGGTGGCCGAGGTCGGCGCCGGCGAGCAGGGAGAGCAGGTCGACGGCGGACGCGAGCGCGAAGGCGGCGAGCAGGGCGCGGGAGGAGGTCTTCACGCGGTGGCCTCCGGGGCGGCGGCGCCGGTCGCCGGGACCGGGGGCGCCGGCTGCCAGCCGGGGCCGCGGAGGACCCGTCCGGCCCGTTCGCGCCAGCCGTGCGCGGCGCGCAGGTCGCGGGCGATGGCGGCGTACTCGTGGGTGGCGACGCGGAGCGGGTTGTAGGTCTCGATGTTCTTGGTGAGTCCGTAGACGGGCCGCTCGGTCTCGCCCGTCCAGGAGCCGAACACCCGGTCCCAGACGATGAGGATGCCGCCGAAGTTCCGGTCCAGGTAGCCGCCCTGGGAGGCGTGGTGGACGCGGTGGTGCGAGGGGGTGTTGAGGACGTACTCGAAGGGGCGGGGCAGCCTGTCGATGCGCTCGGTGTGGATCCAGAACTGGTAGACGAGGTTGACCGAGTAGCAGAAGGCGAGGGCGGCCGGGTGGACGCCGAGGGCGATCATCGGCAGGTAGAAGGGCCAGCCCGTGACACCGGTCCACGGCTGGCGCAGCGCGGTGCTGAGGTTGAACTTCCGGCTGCTGTGGTGGACGACGTGGCAGGCCCACAGGATGCGGACGACATGGTGCCCGCGGTGCTGCCAGTAGTACAGGAAGTCCTGCGCGAGCAGCATGAGCGGGATCGTCCACCAGAGGACGGGGACGCGGAGCGGGGTCAGCTCGTACACGGCGGTGTAGAGCGCGACCACGGGGATCTTCCACAGCGCGTCGAAGAAGAGGCTTCCGAGCCCCATGCCGATGCTGGTGGCGGCGTCCCTGGCCTCGTACCCGGCGGCGTCCTCGTCGGGGTGGATGCGGTGGCTGACCATCTCCAGGACGGTGAGCAGGACGAACGCCGGTATGGACCAGAGCACGACATCGGGCAGGTGCGGCATGACGACGACGGTAGGGGCGGCGGGCGGACGCGGCTAGACGTCATTACTTACAAGTAAGTGAGACGACTTGTCAGCAAGCTTTGGCACCTTCCGACAAGACAGGACACCCCCTAGACCCCCGCCGCCCCCAGCAGAGATCCCGCGCCGTAGGTGACCGCCATCGCGAGGGCTCCGCCCGCGACGTTGCGGAGGATCGCCGGGGCCGTGGGGGCGCTGCCGAGGCGGGCGCTCCACCAGCCGGTGAGGGTGAGGGCGGCGAGGACGGAGAGGACCGTGACCCAGAGGCGGGCGGAGGCCGGCGGGATGACGATCGCGAGCAGCGGGAGCAGGGCGCCGACGGTGAAGGCGAGGAAGCTGGCGCCGGCCGCGTGCCAGGGGTTGGTGAGGTCGTCGGGGTCGATGCCGAGCTCCACGCGCGCGTGGGCGCGCAGCGCGTCGCGCGCGGTGAGCTGCTCGGCGGCCTCGCGGGCCACCTCCCGGGAGAGGCCGCGGGCGGCGAGCAGGCCGGTCAGTTCGGCCAGTTCCGCTTCCGGGTCTTCGCGGAGTTCGCGTTTCTCCTGGGCCAGCGCGGCCTTCTCCGAGTCGCGCTGGGTGGAGACCGAGACGTACTCCCCCGCCGCCATCGACATCGAGCCGGCGAGGAGGCCCGCCAGGCCGGCCGTGAGGAGGGCGTCGCGGGACTCGGTGGCGCCGGCGACGCCGACGACGAGGCCGGCGGTGGAGACGACGCCGTCGTTGGCTCCGAGCACGGCGGCCCGGAGCCAGTTGAGACGGGTGCCGAGACCGCCGCCGTGGGCCTCGTCGTGTGCGGGGGCTTCAGTCACTCCAGGAGGGTCGCACCCGCCGCGTCACCACACGCGGACCGACCCGCCCGGGGCGAAGGCCGGACTGGTGGCCCCCTCGGGGACCTCCTTCAGCGGCTGCGCGATCTCCTCGACGGCCGGACCGTGGACGGCGGCGAGCCGGTCGAGGAGGGCGAGGTCGAAGCCGTAGACGCGGGCGGCGTTCCCTCCGACCATGGCGGCGACCTCCTCCCGGGGCAGCCCCGCGTAGGCGATGCGGAGGCCTTCGCGGGAGTACGGGGTGGTGCCCTCGTCGTGCGGGTAGTCGCTGCCCCACATGATCTTGTCCAGGCCGATCCGGTCGCGCAGCGGCACCTCGTGGGGGCGCATGAAGCTCGCGCCGACGAAGCAGTTGTCCCGCCAGACCTCCTTGGGGCCCTTGCCCATGGACGCGGCGAGGCCGGCGCCGAACTTGGACTCGGCGGTGGCGGCCCGCGTCGCGGCCGACACCAGGCGCCGGTGGTAGTAGTCCAGCATGTCGAGCACGCCCGGGATCCAGCCCGAGCCCTGCTCGGTCAGGACCAGCTTGAGCCCCGGGTGGCGCCGGAAGGCGCCGCCGAAGACCAGGTGCCACAGGGCCCGGTGGGAGAACCAGGTGGTCTCCACCATGAACACCGCCCGGGCGGCCGGTTCGTCGCCGAGCGGCGGCGACGCGGAGCCGCCGTGGTGGTTGACCGGCACGTCGAGCTCGGCGCAGACGGCCCAGATCGGGTCGTACGCCTCGGAGTACAGCTCGGGGACGGGCGAGCCCGGCGGGACACCGGGCAGCAGGATGCCGCCGGTCAGTCCCGCGTCGCGGGCGCGGCGGATCTCCGCGACCGCCGCGTCCACGTCGTTGAGCAGGATCTGGGCCACGCCCGCCCTGCGCCCCGGGGCGTCCGCGCAGAAGTCGGCGAGCCAGCGGTTGTGCGCCTGGAGCCCGGCCCAGCGCTGCTCGTACTCGGCGCGGGTGGGCGGCTGGGCCATCAGGGAGGCCTTGGGGAAGAACGGCGGGATGGTGTTGGGGAAGACGACCTCGGCGACGATGCCGTCCGCCTCCAGCTCGCGCAGCCGGCGCCCCGAGTTCCAGTTGCGGTCGGCGGTGTCGGCGAGGAGGTCCTCGTACGGGTTGACGTAGCCGGCCGCCCAGGCGTCGAAGTCGTCGTGGTGCTTCTTCTCCAGGTACGGCCTGTAGTCGAGGAGGTCGGCGCCGGCGTGGCAGTCGGCGGAGACGACGGTGTAGCGCTCGGTCACGGCGTCACCCCGAGGACCGGGAACTCGTGGTCGGTGAGCCAGTGCCGCCCGACCTCGCGGGAGCGGGCCCAGGAGGCCTCGACGGCGGCCTGGTCGGCGGGCTGCCCGAGGTCGGCGGGGGTGGGGCCGATCCGGCGGGCGATCGGATCCAGTGCCGGGACGTCGAACCCGAAGACCTCGGCGGCGGCGAGGCCGAGCATCCGCCGGGTCTCCCCGACGGGGATGTCGTGGAAGGTCCTCCGCAGCCACGCGCGCGTGTCGGGCCAGGTGCCCTCCGGGTGCGGGAAGTCCGAGCCCCACAGGATGTTGTCGACGCCGATCTCGTACCGCTGCGCGAGCTCGCGCCGCTTGGTGTTGGTGGCGCAGACGAAGACCTGCCGGTCCAGGTACTCGCTCGGCGGGCGCTTCAGCTCGGCGAACGGGGACAGCTTCTTCCCGCCGTGCGCGCCCAGGTAGAGCCGGTCCATGAACCAGAGGAGGTTCGGCAGCCACCAGCAGCCGGACTCGGCGACCCCGAACCGCAGGCCGGGGTGGCGCTCGAAGACGCCCGACCAGAGCAGGAACCACAGGGGCCTGGCCGGCCACCAGGTGACCTCGGAGACGTAGATCCCGAGGTGGTCGCCGTACTCCTCGCGGGGCGCCGCCCCGGAGTGGGTGACGACCGGCATGCCGGTCTCGGCGGCCGCCGCCCACACCGGGTCGTAACGCCGGTCGTGGTACGGGGCCTTGTCCACCCACATGGAGGGGATCATGAGCGCGCCGAGCCCGGACTCCTTGGCCCGGTGGATCTCGGCGACGACCTCGCGGACGTCGGCGGTGACGGGCAGGAGGGCGACCCCGCGGTGCCGGTGCGGGTTCGCGGAGACGAACTCGGCGAGCCAGCGGTTGTGCGCCTTCGCGCCCGCCATGCCGAGCTCCGGGTCCTGGTCGCCGGAGAGCCCGAGGCCGACGCCGAAGGGCGCGGCGGTCCGGCTGTCGACGGCGTCCGCGTCGGGGAAGACGACCTCGCCGGCCACCCCGTCGCCGTCGAGCTCCTTGATGCGCTGCGCGGGGTCCCAGCCGCCGCGCAGTCCTTCCTCGTTGTCGCTGAACCACCGGTCCGCGAAGGCCTCGTTGCGCACCCCGAGCCGGGTCATGGCCTCCCGGCGGGCCTCGCGCCCCGCCAGGAAGTCGTCGAAGTCCCGGTGGAAGCGGGGGTCGAGATAGGGCCGGTACTCCTCGGTGGGAAGCCCGGCGTGGCAGTCGGAGGAGATGATCAGGTACGGGTCCTCATAGGTCATGGTCAGGCCCCTCAGTCGAGGATGAAGCTCTCCAGGTACGACGGGTTCGCCCGGTCGAGCATGGACCGCGAGCGCGCCGTGATCTGGCGGTCGCTGTGCTCGCTCGCCGGCAGCATCCAGAAGCGGTCGGCGCGGATGCCGTCGACGACGTGCCCGGCGACGTCCTCCACCGGCGTGAAGGTCACCTCGTGGCCCGCTTCCTTCATCGCGGCCTCGTACTGGTCGAGGCTGCGGTACGGGGTCCTGCGCGGCTTCTCCTTGGCGTAGCGCTCGGGCCGGTTGCGGTGCGACTCCCACAGGCCGGTGCGGAGCATGTGCGGGCCCGGGAAGAGGACGGAGGCGCCCACGCGCGCGTGCTCGGCCTTCAGGTGCGCGTACAGGGACTCGGTCATGGTGACGACGGCGGCCTTGGTGACCGCGTACACGGAGGCGGTGGGCAGCGGGGCGATGCCGCCGTCGCCGGAGGAGGTGTTCACGACGTGGCCGGGTTCGCCGCCCGCGAGCATGCGCGGGACGAAGGCCTGGATGCCGTGGAAGACGCCCCACACGTTGACGGAGAAGGCCCACTTCCAGTCGTTGGGCTCGTGCTCCCACATGCGGCCCTCGGCCCCGGAGCCGACGCCCGCGTTGTTGCAGAGGACGTGGACGGCGCCGAAGGTGTCGTACGCGGCGTCCGCGAACGCCCTCACCTGGTCCGGGTCGGAGACGTCGACGGTCCGGGCGAGGACCCGCGCCCCGCCCGCCGCCAGCTCCTCGGCGGCCTCCTCGAGGGCGGCCCGCTCGACGTCGCCCAGGACGACGGCCAGGCCCTCGGCGGCGAAGCGGCGGGCCATCGCGAGACCGATGCCGCTCGCCGCGCCCGTGACGACGGCGACCTGCCCCTGGCGCAGCTCCATCAGACACTTCCTTCCGGGGGTCCGTCGAGGATCTGGAGGGGGTCGTCGTACCGCTGGTGGACGAAGGGCAGCAGGTCCCGGGCGGAGACGCGCTCGGCGACCGTGCCCTTCTGGTCGGTGGTCTTCTCGCCGATCGTGATCTCGACGAGCCGGCGCACGGGGAGGTCGGCGACCGGGTCGTACATGGACTCGCGCAGGACCACGTCGCCGGTGATCCGCTCCAGCTTCCGCACCTTCTCGTTGCGGACGCAGTGGACGAGGACGGGATCGGCGTCGAAACCGGTGCCCTCGACGCCCGGGAGGAACTTGAAGTAGAAGTCGGTCTTCTCGACGGGCTCCGGCAGCGGCAGCGGCCCCGAGACCGCGCCGCGCACCTCGACGAAGGCGATGCCGTGCCGGGCGAGGGCGGCGCGCACGACGAGCCCCTCGCGCTCGACGGTGACCTCGCCGAGCTTCTTCGGCTCGCCGAAGACCTCGCGCCCGCCGATCAGGGCCCGCTCGTGGGTCATCGGCATGACCAGCGGGTACCAGCCCTCGCGGTCGCCGTGGGCGGCGGCCACGGCGACCGAGCCGGCGCCGAGCGGATAGCCGGGCAGGTCGACCTTGCTGATGTTGGCGCGCACCAGGGGGCGCGCGGTGGGCTTCAGCGGGGGCGGCAGGACCGCCGCCACGACGTCCGGGTCGGTCTCCCAGACGGCGACCACACCGGTGGACCAGATGTCGGGGAGCTTGGCGGACCGCTCGCGGGCCGCCGCCGCCTCCGCGTCACCGCGTGCCCCGTACCGTACTCGTGCCATGACGTACCACCCTTCGGGATCGTCGGCCTGTAACACAGTTACACCGCTGCCGCCGAAGGGTAAAGAGGTGTGCACGCAGAGGAGTTGGGGGAACCGATGGCACGCTCCGCGCTGACCCGCGACGAGGTCCTGGACACCGCGGCCGCCCTGGTGAGGGAGCACGGCCCGGACGCGCTCACGATGCGACGGCTCGCCGCCGAGCTCGGCACCGCGGTCACCTCGATCTACTGGCACGTCGGGAACCGCGAGTCGCTCCTCGACGCCCTCGTCGCCCGCACGGTCGCCGACCTGGGCACGATCCGCCCCCGGGGCGCGACCCCGGCCGAGCGGATCGTGTCGGTGGCCCGCGCGCTGCGGCGCGCGCTGCGCGAGCGCCCGCACCTGGTGGCGATGGTCCACGAACGGGGGCTGACGGAGCGCATGTTCCTGCCGGCCCAGCGCGCCCTGGTCCGCGAGGCGCACGCGGCGGGGCTGCGGGGGGCGCGGGCCGCGCGGGCCGTCCGCGCCGTGCAGTTCCAGGTGGTGGGCTACGTCCTGGTGGAGCGCAACCGGGAGCGGGCCCCCGCCCAGTCCCCGGCCGAGGAGGAGCTGTGGCGCGGCGAGGAGGCCGAGGCGGACGGGCCCCTCGCGCGCGCCCTCGCCGCTCCGATCGACACCGAGCGGCTCTTCGCCGACTCCGTACGGGCCCTGGTGGACGGTCTGCTCGCGGAGGCCGCCGGACACACCGGCGAGGACACCGGAAAGGGAGCCCTGGGGGACACCGGGGACGGGAGTGTCGGTCGCGGGCCGTATTCTCAGTGACCGTGCTTGACGACCGTACGACAGCAGCGATGTGGCCGGCCGCCTACCCGCAGGGGTACGCGGTCGTCGACGTGGAGACCACCGGACTCGCACGGGACGACCGGATAGTGTCGGCTGCCGTCTACCGGCTGGACGCCCAGGGGAACGTCGAGGACCACTGGTACACGCTCGTCAACCCCGAGCGCGATCCCGGCCCGGTCTGGATCCACGGGCTGACGAGTGACGTCCTGGAGGGCGCGCCGCTCTTCCCCGAGATCGCGGCGGAGTTCGCGGCGCGGCTCGACGGCCGGGTGCTCGTCGCGCACAACGCCATGTTCGACTGGCAGATGATCGCCCGGGAGTACGCGCGCGCGGAGTCCGCGGCGCCCGTGCGCCAGCGGCTGTGCACGATCGCGCTGGCGAAGGAGCTGTCGCTGCCGCTGCCCAACCACAAGCTGGAGTCGCTGGCCGCGCACTTCGGTGTCGTGCAGCAGCGCGCGCACAACGCGCTGGACGACGCCCGGGTGCTCGCCGAGGCGTTCCGGCCGAGCCTGCACGCGGCGGCCGAGCGGAACGTCCGGCTGCCGCTCCTGGAGTGCCGGCCGCTGACGGAGTGGGCCTCTGCGCCCACGCAGCCGCGGATCGGCGCGCAGGCCTCCTACCGGGCGGGCGGCTGGCGGCCCTCGCGGAAGCGCCCGCCGTGCCCGTACCCCAACCCCGGCCGGTACGAGTCGGACAAACCGCTCAAGCAGGGCATGCGGGTGGCCTTCTCCGGCGACACCTCCGTCGACCGCGAGCTCCTGGAGGACCGCACCGTCGAGGCCGGCCTGCACGTCGCCGGCAGCGTCTCCCGGCTGACCAGCCTGCTCGTCACCAACGACCCGGACTCCGCCACCTCCAAGACGCTCAAGGCCCGGTCCTTCGGCACCCCGGTCGTCGACGAGGCCGCCTACACGCAGCTGCTGCGGGACGTGAGCCCGGCAGACGGGTGACACCCCCGGCCCTGCGGGCGTGCCGAGCTGCGCGCGCCCGCCGGGCGCTCCACCCTGTGGCGCATGGCACGTTGTGAGGTCTGCGGAAACGATTACGGCATGTCCTTCGAGGTGCACGCGCAGGGCGCGGTGCACGTCTTCGACTGCTTCGCCTGCGCCATCCACCGCATGGCGCCCATCTGCGAGCACTGCCGGGTCCAGATCATCGGACAGGGCGTCGAGGTCGACGGCAGCTGGTACTGCGGGGGCCACTGCGCCCGCGCGGAGGGGAAGGCGGGCATCGTCGACAGGGTGTGAGGAAACGTTCCCGGGCGGGTGCCGCGATTCACCCGAACCCCCCGTGCGTACACCCCGCGGCCCGAAAGGTACGGTCATGGGGTGTACCGCTTCCTGTTGTCCCGGCAGTGGGTGATCCTCACCCTGGTCGCCCTCGTCCTCATCCCCACGATGATCGAGCTGGGCTTCTGGCAGTTCCATCGCCACGAGAACCGGGTCGCCCAGAACACCCTGATCGCGGACAACCTCAAGGCGAAGCCGGTCCCCGTCGAGGAGCTCACCTCCCCCGGGCACACCGTCCCGCGCGGCGACTACTGGCGGCCGATCACCGCCACCGGAACCTTCGACACCGCCCACGAGGTGGTCGTCCGCCGCCGCACCTCCTCCGACGAGCGGGTGGGCGTGCACGTCCTGACCCCGCTGGTCCTCCGCGACGGAAAGGTCGTCCTGGTCAACCGCGGCTGGGTCCCGGCCGCCGCCGACCAGCACTCCTACCCGCCGGTCCCGCCCGCCCCCAAGGGCGAGGTCACCGTCAGCGGCCGGCTCAAGGCGGACGAGACGACGGGCGCCAGCGGCATCAAGGACCTCAAGGGCCTGCCGGACCGCCAGGTCATGCTCATCAGCAGCCACCAGCAGGCCCAGCTCATCGGCCGCGAGGTCCTCGGCGGCTACCTGGAGCTGACCGCGCCCGAGCCGGCCGGCGACACCCCCGAGATGATCCCCGAGCCGGACCACGACTCGATCGGTCCCCACATGGCGTACGCCGTGCAGTGGTGGCTCTTCGTGGCGGGCGTACCCGTCGGCTGGGTGATCCTGGTACGCCGGGAGAAGCGCGACCGGGAGGCCGGCACCGCCTCCGACGTCCCCGGATTGCCGGAACCGGACCCGGCGGCGGCGCAGGTGGCCCCGTCCCGCTGATTGACCGTCGCCGCTTCCGGGAACAGCCCAGAGCGTGACACAACGTATCGACGACTACGCCCTCATCGGCGACCTCCAGACCGCCGCCCTCGTCGGCCGCGACGGATCGGTCGACTGGCTGTGTCTGCCCCGCTTCGACTCCGCCGCCTGCTTCGCCGCCGTCCTCGGCGACGAGGACAACGGCCACTGGACGATCGCGCCCAAGGGCGCCACGACCTGCACCACCCGCCGCTACGCCGAGGACTCCCTCGTCCTGGAGACCTACTGGGAGACCCGCACCGGCACGGTCAAGGTCATCGACTTCATGCCGCAGCGGGACAGGGCGCCCGACCTGATGCGGATCGTGGAGGGGATCAGCGGCACCGTCGAGATGGCCTCCGTGCTGCGGCTCCGCTTCGACTACGGCTCGATCGTGCCCTGGGTGCGCAGGGCCGACGGCCACCGGGTCGCGATCGCCGGACCCGACTCGGTCTGGCTGCGCAGCGAGCCGGACGTGAAGACCTGGGGCCAGCAGTTCTCCACCCAGTCCGCCTTCACCGTCACCCCCGGCGAGAAGGTGGCCTTCGTCCTGACCTGGCACCCCTCGCACGAGCCGCGCCCCGACCTGGTCGATCCCTTCGAGGCCCTGGAGGTGTGCCTCGCGGACTGGCGCGCGTGGGCGGGCCGCTGCACCTACCGGGGCCCCTACCGGGAGACGGTGCTGCGCTCCCTGATCACCCTCAAGGCCCTCACGTACGCCCCCACCGGCGGGATCATGGCCGCCCCCACCACCTCCCTGCCGGAGGAGCTCGGCGGCGTACGGAACTGGGACTACCGCGCCTGCTGGCTCCGCGACTCCTCGCTCACCCTCGGCGCGCTGCTCGCCGCCGGATACGACGAGGAGGCCGCCGCCTGGCGGGACTGGCTGCTGCGCTCGGTCGCGGGCGACCCCGCCGACCTCCAGATCATGTACGGACCGGCCGGGGAGCGCCGGCTGCCGGAGACCAGCCTGCCGTGGCTGCGCGGCTACGCGGGCTCCGCGCCGGTCCGGACCGGGAACGCCGCGGTGGACCAGTTCCAGCTCGACGTGTACGGCGAGGTCATGGACTCCCTCCACCGCGCGCGTGAGGCCGGGATCCCGTCGGAGCGGCACGCCTGGAACCTCCAGCTGAGCCTGCTCGGTTTCCTGGAGTCCACCTGGCGGGAGCCCGACGAGGGCCTGTGGGAGGTCCGCGGCCCGCGCCGCCACTTCACCCACTCGAAGGTGATGGCCTGGGTCGCCGCCGACCGCGCGGTCCGCACGCTGGAGTCCGACCCCTCGCTGCCGGGGGACGCGGCGCGCTGGCGGACGATGCGGGACGAGATCCACGCCCAGGTGTGCGCGCGGGCGTACGACCCCGTGCGCAACACCTTCACCCAGGCGTACGGTTCGACCGGGCTGGACGCCGCCACCCTCCTCATCCCGCAGGTCGGCTTCCTGCCGCCGGACGACCCCCGGGTGGTGGGGACCGTGGACGCCGTGCGGGACGAGCTGATGCACGGCGGCTTCCTGCGCCGCTACAGCCCCGACTCCACCGGCCTGGACGGGCTGCCGGGGCAGGAGGGGACCTTCCTGGTCTGCTCGTTCTGGCTGGCGGACGCGCTGCGGCTGACCGGGCGCGCCGACGAGGCCCGCGAGCTCTTCGAGCGGCTCGTCGCCCTCACCAACGACGTGGGGCTCCTGGCGGAGGAGTACGACCCGGTGGCGGGACGTCAGCTGGGGAACTTCCCGCAGGCGTTCAGCCACATCGGACTCGTGGGGACCGCCATCGCGCTCGACGCCGGGGAGACGGCAGGATAGCCCCATGGATCTGGGACTGAAGGACCGTGTGTACGTGGTGACCGGTGCGACGCGGGGGCTCGGCCGTGCCTCGGCCGAGGCGCTGCTCGCGGAGGGCGCGAAGGTGCTGGTCACCGGGCGCGAGGAGAAGACGGTCGCCGACGCGGTGGCCGAGCTGGGCGAGGGTGCGGCGGGCATCGCCGCCGACAACGCCGACCCGGGCACCCCGGCCCGGCTGATCGCCGAGGCCCGGGCCCGGTTCGGCGGCTTCGACGGCATCCTCATCAGCGTCGGCGGGCCGCTGCCCGGCTTCGCGGCGGACAACACCGACGAGGAGTGGGCGGCGGCCTTCGACACCGTCTTCCTGGGGGCGGTGCGGCTGGCCCGCGCGGCCTCCGAGACGCTCGGCGAGGGCGGGGTCATCGGCTTCGTCCTGTCCGGCTCGGTCCACGAGCCGATCCCGGGCCTGACCATCTCCAACGGGCTGCGCCCGGGGCTCGCCGGCTTCGCCAAGTCGCTCGCCAACGACCTGGGCCCGCGCGGGATCCGGGTCGTCGGCCTGCTGCCGAGCCGGATCGACACCGACCGGGTCCGCTCCCTGGACGCGCTCTCCGGCGACGCGGACGCGGCCCGCGCGGCGAACGAGTTGACGATCCCGCTGCGCCGCTACGGCACCCCGGAGGAGTTCGGGCGGACGGCGGCCTTCCTGCTCTCGCCGGCCGCCTCGTACCTGACGGGCCTGATGCTCCCGGTGGACGGCGGGGCACGCGCCGAGTTCTGACGCCGGGCGGCGGCGGCTTCGCGGTCCTCAGGCGACGCGGCGGGCGCGGTGCTTCACCGCGCGCAGCCGTGCCTCGGTCGGCAGGGCGGGCAGCCCCGTCGCCGTGCGGGCGTGGGCCAGGGCCTCGGTGCTGAGGGCGGTCAGGGCGTCGCCCGGCGAGGCGTGCGGCTCCAGGAGGAGCACGATCCGGGTCCGGGGGGCGCCGCGGCGGCCCGTGAGGGAGACCTTGGCCCGGGCCACGCCGTCCTGCGCGGCGGCGTCCGCCTCCAGGGCGCCCTCCAGGGCCCGGCCGCGCAGGACCGCCGCCTCCCCGTCTCCGGTGTCGACGAGGACCTCGGCGAGCCGGGCCCGCCGGAACTGGGCGATCAGCCACCACAGGGCGAGCAGGACGACGATCCCGAGGGCGGCGATGACCACCGGCCACCACCAGCCCTCGTTGCGCCAGCGCTGCCGCTGGGCGGTGGTGAGAAGGACGTCGGAGGGGCCCGACCAGGGCCACCAGGACGGTACGGACAGACCGGTGGCGGCCGCGAGGACGGCGCCGCCGCCGAGCACGAGGATCAGCCCGGCGAGCCCGAGCAGGACGCGGTTGACGCGTCGGAGGACGACGGTCACGGGCTGTTCCCTCTCCGGTGGTTCACGTGGCCTTCCCTTCCTTCCGGGGCGGCCGGGCCACCCGTACCGTCACCGCGGGCGGGTGGGCGAGGCCGAGCTCGTCGACGCCGTCGGCCAGCACCGTCTCCACGTCGGCGCGGACCTGGTCGAGCGCCCGGAAGTGGGACACCGCCCGGACGGCGACCTTGGCACGGCCGACGCGCACCCGGACGGACTGCACCCCGGAGACCTCCATGACGCGGTCCCGCAGGGTGAAGGCGGCGGCCTCGCGGTCGAGCCCCGCCCGCACGTCGGTGTGCTCGCGGCGCATCGGAAGGATGCCCCGCAGCCCCGGGGTGAGGGCCAGCACGAGGAGCCAGACGCCCAGCGCCACGGCGACGGCCGCGCCGACGACGATCACCGTGTCGTCGAGCGGCCGGGTCGCGAGGGCGTCGGCGAGCTCGCGCCGCCAGGCCATCGCCGGCCGGTCGGCCCGCACGGCCGCGACGTCGTAGAGGAGCAGTCCGGCGCCGCCGAGGACCACGGCCGCGAGCAGGGCGGCGGGGATGCGGCGGACGGCCCAGAAGCGGCGGACGGGCGGGGCGCCGCTGCCGTCCCCGGGGGGCCGGGCGCCGCCGTCGTTCCCGGCGGGCGCGGGGTCGGGGGTGTCCTCCGGCGTCGTGGTGCTCATGCGAGGCGGCCCCTCGGAGTGGTGTGGCGGGTGTGCGCGGAGTGGAGGCGCTCGACGTCGACGGACACCTCGTGGACCTCCAGGCCGACGAGCTGCTCCACGCGGGCGCGGACCCGGCTCCGGACGGCGCCGCACTGGCGGCCGACGTCGGAGGGGTAGTCGAGGTCGAGGCTCACCGAGACGCGGGCGGTCTCCCGGTGGACGACGACCGAGGCATGGGGCTTCGACCCTCCTTCGGGGACCGCGTCGAGCGCCTCCCTGGCCGCCTGGGCGGCGATCTTCGCCACGACCCGGTCGGCGACGGTGGTCGCCCCCCGGTCCCGCGTCCCGTCCCGCACCGGGCCGTCTGCCGGATCCGTCACCACCCCGCGTCACCGCCGCCGGTCGCCGCGATCGCGTCCCCGGAAGAGGTCTCCGACCTCCAGGTCCCCGTCGAGGAACCGACCGGCCACGAAGCCGATCGCCCCGAGGGCCGCGACCAGCAGAAACGCCCCGAATCCACCGAAGTATCCCGCGAATCCGAGTGCCATGCCGGCCACCAGGCCGACCGCCGCCATCGTCATACCGATTCCCTTTCCTGGCCCCTGTCGCCGGGGTTCCGACGACTACTGGAGCCGGGGCTCCGACTCCTCGTCCTCTTCGTCGGGCAGCTTCACGTCGCTGACCGCGATGTTGACCTCGACGACCTCGAGGCCGGTCATCCGCTCCACGGCGGCGATGACGTTCTCCCTGACGTCGCCGGTGACGTCGGCGATGGAGACGCCGTAGTCCACGACGATCTCCAGGTCCAGCGCGGTCTGCACCTCGCCGACCTCCGCCTTGACCCCTCGGGTGGCGTTCGCCTTGCCGCCGCCCCCGCCGGGGACCCGGTCGCGGACGGCGCCGAACGTCCGCGAGAGACCGCTGCCCATGGCGTGGACGCCGACGACGTCGCGCGCGGCGAGACCGGCGATCTTCTCCACGACGCCGTCGGCGATCGTGGTCCGGCCCCGGGAGGCCGGTGCTCCGCCGCCCCGCTTGGTCACCGAGGTGCGGCGCGGTTCCTCCGCCGCGAGGTCCCCGGAGTGAGTGGTGTCCGTCATGAGATTCAGACCCTTCTGGGATATTTCAGGGTTCTTCGCCCACATTAAGGTCGCTTGCCCTCATTCGCCCCGTGGATGCGGCAGGCTGGGGGAATGACGACGGCTGAGGGTTGGACGGCGGCGGTACGGGACCGCCTGGCGCCGGGCAGGCTGCTGCCGCTCGGGGCGGCCGGGGACGGTGCCTGGATCACGGAGCGCGCGGCGCGGGGTGTCCTCGGCCCGGCCGCGGCGGCGGTACGGGGAGCGGTCCCGGGCGCGCTGCGGATCGGGCCCGACCCGGCCGCCGGGGACGAGGGGCCGGCCGCCGCCGGGCCGCTGCCGGTGCCGGCGGGCGGGCTCGGGCCCGGGCCGCTGCGGATCACCGCGGACTTCGGGGCGGTGGCGGGCCGGCCGCTGCCGGAGCTGTCCGACGCGCTGCGCGCGGCCCTGCTCGGGGCGGCGCGCGACGGCCTCGGGCTGCGCGTGACGGCCGTGGACCTGCGGGTGACGGAGCTGCTCGACGGGGAGCCGCCGGAGGCGGAGCAGGACGCTCCCCCGCCGGGACGCCCGGCTCCGGCGACGGACGACCCGGTGGCCCTGGCGGTCCTGCGGGTCGAGGGCGTGGCCGGTGTGACCGACCTCTGGGGATCACCGGTGCACCGGGGTCCGGACCAGGTGCGGGTGGAGCTGGCCGTGACGGCCGGTCACCGCCCGCTGGACGTGGCCCGCGCCGCCCGGAGCGCCGCGACCGCGGCCGCCGCAGGGGCGACCGCGGTCACGGTGCTGGTGTCGGAGCTGCGCTGAACGCGCGCGTGCGTCAGTCGCCGAGGCCCGCCAGGTCGCGCAGGCGGCGGGCCTGGGCGGCGCGCTCGGCGGTGCGCTGCTCCTCGTAGGAGCGGCCGGGGACGCCCTGGAGCAGCGCCTTGGTCTCGGTGACCGCGTCCCGGGGCGCCGCGAGCAGGGCGGCGCCGAGGTCCCGTACCGCCGCGTCGAGCTCCTCGGCGGGGACGGACAGGTTGGCGAGACCGATGCGCTCGGCCTCCTCGGCGTGCACGAAGCGGCCGGTGGCGCAGATCTCCAGCGCGCGGGCGTAGCCCACCAGCGAGACGAGCGGGTGCGTCCCGGTCAGGTCCGGGACGAGGCCCAGGCTGGTCTCGCGCATGGCGAACTGCACGTCCTCGGCGACGACCCGCAGGTCGCAGGCGAGGGCGAGCTGGAAGCCCGCGCCGATGGCATGGCCCTGGACGGCCGCGATCGACACGAGATCGCTACGACGCCACCAGGTGAACGCCTCCTGGTACTCGGCGATGGCCGCGTCGAGGTCCGCGTCGGAACCCCGCGCGAGGTCGAGGAAGGACGGCTCGCCGTCGAAGCCCTCGGGCGTGAACGCCTGCCGGTCGAGTCCGGCGGAGAAGGACTTGCCCTCGCCGCGCAGAACGACGACCCGCACGCTGCCGGGCAACGACCGGCCGGCTTCCGTCAACGCCCGCCACAGAGCGGGAGACTGGGCGTTGCGCTTCGCCGGGTTGGTCAGGGTCACCGTGGCAACGGCGTCCTCGACGGTGAGCCGTACACCGTCCTTGTCGAATACGAGCTCAGAGTCGTCGAGCGTAGTCATGGGGGCGCCTCCGGTTCCGGTGCAGCACTGCATGCGAGATGCTAAGTGACTGCACAGTAACCACCCGGACGACCGCAGGGTCGACCGGGTGCCCACCGGGAGGTCCCGGCGGGCCGGTCGAGCCGCCCCGATGTCAGGCCGAGGCCGCCTTCTTGCCCCGTGTCGCTCCGCCGCGTCCACGCAGCGTGACTCCGGACTCGCTCAGCATCCGGTGGACGAATCCGTAGGAGCGGCCGGTTTCCTCGGCCAGCGCCCGGATGCTCGCACCGGAGTCGTACTTCTTCTTCAGGTCTGCCGCGAGCTTGTCGCGCGCGGCGCCGGTCACCCGGCTGCCCTTCTTCAGAGTCTCGGCCACCCGTGCCTCCTCATGGGAAGTGCGCTCTGGACTTCTCATGATCACCCCTCCCGTGCGTCCTGGCCACCCATTCGACAAGGTCCGTGCCGCCGGGTTTGTGGACGAGTACGCCGTCAACACGAACGGAACCCGGTATTCCGCACGAAGGAGAACGGCTCTCCGGACCGTGCGGTACGGGAAGTGCCAGGTCAGCGCGGCGATGGGAACACACGTACGGCGCGGGTCTGCCGGAAGGATTCGGCAGAGCACCGCGCCGGGATGTACGAGAGACCCTCACTCAGATGAAGGATCACCCATGAGCCGAATGATCCAGCCCGGGATGATCACCCGGGGGCCTCGGAGCCCCCGGGAGCGGCCCCGGGGGTCAGGCGAGGGCCACCAGGTCCGCGTAGTCCGGGCCCCACAGGTCCTCGACGCCGTCCGGGAGCAGGATGATCCGCTCCGGGTCGAGCGCCTCGACGGCGCCCTCGTCGTGGGTGACGAGGACGACGGCGCCCTTGTACGTGCGCAGCGCGCCGAGGATCTCCTCGCGGCTGGCCGGGTCGAGGTTGTTCGTCGGCTCGTCGAGGAGGAGCACGTTCGCCGAGGAGACGACCAGGGTCGCGAGCGCGAGCCGGGTCTTCTCGCCGCCGGAGAGCACGCCCGCCGGCTTGTCGACGTCGTCGCCGGAGAACAGGAAGGAGCCGAGCGTCTTGCGGACGTCGACGAGGTCGAGGTCCGGCGCGGCCGAGCGCATGTTCTCCAGGACGGTCCGCTCGGGGTCGAGCGTCTCGTGCTCCTGGGCGTAGTAGCCGAGCTTCAGGCCGTGGCCCGGGGTGACCTCGCCGGTGTCGGGCGTCTCGACGCCTCCGAGGAGACGGAGCAGGGTCGTCTTGCCGGCGCCGTTGAGGCCGAGGATGACGACGCGGGAGCCCTTGTCGATCGCGAGGTCGACGTCGGTGAAGATCTCCAGCGAGCCGTAGGACTTGGAGAGCCCCTCGGCCGTCAGCGGGGTCTTGCCGCAGGGCGCCGGGTCCGGGAAGCGGAGCTTGGCGACCTTGTCGGAGACGCGCACCGCCTCCAGGCCGGAGAGCAGCCGCTCGGCGCGCTTGGCCATGTTCTGCGCGGCGACGGTCTTGGTCGCCTTGGCGCGCATCTTGTCGGCCTGCGAGTTGAGCGCGGCGGCCTTCTTCTCCGCGTTCTGGCGCTCGCGCTTGCGGCGCTTCTCGTCGGCCTCGCGCTGCTGCTGGTAGAGCTTCCAGCCCATGTTGTAGACGTCGATCGTGGAGCGGTTGGCGTCCAGGTAGAAGACCTTGTTCACCACGGTCTCCACGAGGTCGACGTCGTGGGAGATGACGATGAAGCCGCCGCGGTAGGTCTTCAGGTAGTCGCGCAGCCAGATGATGGAGTCCGCGTCGAGGTGGTTCGTGGGCTCGTCGAGGAGCAGGGTGTCGGCGTCCGAGAAGAGGATCCGGGCGAGCTCGACACGGCGGCGCTGACCACCGGAGAGGGTGTGCAGCGGCTGGCCCATGACCCGGTCGGGCAGGCCCAGGGCGGCGGCGATGGTGGAGGCCTCGGCCTCGGCCGCGTATCCGCCCTTGGTCAGGAACTCGGTCTCCTGGCGCTCGTACTGTCGCAGCGCCTTCTCGCGGGTGGCGCCGGCGCCGGTGGCGATGCGCTCCTCGTTCATCCGCATCTTCTTGATGAGGGTGTCGAGGCCGCGGGCGGACAGGATGCGGTCGCGGGCCAGGACGTCGAGGTCGCCGGTGCGCGGGTCCTGCGGGAGGTAGCCGACCTCGCCGGAGCGGGCGATGGCGCCGGCGGCCGGCTGGCCCTCGCCGGCGAGGCACTTGGTGAGCGTGGTCTTGCCCGCTCCGTTGCGGCCGACCAGGCCGATGCGGTCGCCCTTGGCGACGCGGAAGGAAGCGGACTCGATGAGGACACGGGCACCGGCGCGCAGCTCGATGCCGGAAGCGGTGATCACGGACAGACTCCAGGGCGGTGGGAAACGGCGGAAGAGACGACTGGTGGCAGGCTTCGACGCCGCTAATGCACCCAGGGAAGAATGTCCCAGGGGATCAGGTCCCAGGGGAGAATGTCCATACGGCCATTCTAACGGGCGTCTGCAACTGGTTTTCGGCCACGCGGGTACGGCGGGCGAACTCGGAGCTTTCTCACATTCCTTCCGATGAGTGACAAAAGGGGCGGGTCACGGGAGATCGTCCGATACTCGGCGCAGGACGGCGGCCACCGCCGTGACGGCGACGCGGAGGGTGGTGGACCGTGCAGTTCGACGACGACGCCGACCTGGACACCTCGGAGGTGAAGGACGCCCGCGGCAGCCGTGTCCCGGGCGGCAGGGCGACCGTCGGCGGCGGCATCATCGGCCTCATCGCCCTGGTCCTGGGCGTGCTCTTCGGGGTCGGGCCCGACCAGCTCGGGCTCTCCTCGGGCGGGGACGCGCCGGTCGCGAGCTCCTCGTCGGCGGCCCAGGTGAGCCAGAGCTGCAGGAAGGGCACGGACGCCAACACGCGCGAGGACTGCCGGATCGTCGCCGTCGTCAACAGCGTCCAGGACTTCTGGCGGAGCGAGTACGCGCGCCGGGGAGGCACCTACGGGAACGCCGCCACCGTGCTGTTCACCGACCGGGTCGACACCGCGTGCGGCCGGGCGACCTCGGCGGTCGGCCCCTTCTACTGTCCCGGCGACCGGCGGGTCTACCTCGACCTGGGCTTCTTCGACGAGCTGCGGACCACGTTCGGTTCGAGCGGCGGACCTTTCGCCCAGGCGTACGTCGTGGCGCACGAGTACGGGCACCACATCCAGAACCTGATGGGGACCCTGAGCCGCGCCCAGGACGGGCGCACCGGCGCGAACTCCAACGCCGTGCGGGTCGAGCTCCAGGCCGACTGCTACGCGGGCGTCTGGGCGCGGCACGCGACGACCACCCCCGACGAGAGGACGGGCCGGCCGGTGCTCACCCGGCTCACCGACGAGGACATCCGGGACGGCCTGGACGCGGCGGCGGCCGTGGGCGACGACCGGATCCAGGAGAGGTTCCAGGGCCGGGTGACGCCGGAGAAGTGGACGCACGGCTCGGCCGCGCAGCGGCAGCAGTGGTTCTACGAGGGCTACCGGACGGGCGACATGGCCCGGTGCAACACCTTCCGCTGACTTGTCGGCGGTGACTGCCAGACTGAGATCCGGGTCACATGGAGAGGGAGTGATCGGGATGGCTGGGACCCCCGACATCTGTCCGACGCTGCGGTACGCGGACGCGAAGGCCGCGATCAAGCAGCTCACGGAGGGCTTCGGCTTCGCCGAACACGCCGTGTACGAGGGCGAGGACGGCCGCGTCATGCACGCCGAGCTCACCTGCGGGAACGGGATGGTGATGCTGGGCAGCAAGGGCAGCGGCACCGCGTTCGACCGGCTGATGGCCGACGGCGGGCCGGCCTCGGTGTACGTGCGCGTGGACGACGTCGACGAGCACCACGCCCGCGCCGTGGCGCACGGCATCGAGATCGTGATGCCGCCCACGGACCAGGAGTACGGCTCCCGGGACTACACGGCCCGGGACGCCGAGGGCAACGTGTGGAGCTTCGGCACGTACGCCCCCGGCGCCACCGCCGGGTAGGTCCGCGTCCGGCGGCGGGCGGGATCCCGCCGACGCGGCGGTCCCGGCGCCGGTGGCGGCGCTCCGGTGGCTCAGGCTCCGCCGGTGTGGACCTGGAAGGCGGCCCGGCGGACCGCCTTGGCCAGGGCCGGGTCCGGGTGGGCCGCGGCCAGGGCGACCAGGACCTGCACGGTGCGGGGGTGGCCCACGGCGCGGATCTCGTCGAGGAGCGCCGGGACGGTGCCCTGCACCGCGGAGTCGAGGTGCCGGACGAGCAGCTCGCTCTCGCCGTGGTCGGCCACGGCCGCCGCGGTGTCGACCCAGAGCCAGGTCGACTCCTCGCGGGTCAGCACCTCCTGGGCGTCGTCGGGGTCGGCCCCCTCGTACTCGGCGATCCAGAGCAGCGCGTACGGCCGCAGCGAGGGCTCGGCGACGGTGGCCCGCACCTCGGCCTCGGCGGGCGCGCCGACGACGCGGAGCGCCTCGAAGGCGAGCCCGCGCAGCAGGGCGTCCTCGCCGCGGGCGACGGCCAGGAGCTCGCCGACGGCGCTGGACAGCGTGCGGGCCGCGAGCCAGGCGCGGTACTCGTCGCGGGCCGGGCCCGGGGTGAGCCGGGCGCAGCCGCGGAGCATGTCCTCGGCGGACTGCTCGATGTTCCCCGCGGGGCTCTGCGCGGCGACGCAGATCTGCTCCAGCTTGACCCAGACCGCCCAGTTGCCGAGCGGGGTCAGGGTGGCGTGGCGCCCGTCGGTGCCCGCGTCCAGGGTGAGCGCGCCGACCGCGGCCAGGCCCTCCAGCGCCCAGTCGAGCAGCGTGGGGAGCCCGTCGCCCGCCGGGGCGTCGGCGGCCTCGGGCGCCGGCCCGGCCGCGGGGACCTCGCAGCGCTCCTCGCGGAGCTCCTCGACGCGCTGGCCGAGGAGGTCGAGGAGGGCGGGCACGAGGACCGGGCCCTGCGAGAGCTGGAGCAGCGAGAGCACCTGCGGGACGGCCTCGACGACCTCGGCGACGGCGCTCGGCGCGACCCCCTCGGGGGACGGGTGCACCAGGGACCAGGCGTCGAAGAGGGCGACCCAGCCGCGCAGGACGGCGGAGTCGTCACGGTCCCAGGCGTGCAGCCGCCAGCCGGGGCGGGCGGTGTCGCCGTGCAGTTCGACGAGCCCGGCGAGCCGCGCCCGGTCCCAGCCGGCCCGGACCTGGCCGGGCGTCAGCTCCAGCGCGGCCGCGGCCCGTTCCTGCGCGGGACCTGTGCGGGGCGCCGTGGCGGAGCCGCGCTCGACGGCGGCCCAGCGGGCGATCCGTACGGCGTCGGCGAGGACGTGCCGGGCCTGGCGGGCGAGCTCCGCGCGGGGCGGGGTGCCCTCGGGCGGCCGCGGCGCCGGCCGGGTGCGCCGGGTCGTCACCGCCCGTCGGGCGGTGGCCAGCGCCCGCGGGCGGACGAGTCGGAGTCTGGAGTTGCGCGCCAATGGTTCATCGGGCTTTCGAGACGTCACGGGGGCAGTCTTCCCGCTGTCGGCCCGAAAGCCCAATCGGAATCGGACGCCCCGTCGGTTCGGGCGCCGCCGCGGCCTCGGGACCGCCCTCAGAGCAGGGGGGTGAGGAAGCGGCGGACGGACTCCTCGTAGCGGACCGGGTCGGCGTTCCACATGGCGGCGTGCGGGGCGTGCCGCACGGTCTGGAGGCTGACCAGGTCGGGTCGCCGGGCGGCGAGTTCGACGGAGGGCTCCCAGGGGGCGATCGTGTCGTCGGGACCGTGGAAGAGGAGGGTGGGGACCCGCAGGGCGCCGGGCTCCGAGACGGTCTGGAGGAGGTCCCCGTGCGGGCCGGTCCTGCCCTGGGCGGCGCGGACGGCGAGCGGGAGCAGGGGCGCGGGGACGTGGCGGGCCGCCGCGAGGTTGCGCAGGGTGGCCTCCCAGTCGAGCACCGGGGAGTCCAGGACGAGGCCGCCGATCCGGTCGCGCACGCCCGACTCCGCGGCGGCCCGCAGGGCCATCGAGGCGCCGGTCCCCCAGCCGTGCAGGACGACCTTCCGCGCACCCCTGCGGACGGCGTAGCGGATGGCGGCGTCGACGTCCCGCCACTCGGAGTCGCCGAGGTGGGCGAGGCCGTCCGGGGAGGCGGGCGCCCCCTCGTCGCCCCGGTAGGCGGGGACGAGGACGGGGATCTTGCGGCGGTGGAAGAAGGGGACCAGGTTGAGCGGGTGCTCGCGGGTGGTGCCGAGGCCGTGCAGGGCGATCACCCAGGTGGTGCGGGGTCCGGCCACGAGCCAGGCGGGCAGCGGTCCGAGTTCGCCGGGGATCTCGACGTCCTCCTGGGCGAGCCCGAGGGCGCTGATCGGGGTGCCCCGGTGCAGCTGGGGGGTGAGCCGGACGCGGGCGCCGGGCCCGAGGACGCCGAGTTCGACCCGCTCCAGGCGGCGGACGACGGTGTCGGCGGTGTGCGGGACCCGTTCGAGGACGGGGCCGAGGACGGCGTGCAGGCCCGGGGCCTCCATCCCGTAGGTGCCGGGGCGCAGCGAGGCGAGGCTGCGGGTGAGGGTGATGCGTTCGGGTCCCGTGGCGTGCACGGTGAGCCGGGGGTCCCCGGGCAGGGGCCGTCCGGACGGCGCCCTGAGGGCGACGTCGCTGGCGTACCGGCCGGCCGCGATCGCGGCCGCGCCGACACCTATCAGGGTGGTGACGGCCGCTGCCGTCGCTGTAGCCGGGCGCACGCTCCCAGTGTCGGCAGGGAGGGGTGGGGCTGCCACCGGACGGACCCGGACGGCCCCCCTCCGCCCGGGGCGCGGCCGGGGGGGGCGGGGGAAGCGGAGGGATCGCCCGGTGGAGTGACATGGGTCTCCTCCTGGCGGTCCCCCGGCCGGATGGTTCTGTCCAGGGAGCGGAACCGGGTGACGGGGGAGGAAGCGGGGCAGGTCGTACGTGCCCCGGGAGGGCCCGGATTACCCGCGGTTGCCGGGTGACCGCATCGTGGACACCCGGACACCCGGGGGCCACAAGCGGAATGTCTTGACACCGGATAGGGACACCACGCCGCCCGGCTCAGTTCACCTTCCGTTCACCCAGGTTGCTTACGTTCGTCGAGCCACTGACGTCAAACGATTGCCTGGGTAAATGGAACACATCACGCTGCTGCTCGCCATTGTGGTCGTGACAGCTCTCGTGTTCGATTTCACGAACGGTTTCCACGACACCGCCAACGCGATGGCCACGACCATCTCGACCGGTGCTCTCAAGCCCAAGACGGCGGTGGCCATGTCCGCCGTGCTGAACCTCGTCGGAGCGTTCCTGTCCGTGGAGGTCGCCAAGACGATCTCCGGCGGGATCATCAACGAAGAGGGCATTCGCACAGAAGTGATCTTCGCGGCGCTCGTGGGCGCCATCCTGTGGAACCTGCTGACCTGGCTCCTGGGCCTGCCGTCCAGCTCGTCCCACGCCCTCTTCGGCGGTCTCATCGGCGCCGCGGTCATGTCGGCCGGCTGGTCCGCCGTGAACGCCCCGACCATCGTCACCAAGGTCCTGATCCCGGCCGTCGCCGCGCCGATCGTCGCCGGCCTCGCCGCGATGCTGGCCACCCGGCTGACGTTCAAGATCGGCGCCAAGACCGACGAGAAGCACACCGCCAAGGGCTACCGCGTCGGCCAGATCGCCTCCGCCGGTCTCGTCTCCCTCGCCCACGGCACCAACGACGCCCAGAAGACGATGGGCATCATCACCCTCGCCCTGGTCACGCAGGGCGTCGTCAGCCCCGGCTCGAACCCCCCGCTGTGGGTCGTCGTCTCCGCCGGTGTCGCCATCGCGCTCGGCACCTACCTCGGGGGCTGGCGCATCATCCGCACCATGGGCAAGGGCCTCACCGACCTCAAGCCGCAGCAGGGCTTCGCCGCCCAGACCAGCGCCGCCACGGTCATCCTCGCCTCCTCGCACCTCGGCTTCTCCCTCTCCACCACCCAGTCCTGCTCGGGTGCCGTGATGGGTGCCGGTCTCGGCCGCAAGGGCGGTGTCGTCCGCTGGTCGACCGCGACCCGGATGTTCGTCGCCTGGGGCCTGACGCTGCCCGCCGCCGGCCTCGTCGGCGCCGGTGCCGAGTTCCTCACCAAGCAGGGCCCCTGGGGCATCGTCGCCGTCGCGGTCCTGCTGGTCTCCGGGTCGGCCGTGATCTGGTCGCTGTCCCGCCGCAAGCCGGTCGACCAGCACAACGTCACCGCCGACGACCTGAACGGCGACTCCGAGCCCGCGGGCGTCGTGACCACCGCGATCGCGGCCGTCACCCCGCCGCCGGCCGGTTCCGTCGCCGCCGTCGCGGACGAGGACCTGAAGACCACCATCCCCGCGCCGGTCCCCACGGACCCGGCCGCTCCCCCGGCCCCCGCCGCCGCGGTCTAAGGAACTGGAACCAAGCATGAAGATCGACTGGGCAGCCCTCGGCTCCGTCTTCGGAGTCAGCCTCGTGGCGACCGTCGCCCTCGTGGGCCTCTTCACCCTCGGTGTCATCGGCCTCTCCAAGCAGGAGCAGGCCGCCGCCCAGGGAGGCTCCGCCGCCCTGGCCCGCACCGGCGCCTACGCCTGCTTCGCCCTGTGCCTGGCGGCCGTGGCGTACGGCATCTACCTGATCGTCGCCTGACGCACGCCGGGCGTGACAGGCGGGGCGGTCCGCACCTTCGGGTGCGGGCCGCCCCGCCGTCGTGTTTGTGGTGCTCCGCACAGTGACGCGGTGCAGGTCAAGGGTGAGTTGACGGCTGTTCTCGGCCGTGGTGGACTGCCGAGGCCATTACGGCGGCAGTAGAGGAAGTCCGGTGCGAATCCGGCGCGGTCCCGCCACTGTGACCGGATCCGACGGGTCCGGGAGTCAGGAACTCTCGCCGCCGGTCACGTCGATCCAGGGCGCGGACCCTGAGTGAGGACACAGCGCCATGCCCGGCCGCACCCTCCTGTTCCCCAGAGCCAGCCGCCTCTCCCCGGACGGATTCGCGTACGGCGCGGCCGCCGGACTCGCCGTCGACCTGCTCGTCGGCGATCCCCGACGCGGCCATCCGGTCGCCGCGTTCGGCCGGGCCGCGGCCCGCGTCGAGGACGCCCTGTGGCGCGACCACCGCGGCTGGGGCGCCCTGCACACCACCGTCTGCGCCGGCGCCACCGTCGCGGCCGCCGCCCTCGCCGCCCGTGCGGTACGGGGCAGCCGCGCGGGATCCGCCGCGCTCACCGCCGCGGCCGTCTGGTCCGTCGTCGGCGGCACGACCCTGGGGCGCGAGGCCCGCGCGATCGGCGGCGCCCTCGCCGCCGGGGACCTGGAGGTCGCCCGGGAGCGGCTGCCGCACCTGTGCGGGCGCGACCCGCAGTCCCTCGACGGCCCCGCGATGGCCCGCGCGGTCGTCGAGTCCGTCGCCGAGAACACCTCCGACGCCGTCGTGGGCGCCCTCTTCTGGGGAGCGGTCGCGGGCGTGCCCGGCCTGGTCGGCTTCCGCGCGGTCAACACCCTCGACGCGATGGTCGGCCACAAGTCCCCCCGCTACCGCAGGTACGGCTGGGCCTCGGCCCGCCTCGACGACCTGGCCGGCTGGCCCGGCGCCCGGCTGACCGCCGCCCTCGCCACCGTCGCCGGCGGGAACCCGCGCGGAGCCGTACGGGCCTGGCGGGCGGACGCCGCGAAGCACCCGAGCCCCAACGCGGGCCCCGTCGAGGCCTCCTTCGCGGGCGCCCTCGGCCTTCGGCTCGGGGGGACCCTCTCGTACGCCGGGCGGGTCGAGCACCGGCCCGTCCTCAACGGGGAGGGGCGGCCCGTCGAGGTCGCCGACATCGACCGCGCGGTCCGGCTCTCCCGCCGGGTCACCGGACTGACCCTGGCCGCCTGCGTGGGCGGCCGCATGATCGCGAGCGCGCTGAAGCGGAGGAACGCATGAGGGGTGGGGGGCTGCTCGTCGCCGGGACCACGTCCGACGCGGGCAAGAGCGTCGTCACGGCCGGCATCTGCCGCTGGCTGGTCCGGCAGGGCGTCAAGGTCGCACCGTTCAAGGGACAGAACATGTCCCTGAACTCCTTCGTCACCCGGGAGGGCGCCGAGATCGGCCGCGCCCAGGCCATGCAGGCCCAGGCCGCCCGGGTGGAGCCGACCGCGCTGATGAACCCGGTGCTGCTCAAGCCGGGCAGCGACCGCTCCAGCCAGGTCGTCCTGATGGGCAGGCCGGTCGGGGAGCTCAGTGCCCGCGGCTACCACGGCGGCCGGCAGAAGGAACTCCTCGAGCCGGTCCTCGCGTGCCTGGAGGAACTCCGGGGCACGTATGACGCCGTGATCTGCGAGGGGGCGGGGAGTCCGGCCGAGATCAACCTGCGGCGCACCGACATCGTGAACATGGGCATCGCGCGCGCCGCGAAGCTGCCCGTGGTCGTCGTCGGGGACATCGACCGCGGCGGGGTCTTCGCCCAGTTCTTCGGGACGACGGCGCTGCTGTCGCCCGAGGACCAGTCGCTCGTGGCCGGATACCTGGTCAACAAGTTCCGGGGCGACGTCACGCTGCTGGAACCGGGCCTCGACATGCTGCACGGGCTCACCGGGCGCCGGACCTTCGGCGTCCTGCCGTACGCGCACGGGCTCGGCATCGACGAGGAGGACGGCCTGCGGGTCTCCCTGCGGGGCACCGTCCGCGAGTCGGTCGTCGCGCCGCCGGTCGGCGCGGACGTGCTGCGGGTCGCCGTCTGCGCCGTCCCGCTGATGTCCAACTTCACCGACGTCGACGCGCTCGCCGCCGAACCGGGCGTGGTCGTCCGGTTCGTGGACCGGCCCGAGGAGCTCGTCGACGCCGACCTCGTCGTCGTGCCCGGCACCCGGGGAACGGTCAGGGCGCTCGCCTGGCTGCGGGAGAGGGGCCTCGCGGACGCGCTCGTGCGGCGCGCGGCCGAGGGCCGGCCGGTGCTCGGCGTCTGCGGCGGCTTCCAGGCCCTGGGCGAGCGCATCGAGGACGACGTCGAGTCGAAGGCCGGTGTGGTCGACGGGCTCGGGCTGCTCCCCGTACGGGTGCGGTTCGGGATCGAGAAGACCCTCGCCCGGCCGGTCGGCGAGGCGCTCGGCGAGCGGGTCGAGGGGTACGAGATCCACCACGGCGTCGCGGACGTGCGGGGCGGGGAGCCGTTCCTGGACGGCTGCCGCGTCGGCTCCGTCTGGGGCACGCACTGGCACGGCTCGCTGGAGAGCGACGGCTTCCGCCGGGCGTTCCTGCGGGAGGTCGCGGCGGCGGCGGGCCGGCGCTTCGTGCCCGCGCCCGACACGTCGTTCGGCGCGCTGCGGGAGGAGCAGCTCGACCGGCTCGGCGACCTGATCGAGGAACACGCCGACACCGACGCGCTGCTCCGCCTGATCGAGCGGGGCGCTCCGGAGGGGCTGCCGTTCGTGCCGCCGGGAGCGCCGTGACGCAGGACCGTCCCGCGGGACATCAGCGAACCGAACCCGATGGAAGGAAGACCCGATGAGCACCCGCTATCCGTTCACCGCCGTCGTCGGCATGGACGACCTGCGGCTCGCGCTGCTGCTGAACGCCGTCAGCCCGGCCGTCGGCGGGGTGCTCGTGCGCGGTGAGAAGGGGACCGCCAAGTCCACCGCCGTCCGCGCGCTCGCCGAGCTGCTGCCGGAGGTCCCGGTGGTCGCCGGCTGCCGGTTCAGCTGCGACCCGGCCTCGCCCGACCCCGGCTGCCCCGACGGGCCGCACGGCGACGCCCCCGGCACGGACCGCCCCGCCCGCATGGTCGAGCTGCCCGTCGGCGCCTCCGAGGACCGGCTCGTCGGCGCGCTCGACATCGAGAAGGCGCTCGCCGACGGCGTGAAGGCCTTCGAGCCGGGGCTGCTCGCCGCCGCGCACCGGGGCATCCTCTACGTCGACGAGGTCAACCTGCTGAGCGACCACCTCATCGACCATCTGCTCGACGCCGCCGCCATGGGTGCCTCCCACGTCGAGCGCGAGGGCGTCTCCGTGCGGCACGCCGCCCGCTTCCTCCTCGTCGGGACCATGAACCCCGAGGAGGGCGAGCTGCGGCCGCAGCTGCTCGACCGGTTCGGGCTCACCGTGGAAGTCGCGGCCTCCCGGGACCCCGAGCAGCGGGTCGAGGTCGTCCGGCGGCGGCTCGCCTTCGAGGACGACCCGGCCGCCTTCGCCGCGCGCTGGGCCGGCGAGGAGAGCGCGCTGCGCGAGCGCATCGTCGCCGCCCGGACCCTGCTGCCGCGGGTGGCCCTCGGGGACGCCGTCCTGCTCCAGATCGCCGCCACCTGCGCCGCGTTCGAGGTGGACGGCATGCGCGCCGACATCGTGATGGCCCGGACGGCGACCGCGCTCGCCGCCTGGGCCGGACGGACCGAGGTCACGTCCGAGGACGTGCGGCAGGCCGCGCTGCTCGCCCTGCCGCACCGCCGCCGCCGCTCGCCCTTCGACGCGCCCGGCCTCGACGAGGACAAGCTCGACGAGACCCTGGAGCAGTTCAGGGGCGACGCGCCCGACGACGACCCCGAGCCGGACGGCCCGGGGGACGGCGGGCCCGGCGGCGGCCCGGACGGCGGCGGGGGCGTCCCGCCGCAGGGCGAGGGCCCCGACGGCCCGGCCCCCGAGTCCGCCGAGGCTCCGGAGAGCGCGCCCGCGCCCGCCCCGCAGGGCCCGGGCGCCGGGGAGCGGGCCGCCGTCAAGGCCGGCGAGCCCTTCCGTACGAAGGTGCTGAGCGTGCCCGGACTCGGCGAGGGCGCGGCCGGACGCCGCTCCCGGGCCCGCACGGAGCACGGCCGGACCACCGGCTCCACCCGGCCCCGGGGCGCGCTCACCAAGCTGCACCTGGCCGCGACCGTCCAGGCCGCCGCCCCGCACCAGCGGGCGCGCGGCCGGTCCGGGCCGGGTCTGGTGCTCCGCCGGGACGACCTGCGGCAGGCGACCCGGGAGGGGCGCGAGGGGAACCTGGTGCTGTTCGCCGTCGACGCGTCCGGCTCCATGGCGGCGCGGCAGCGGATGAGCGCCGTGAAGGGCGCGGTGCTGTCGCTGCTGCTCGACGCCTACCAGCGGCGCGACAAGGTCGGCCTGGTCACCTTCCGGGGCCGGGACGCCGAGGTCGCGCTGCCGCCGACCTCGTCCGTGGACGCGGCCGCCGCGCGCCTGGAGAAGCTGCCGACCGGAGGCCGTACCCCGCTCTCCGCCGGGCTGCTCAAGGCCCATGACGTGCTGCGGGTCGAGCGGCTGCGGGACCCCTCGCGCCGCCCGCTGCTCGTCGTCGTGACCGACGGACGGGCGACCGGCGGCGGCGGCGACCCGGTGGCGCTCGCGGCCCGCGCGGCGCGGCTGCACGCCGCCGAGGGCACCGCGTCGGTGGTCGTGGACTGCGAGACCGGGCCGGTGCGGCTCGGGCTCGCCGGGACGCTGGCGCGCGAACTCGGCGGCACCGCCGTCACCTTGGACGAGCTGCGCGCCGACTCGATCGCCGGCCTCGTCAGGGACGTACAGGCAGCAGGACAGACAACGCAGACAGCATGGAGGGCCGCTTAATGCCGCAGGGACAGCCGACCGTCGTGCCCGACGACGGTCTCACCACCCGTCAGCGCCGCAACCGGGCGCTGGTGATGGTGCACACCGGTGTCGGCAAGGGGAAGTCGACGGCCGCGTTCGGCATGGCGCTGCGCGCCTGGAACCAGGGGTGGCCGATCGGGGTGTTCCAGTTCGTCAAGTCCGCCAAGTGGAAGGTCGGCGAGGAGAACGCCCTCAAGGCGCTCGGCGAGACCGGCAAGGGCGGCACGGTCACCTGGAACAAGATGGGCGAGGGCTGGTCCTGGATCCAGCGCGAGGTCGCCGACGGCGAGCAGTCCCACGAGGAGAAGGCCCGCGAGGGCTGGGAGCAGGTCAAGCGGGACCTCGCCGAGGAGCGGTACAAGTTCTACGTCCTCGACGAGTTCGCCTACCTGCTCCACTGGGGCTGGATCGACGTCGAGGAGGTCGTCCAGGTGCTGCGCGACCGTCCCGGGCAGCAGCACGTCGTCATCACCGGCCGCAACGCGCCGCAGGAGCTCTGCGACGTCGCCGATCTCGTCACCGACATGTCCAAGGTCAAGCACCCGATGGACGCCGGTCAGAAGGGCCAGCGGGGCATCGAGTGGTAGCACGTCTCGTCATCGCCGCGCCGTCGTCCGGCGCGGGCAAGACCACGGTCGCGACCGGCCTGATGGCCGCCTTCGCCGGCCGTGGTCTGGCCGTCTCCCCGCACAAGGTCGGCCCCGACTACATCGACCCCGGCTACCACGCGCTGGCGACCGGCCGTCCGGGCCGCAACCTCGACGCGTACATGTGCGGTACGGGGCAGGTCGCGCCGCTCTTCCTCCACGGGTCGCACGGCTGCGACCTGGCCGTGGTCGAGGGGGTCATGGGCCTGTACGACGGGGCCGCCGACCAGGGCGAGCTGGCCTCCACGGCGCAGGTGGCGAAGCTGCTCAAGGCACCGGTGGTGCTGGTCGTCGACGCGTCCTCGCAGTCGCGGTCGGTGGCGGCGCTGGTGCACGGCTTCGCGTCCTGGGACCCGGAGGTGCGGATCGGGGGCGTGATCCTCAACAAGGTCGCCACGGACCGCCACGAGCACCTCCTGCGGGATGCGCTCGGGGAGTCGGGGGTGCCGGTGCTGGGCGTGCTGCGGCGGGCGCCCGCCGTGGCGACGCCTTCGCGGCATCTCGGGCTGGTGCCGGTGGCCGAGCGGCAGGCCGCCGCGGTCGCCGCCGTGGCGGCTCAGGCCGAGCAGGTTCTGGCCGGGTGCGACATGGAGGCACTGCTGGCGCTCGCGCGGTCGGCGCCGGCGCTGAGCGCGGAGCCGTGGGTGGCCGAGGCCGGGGAGCGGCCGCACGCCGGTGGTCCCGTGGTGCCCACGACGAGGCCGGTCGTCGCCGTCGCCGGCGGGGCCGCTTTCACGTTCTCGTACGCCGAGCACACGGAGCTGCTGCGGGCCGCGGGGGCCGAGGTCGTCACCTTCGACCCGCTCCGGGACGAGGCCCTCCCCGAGGGGACCCGAGGGCTCGTCATAGGCGGCGGCTTCCCCGAGATGTACGGCGAGCAGCTGTCCGCCAACGAGCCGCTGCGCAAGGCCGTGGCCGAGCTCGCGGCCTCCGGCGCGCCGGTCGCCGCCGAGTGCGCGGGGCTGCTGTACCTGGCGCGGTCGCTCGACGGCAGGCCCATGTGCGGGGTGCTCGACGCCGACGCGCGGATGTCGGACCGGCTCACCCTCGGGTACCGGGACGCCGTCGCCGTGAACGACAGCGTCCTCGCGCCGGCCGGGGCGCGGCTGCGGGGGCACGAGTTCCACCGCACCGTGATCGAGCCGGGCGCCGGGCCGCTGGCGGCCTGGGGGCTGCGGCAGCCGGAGCGGCGCGTGGAGGGCTTCGTGCAGGGCGGGGTGCACGCCAGCTACGTGCACACCCACTGGGCGGGTTCTCCGGAGGTCGCCGCGCGGTTCGTGGAGCACTGCGCGTGAGCTCAGCCGCCGGAGACCCCCACCACGAGCCAGATGAAGGCCACGCCCGCCACCGTGCACAGCAGGGTGGAGCGGGCCGGGTGCGTGTGGTGGGCCTCCGGCAGGATCTCGGCGGCGGCGAGGTAGAGCAGGGCGCCGCCGAAGAAGCCGAGATAGCCGCCGAGGAGTTCCTCCGGAAGGGTGAACAGCAGGGTGGAGGCGGCGCCGACGAGCGGGGCGACGGCGTCCGCGACGAGCATCGCGAGGGCCTTGCGGCGGGCGTTCCCGTAGAGGCTCGTGATCGTGTACGTGTTGAAGCCGTCGGCGAAGTCGTGGGTGATGACGGCGAGGGCGACGGTGGCGCCCATCCCGCCGCCGACCTGGAAGGCGGCGCCGAGCGCGATGCCGTCCATGAGGCTGTGGAGGACCATCGCTGCGGCGGCCGTCAGGCCGACCTGGGGAACCCTTTCGTCGGCACCGACCCCGTGCGCCGCACGGCGGACGGCGAGGAGCCGCTCGACGACGTGCGCGAAGAGGAAGCCGCCGACGAAGAGCAGCAGGGCCTCCGGGACGCCGAAGACCTCCCTCCCGGCGGCCTGGAGGGCCTCCGGCAGCAGGTCGAGTCCGACGACGCCGAGCATCAGCCCGCCGGAGAGGCCGAGGACGAGGTGGCGGCGGTCGGTGACGCGCTGCGCGACCCAGCCGCCGAACAGCGTCATGAGGAACGCGCCGAGCGCGACGACTACAGCCATGGGCCTTTGCTATCGGATGGGGCCGCGTCCGCGCACCTCGGCGTCGGCGCCCGGTCGGGCGCTCCGGTGGACGAGGTCCTCGCGCTCGTCGGGGCGGTCCTGCGGGAGGCGGGCCTGACGCCCGCCGGGGTCCGCTCGCTGGCCACGCTGGACGGGCGGGCGGCGGAGCCGGGGATCGTGGCGGCCGCGGCGGCGCTCGGGGTGCCGGTGCGGGCCTTCACGGCCGCGGAGCTCGCGGCCGTGCCCGTACCGCATCCGTCGGCGCTGCCGCTGGCCGCGACGGGGACGGCGTCCGTGGCGGAGGCGGCGGCGCTGCGGGCGGCGGGCGCGGGCGGGGAGCCGGGCGTCCTGCTCGTACCGAAGCGGAAATCCCGGCACGTGACGTGCGCTCTCGCTGCTTCCGTCCCGGTTCGTCCGAACGAAGAGGCTCCAGGCGTACGGTTGTTGCCCCGAACTCACGGGTACATCGCTGGCGAGCCTGGCTCACCCCCCACCATCCCCACCCCCCACACGACGGCGGCCATGGACACGCACACGCATTCCGACGCCCACGACCTGCGCCACCACGGTGACGCCGAGGTCAGGGACGACAAACTCATCGATCTGGCGGTCAACGTCCGGACGAACACCCCGCCGGACTGGCTGCGGAAGCGGATCGCCGACTCGCTGACGGGTCTCGCGGCCTATCCCGACGGCCGGGCCGCGCGGGCGGCGGTCGCCGAGAGACACGACCTGCCCTCGAACCGGGTGCTCCTGACGGCCGGCGCGGCGGAGGCGTTCGTGCTGCTCGCGCGGGCGCTGCCGGTGCGGCGGCCGGTGGTGGTGCACCCCCAGTTCACCGAGCCGGAGGCGGCGCTGCGGGACGCCGGGCACACGGTGGGCCGGGTGCTGCTGCGCGAGGAGGACGGCTTCCGGCTGGATCCGGCGGCGGTGCCGGAGGACGCGGATCTCGTGGTGATCGGGAACCCCACGAACCCGACCTCCGTGCTGCATCCGGCCGCCTCGATCGCCGCGCTGGCCCGCCCGGGGCGGATCCTGGTCGTGGACGAGGCGTTCATGGACGCGGTGCCGGGCGAGCGGGAGTCGCTGGCCGGGCGGACCGACGTGCCGGGTCTCGTGGTGCTGCGGAGCCTCACCAAGACCTGGGGGCTCGCCGGGCTGCGGATCGGGTACGTCCTCGCGGAGCCGGAGACGGTCGCGGCCCTGGAGGGGGCGCAGCCGCTGTGGCCGGTGTCGACGCCGGCGCTCGTGGCGGCGGAGGCGTGCATGGCGCGGGCGGCGCTCGCGGAGGCGGAGCACGCGGCGCACCGGATCGGCGTGGAGCGGGCCCATCTGCTGGCCGGACTGGCGGAGTTCGACGAGGTGCGGACGGTCGCGGGCGCGGAGGGTCCCTTCGTGCTGCTGCGGATCGACGGGGCGGACGCGGTGCGGGAGCGGCTGCGGTCGCTCGGTTTCGCGGCCCGCCGGGGTGACACGTTTCCCGGGCTCGACCGGAACTGGCTGCGGCTCGCGGTCCGGGACCGGGCGACGACGAACCGTTTCCTGCAGGCACTCGACCAGGCGCTGCTGATCGGCGGCTGAGCCGCCCGGCCCGGGGCCCGATGCGACGGACAGGCCCCGGGCGGACGCGGAAGGGTCCGGGGAGGGCGGTGTCGTCACCGCCGCCCTCCCCGGACCCTGGCTTCCCTCCCGGCGCCCCCCGGCGCTTCCCCCTCGGGCCGTCAGCCGCGGGAGCGGCCGCGCGAGCGGGTCACGGCGAGGGCGCCGCCGCCCGCGACGAGGAGGGCGAGCGCCCCGATCGCGATGTACGGGGTGGTGGAGCTGCCGCCGGTCTCGGCGAGGTTCTCGGTGGGTGTGGTGCCGCCGTTGTCGGTCTTGATGCCGCCGGCGTCGCTCGGCTTGACCGAGGGCTGCTGGGTGGGCCGCTCGGTCGGCTTCTCCGTGGGCTGCTCGGTGGGCTTCTCGGTGGGCTTCTCGGTCGGCTTGGTGCCCTTGGGCGTCTCGCAGGTGGCCTCGGCGAGGGTCACCGTGCCGTTGACCTCGGCGACGCCGAGCTTCAGCGGGTTGACCGCCACCTTGAGTTCCAGCGCGGTGGCCGCGGCGGTGCGGGAGGTCGTGGACGTGCGGGAGAGGTCCAGGGTGACCTCGCCGACGTCCGGCACGCTGACCTGGGTGCGGCCGGCCGCGGACAGGGTGGTCTTCTTGCCGAACACGGTGATGTGGCCGAGGACGTTGGACTCGGCGACCGGCTTCTTCCCCACCTCGCACAGCGCCTTGGACGTGACCTTCTCGACCTCGACGAGGGAGAGCAGCGGGATGCCGGGGACGTGCACCCGGGCCTTGACGAGGTTGACGTACCCCTCGGCCTTCTTCTCGTCCACGGTCGCGTCCGCGGTGGCGACGTCGGCCTTGAGGATGTCGACCGGCTCTCCTCCCTCGGCTCCCTGCACCTTCACGGAGAGCGCGGTCTCGTTCTCGCTCGCGGGCGCCTTGACCTCGTTGAGGGAGACCCGGACCGGCACGTTCACGGCCTTGCCGAGGAGGGAGACGTCGAGGCCGGTCCGCAGCACGGCCGCGGTGGCGCGCCCTTCGCCGCCCGAGGCGTGCGCCGCCGGGGCCGCGAGGAGCACGGGGCCGACGGCCAGGGCGGCGACGGTCGCGGCGGCGGCGGAGCGGCGTACGGGCATGCGGAAGGTGTTGCTGTTCAAGATGGTGGAACCCCCACAGGAGACATGGCGTCGCCGGCCGCTCACCACGGGGACGGTGGGTCGGCGCGGCCTCGGCGACTTGAGACACCGGAATCTTTACGCACGGAGAGTGAACCGGCAGTCACCTGACGGGACTTCACTCCAAAGGGGGGTTTCCGTGTTCATTTTCGATTTTTCTCTATACAACCGTTCCCGGTTGTCCCGCGTGTTTCGTACGGGGAGGCCTGCGCGGAAACGGTGAGAACGATCCACGAGCCTCCCGGGTCACGGATCGTCAACCGGGCGCACTCAGCTCGCGCGCCAGTACCCGAGGGCGTGGACGCGCTCCTTCGGCAGGGCGAGCTCCTTGCGCGCGTACCCGGCGAGCGCCCGGGTGGTCGCGGTGTCGCAGGCGATCCAGACGTACGAGCGGGGGTCGGCGAGCGCGGGGAGCTCGGCCTTCACCCGGGCGACGAGCCCGGCGCCGCCGTCCTCGCGCGGGATCCGGCGCAGCTCGTGGCAGAGGGGGTCGAGCCGTACCGGCAGCTCCTCGTCCGAGGCGTGCCGGGTCTCGAACCAGAGGGTGGCCGGGACGCCCGGGAACGCGTCGAGCAGGGAGTTGACGGCGGGCAGGGAGGCCGGGTCGCCGACCACGAGCAGCCGCGCGGGGAGCGGGTCGGGGGCCTCGAAACCGGTGCCCTGGAGGGTGGCGTCGACCGTGTCGCCGGGGACGCAGGCGCGGGCCCAGCGGCTGGCGACCCCGTCGTGGAGGGCGAACTCCAGGCTGAAGGTGCCGGCCTCCGGGTCGGGGTCGACCAGGGTGTAGGCGCGCTGGTGGGGTCTGCCGGCGTCGTCGAACCAGACGCGGACCCACATCGTGGGATGGACGCCGGCGGCGGCCAGCAGCCCGCCGTCCGTGAAGCGCACCCGGCGGTAGTCCTCGGTGACCTGCTCGGCCCCCGTCACCGTGAACGTGAAGTCCTTGCCGCGCATCAGTCTGAGCACCGCGCCCTGCCAGCCGTGGCCCACCGGGAACCCCTCCCCCCTGCACTCCTGTAGATTAATTTAGGCCAGCCTAACCTAAGCAAGGTTGGCGGCATACGTACGGTCGGAATCGGACGGGATCGGGGTCTCCGTGAGCATCGAGGTCTACCGGGACGCCTGGGGCGTCCCCCATCTGCGCGCGGCGGACCCGGACGAACTCGCCTTCGCCCAGGGGCGGGTCACCGCCCGCGACCGCGCCTGGCAGCTGGAGGTCGAGCGGCACCGGGCGCAGGGCACCACCGCCGCCTTCCTCGGCGCCGCCGAGCTCGGCTGGGACGTCTTCGTCCGGCGCGCCCGGCTCGCCGACACCGCCCGTCGCTGCTTCGCGCGGCTCGCGGAGACCGACCCGGCGACGGCCGCCTGGGTCAACGCCTACGTGGCCGGGGTCAACGAGGGCCTCGCCGAAGGCGCGGCCCACGCGCCCGAGTTCGCGGAGACCGGCCTCGCGCCCGGCCGATGGGAACCCTGGACCCCGCTCGCCGTCTGGCTCTCGACCCACATCCTCTTCGCCGGCTTCCCCACCAAGCTGTGGCGGGAGCAGGTCGCCCGCCGGCTCGGCGAGGAGTGGACGGAGCTCTTCGCGACCGACGGGCCCGGCACCGCCGGCTCCAACGGCTGGGTCGTGGCCGGCGGGCGGACCGCGAGCGGGGCGGCCCTGGTGGCCGGAGACCCGCACCGGTTCATCGAGGCCCCCGGCGTCTACCAGCAGATCCGGCTCGCCTGCCCCGCGTACGACGTGGTCGGCCTGGCCGTGCCCGGCGTCCCCGGACTCGCCCACTTCGGCCACACCGGGCCGGTGGCCTGGGCGATCACCAACGCCATGGCGGACTACCAGGACCTCTACCGGGAGCGGCTGCGCAGGCTCCCCGACGGCACCGTCGAGGCGTACGGCCCGGACGGCTGGGCCCCGGCCGCCGCGCACCGGGAGACCGTCGAGGTCGCGGGCGCGGAGCCGGTGGTCGTCGAGGTGATCGAGACCGCCCGCGGTCCGGTGATCATCGGCGTGGACGACGAGCCCGGGGACAGCTCCTCCCCCTGGGAGGCCCTCGCCCTGCGGTACCCGCCGCGGGTCACCGGCGAGCTCGGCTTCGGGGCACTGCCCGCGCTGCTGCGCGCCCGGACCGTCGCCGACGTGGACGCGGCCCTCGACGGCTGGGTCGAGCCGGTGAACGTCGTCCAGGCCGCCGACACCCGGGGCGGCCTGCTGCACCGGGTCGCCGGCCACGTGCCCGTACGGGACCGGGCCAACGCGCTGCGGATCGTGCCCGCCTGGGACCCGGCGCACGCCTGGGCCGACGCCCCGGCCCCGCTGCCCCGCGCCGAGGTGCGCGGCCACGCCGTGATGGCCAACGCCCGGGGTCTGGCCGCGCCCCTGGGCGTCGAGTTCGCCCCGCCGCACCGGGCGGCCCGGATCGACGCGCTGCTCCGCCGCTCGGCGGCCTGGACCCCGGAGGCGACCGCCGCGATCCACTCCGACACCGACAACCCCTCGGCGGCCCGCCTCCTGGAGGCGGTGGGCCGCGCGGACACCGCCCTCTCCCCCGGCGGCGCCCGGGTCCGGGAGCGACTGCTCGGCTGGGACCGGAGGATGGACGCGCAGAGCGCCGACGCCGGGCTCTACGCCGCCGTGCGCGGGGCCGTCGTGCGCCGCCTCGCCGCGCACGAGGCCTTCGCCCCGCTGCGCGAACCCGCCCCGTACCCCGAGCTCTTCCGGCCCTGGCTCGCGCTCGGGCCGCGCGTCGCCTTCGCCCTGGAGACGCTGCTCGTGGCCGGGCCCGTGCCCGCCGGGGACGTCGGCCGGATCGTGCGCGAGGCGCTCGACGAGATCGGCGCCGACGAGCCGCCGGCCGCCTGGGGCGTGACGCACCGGCTCGCGCCCTGGCAGGCCCTGCCCGACCCGGACGACGACCGTTGGCCGGGCCTCGGCGGCGACCACGACTGCGTGCTCTCCACGTCCAGCGTGCCCGGCTGGACCGACCGCAGCGCCCGCGCCTCGGCCGCCCGGTACGTCTGGGACCTCTCCGACCGCGAGCGGAGCCGCTGGATCGTGCCGTTCGGCGCCTCCGGCGTCCCCGGCGACCCCCACCACCAGGACCAACTCCCCCTGTGGCTGCGGGGCGAGCTCGCCCCCGTCACCACCGACTGGCAGAACCTCACCAAGGAGCAGGGATGACCACCGCCGTACACGTCCAGACCGTCGAGGGCTTCGGAACCGTCACGGTCCGGCCCGTCGACCCCGACGGCGACGCCCCGCTGCTGCACGGCTGGGTCAACGAGGAGCGGGCCCGCTTCTGGGGCATGGTCGGGACCACCGTCGAGCAGGTCCGGGAGATCTACGCCCACCTCGACTCGCTGACCACGCACCACGGTTACCTGGTCAGCCGCGACGGGGAGCCGGTCGCCCTCTTCCAGACGTACGACCCGGAGGCCGACCGGGTCAGCGAGTGCTACGAGGCGCGTCCCGGCGACATCGGCGTGCACCTGTTCGTCGCACCGGGCCTCGCCCCCGAGCCCGGCTTCACCGGACGGCTGCTCACCGCGCTCGTCGACTTCTCGCTGAGGGACCGCACCAGGATCGTGATCGAGCCCGACGCGGCCAACGAGAAGGCGATCGCCCGCATGGTGCGGGCCGGATTCGTGCTCGGTCCGGAGGTCGTGCTCCCGGAGGTCGACCTGCCGGAGGTCTTCATCCCGGAGAAGCGGGCCCGGCTGGCGTTCCTGAGCCGCTGACGGGCCCCGGCGGCCCCTCAGCCCACGACCCGGCCGTTCACGACGACCCGGCGCGGCGCCGCGAGGACGCGGACGTCCGCGCGCGGGTCCTCGCCGTAGACCACGAGGTCGGCCGGCGCTCCCTCCTCCAGGGAGGGGCGGCCCAGCCAGGCCCTGGCCCCCCAGGCGGTGGCCGCGAGCGCGTCGATCGCCGGGATGCCCGCCCGGGTCAGCTCCTCGACCTCCTCGGCGACGAGCCCATGGGCGAGCGAGCCGCCCGCGTCGGTGCCGACGAAGACGGGCACGCCCGCGTCGAAGGCGGCGCGGACGGTGTCGTAACGGCGTGCGTGGAGCCGGCGCATATGGGCCGACCAGCGGGGGAACTTCTCCTGGCCGCCGTCGGCGAGGTGCGGGAAGGTCGCGATGTTGACCAGCGTCGGGACGATCGCGACACCGCGCTCCGCGAAGAGCGGGATGGTGTCCTCGGTGAGTCCGGTGGCGTGCTCGATGCAGTCGATGCCCGCCTCGACGAGGTCCCGGAGCGAGTCCTCGGCGAAGCAGTGCGCGGTGACGCGGGCGCCGAGCCGGTGCGCCTCGGCGATCGCCGCCCCGACCTCGGCGCGCGGCCAGCAGGCGGTGAGGTCGCCCGCCTCCCGGTCGATCCAGTCGCCGACGAGCTTGACCCAGCCGTCGCCGCGGCGCGCCTCGCGGCCGACGTACGCCACGAGGTCGGCGGGCTCGATCTCGTGGGCGTAGTTGCGGATGTAGCGGCGGGTGCGGGCGATGTGCCGCCCCGCCCTGATGATCTTCGGCAGGTCCTCGCGCGCGTCGATCCAGCGGGTGTCGGAGGGTGAGCCCGCGTCCCGGATGAGCAGGGTGCCGGCGTCCCGGTCGGTGAGGGCCTGCTTCTCACTGGTGGCCTCGTCGACGGGGCCGTGCCGGTCGAGGCCGACGTGGCAGTGGGCGTCGACGAGGCCGGGGAGCACCCAGCCCTCGACGCTCACGGCCTCGGCGGCGGGCCGCTCGAAGGTGATCCGCCCGCCGACGCACCACAGTTCGTCACGGACGTCCTCCGGGCCGACGAGCACCCGCCCCTTCACATGCAGCACCACGTGATCGCTCATACCCGCACTCTACGAGCCGTGCCGAGCGTGCGGGGAGCGCGGTTCACGGACGCCAGTCGGCCTCCAGATCGTGCGAGTCGGTCTTCGTGAGCCGGGTGAGCGCGGTGCCGTCCGCCCGTACCAGGAAGAGGTGCTCGGGGTCCGCGTCGTCGGTGCCGCCCCGGGTGAAGACCAGACGCCTGCCGTCCGGCGACCAGGAGGGGTACGTGTCGTGGGCGCGGGCCGAGGTGATGCGGTGCGTGCCCGAGCCGTCGGGCCGGATGACGTAGAGGTGGGCGAAGCCGGTGGGGTCCACCCGGCTGAAGACGATCCGGCCGGTGCGCGACCAGTCGGGCGTCCAGTCGTGGGAGCCCGCGAGGGTGATCGGCGTCTGCGTCAGGGTGGCGAGCTGGATCCGCATCAGCCTGCTGTTCCCGGAGGCCGTGTCCGCGCGGCTGAACGCCAGGTTCTTGCCGTCCGGGGACCAGGTCGGGTGGGACTCGTCCTGCGGGGAGTGGGTGAGGCGGGTGGTGGGGCTGCCGTCGACGTCGGCGACGTAGATCTCGCGCTGGGTGCCGACCGGCTTCGAGTAGGCGATCCGCTTGCCGTCCGGGGACCACGCGGGTTCGGAGGCGCCCTTGGTACCGGGCACGCTCTTCAGGTCGCCGCCCGTGCTCTTCGTCGTCCAGATGCCGTCGACCGCCCCGCCGGAGCCGTAGCGCAGGAACGCCACCCGCGTGCCGTCCGGGGACCAGCTGGGCATCACCTCGCTGACGGCGGGGGTGTGCGTGAGCTTGACGGGCGGGCCGCCGGCCGGGCCGATCGCGTACAGGTCCTCGACGGGCGCCGCCGCGTCGTAGCGGGCGAAGACGATCGGGCCGGGCGCGGCCGACCACGCCGCGCCGGTCGCCCCCGCGTCCCCCGAGGCGGCGAGGGTCAGCGGTGCGGCGACGGCGAGCGCCGCGACGACGGCGACGGCCGCGCGGCGCGGGCGGGTGCCGACGCTCCGGCGCGGGCTTCCGGCCCCGCCGGTCTCGCCGCCCCCGCCGGTTCCGCCGATCCCGCCGGTTCCGCCGATCCCGGCCGTGCTTCTGCCCCCGGCCCTTCTTCTGCTGTCGAACATGGTGCCCACCCCGGTTCCTCACGGCGGCCTCCTGCGGCGCCGCTCCGGGCCGCAACATCCCACCGCCGGCGCTCCGGGGGAAGCGCCCCGGGCCCGCGGTACGAGGCCTGTGACAGGTTCCGCACACGACCGTGACGGCACGCCGCCTCCCGCCCGGGCGGCCTCGTGCCGCCGCGCCGGACGCACCCGCCGGGCGAGGGCCGGACCGCTTAGGCTGGCACGAGTCGCGTCCCGATGTATGCGACACGTATCCGACCGCGAAGAGGGAACACCCGTGACCGTGACACATCCGCTGCTGGACCTGGCCCCGCTGACCGCCGCGCACTTCGCGTCGATCGAGCGCCGGGTCGCCGCACTGCTCTCCACCGAGCAGGACGTGGTGATCACCCAGGGCGAGGCGCTGCTGCCCCTGGAGGGGTGCATCCGCAGCGGCGCGCGGGCCGGCTCGACCGCGCTGAACGTCGTCACCGGCCCGTACGGGCAGACCTTCGGGAACTGGCTGCGGGACTGCGGGGCGACCGTGGTCGACCTGGAGGTGCCCTTCCACACGGCGGTGACGGCGGAGCAGGTCGAGCGGGCGCTCGCCGAGCACCCGGAGATCGACTTCGTGTCCCTCGTGCACGCGGAGGCGGCGACCGGCAACACCAACCCGGTGGCGGAGATCGGCGAGGTCGTGCGGGCGCACGGCGCGCTGTTCTACCTGGACGCGGTGGCGTCCATCGGTGCCGAGCCGGTGCTGCCGGACGCCTGGGGCGTGGACATGTGCATCATCGGCGCCCAGAAGGCGATGGGCGGCCCCGCGGGCGTCTCCGCGGTGTCGGTGAGCGCGCGGGCCTGGGAGCGGTTCGCCGCCAACCCGGCCGCGCCGCGCCGCTCGTACCTCTCCCTCCTGGACTGGAAGGAGCGCTGGATCGACGGCGGCCGGAAGGCGCTCCTGCACGCTCCGGCGCAGCTGGAGATGCTCGCCCTGGAGGCCTGCGTGGACCGGATCGAGGCCGAGGGCCTGGACGCGCTGATGGCGCGGCACGCCTCGGCGGCGGCCGCGACCCGCGCGGGCGCGGTGGCCCTGGGCGGCGGTCTGGAGCCGTACGTGCGCGAGGCGAGGGACGCGGCACCGGTGGCGACGACGCTGCGCGTGCCCGCGGGGCTCGACGCCTCGGAGCTGGTGGCGAAGGCCCTCGCGGCCGATCCGTCGCTGCCGCTGATCGCGGGCGGCGGGGCGCTGGCCAAGGAGATGATCCGGGTCAACCACTACGGGGTGGACGCGACCCGGGGGGCCGTGCAGTCCTCGCTCGCCGCCCTGGGCGCGGCGCTCGGCGAGTCGGGCCGGACGGTGGACCTGGAGGCGGCGCGCCGGGCGGTCACGGAGGCCTAGTAGTCCGTGCGGGAAGGGGCGGGGGGTCCGGACCTCCCGCCCCTTTCGCGCACCCGGGCCGGACGGGGGCCGAGCCCTCCGGACCCGTGCGCCCGACCCGGTTTCAGAGCGCGGGGTAGTCGATGTAGCCCTCGGGGCCGCCGGCGTACATGCCGGCGCCGTCGGGGGTGTTGTAGGGGCCGTCGGCGCGCAGGCGGGCGGGCAGGTCGGGGTTGGAGATGAAGAGCCTGCCGAACGCGACGAGGTCGGCGGTGCCGTCCTCGATCAGGGCGAGGGACTCGGCTCCGGTCGGGGCGTCGCCGGTGGCCGGGTTGAGGATGAAGGTGCCGGCGAACCGCTTGCGCAGGTCGAGGACGAGCGGGCGGCGCTCGGGGCCGGTCTCCAGGACGTGGAGGTACGCGATGCCGACGGGCTCGATGGCGGTGAGGAGCCGGGTGTAGATCTCCTCGGTGTCGGTCTCGCTGATGTCGTTGAGGGTGTTGGCCGGGGAGATGCGCAGACCGGTGCGCTCGGGGCCGATCTCGGCGGCGACGGCCTTGACGACCTCGACGGCGAAGCGGATGCGGTTCTCGACGGAGCCGCCCCACTCGTCGGTGCGGTGGTTGGAGCCGGAGGCGAGGAACTGCTGGATCAGGTAGCCGTTGGCGCCGTGGATCTCGACGCCGTCGAAGCCGGCCTCGACGGCGTTGCGGGCGGCGGAGGCGAAACCGGCGATCGCCTCGCGCACCTGGTCGCCGGTGAGCTCGCGCGGGGCGACGTACGCCTTGGGGCCCTCGTGGGTGTAGACCTGGCCGGCGGCGGCGACCGGCGAGGGGCCGACGGGGTGGAGGTCGCCGTCGAGGATGTCGGGGTGGCCGATCCGGCCGGAGTGCATGAGCTGGGCGAAGATCCGGCCGCCGCGCTCGTGGACGGCGGTGGTGACCTCGCGCCAGGCGGCGATCTGCTCGCGGCTGTGGAGGCCGGGGGTGTTGGGATAGCCCTGCCCCTCGGGGACCGGCTGGACGCCCTCGCTGATGATCAGCCCCGCGGAGGCGCGCTGGGCGTAGTACTCGGCGACGATCGCCGGAGGGGTGCCGTCCTGGCCGTTGGCGCGGCTGCGGGTCATGGGGGCCATCGCGATGCGGTTCGCGAGGCGGGTTCCGGCGAGGTCGATGGGGTCGAATGCAGTGGTCACGGCTGTCCCTCACAAGAATATGTGGTCGGCCAACTAATTGGGCCGTTGTCACTGTAACCCATTCATTGGCCGACCAAGGTAATCTTGTGGGAAAGCCGTTCCGAGGAGCCCCCATGTCAGGAACCGACCCCGTCTGTACCGCCCCGTCCGCCGGGCCTCAGCCCTCCGACGCGTGCACCGGGACCGTCAGCCACACCCTGGCGTGGGTCGCGCGGCTCCACCGGATCGCGATGGGCCGGCGGCTGCGGGACCTGGGCCTCTACCCGGGCCAGGAGCTGATGATGATGCGCCTCTGGGACTGCGGGGCGGTCCGCCAGTCGGAGCTCATCCAGTCACTGGGCCTGGACCCCTCCACGGTGACGAAGATGCTCCAGCGCATGGAGCAGTGCGGCTACGTGCGCCGCAGCCCGGACCCGGCCGACCGGCGCGCGGTCCGGGTCGAGGCGACGGACGAGGGCCTCGCGCTGCGCGCCGGGGTCGAGGGGGCCTGGCAGGACCTGGAGGAGAGCACGCTGGCCGGACTCGCCCCGGCCGACCGGGCGGAACTCGCCCGGCTGCTCGGCCTCGTGGGCGGGAACCTGGCGAAGGAGGCGGGCGAGGAGGGCGAGACCGGCGCCGTCTGCTGAAAGCCCGGCCGGGTCACCGCGCACGGCCCAGCACCCGTCGGGCGTGGCGGCGCGGCCCGCCCCGCGGGTGCCGGCAGGGCTTCGGCCCGTCGCGCGGACGAGCCGTCGGACGTGGCGGCCCGGCCCCGCCCGCCGGGTGCCCGCGGTGCCTCAGCCCGCCAGGACCTCCAGGACGCGGTCCACGTCCGCCGCCGTGTTGTACAGGTGGAAGGACGCCCGCAGGTTGCCCGCGCGGGCCGACAGCAGGACGCCCGCCTCGCGCAGGGCGTCCTCCCGGTCGCCCAGGCCGGGCACGGCGACGACCGTCGAGTCGTCCATGACCGGCGCGTGCCCGAGGGCGAGCAGCCCGGAGCGGAAGCGGGCCGCGAGCCCCTTGTCGTGGGCCTCGATCCGCTCGATGCCGATCTCCTCCAGGAGGGCGAGCGAACGGGCCGCTCCGTGGTACGAGAGGAAGGCCGCCGGCTCGTCGAACCGGCGGGCGGAGCGGGCCAGTTCGCGGACCGGGCCGTAGCTGTTGACCCACAGCTCCTCGCCCGTCACCCAGCCCGCGTGGATCGCGAGGAGCGAGTCCTGGGCCTCCTCCGTGACGGTGAGGAAGGACGCCCCGCGCGGGCAGAGCAGGTACTTGTAGCCGCCGGCGACCGTGTAGTCCCACTCCCCCGCGCGCAGCGGCAGCCAGCCCGCCGACTGGGTGGCGTCGAGGAGGGTGCGCGCGCCGTGGGCGGCCGCCGCCTCCCGTATCGCCGCGAAGTCGGCCGTGCGGCCGTCCGCCGACTGCACGGCGGAGAAGGCGACGAGCGCGGTCCCGGGCCGGACGGACTCGGCGAGCCGTTCCAGCGGCGCGAAGCGGACCTTGAGGTCGCCGCGGATCGTGAAGGGGGTGATGACCGAGGAGAAGTCCCCCTCGGGGAAGAGGACCTCGGCTCCGGCGGGCAGCGACTGGGCGATCATCCCGCAGTGGACCGCGACCGAGCTGCCGACGGCGACCCGCTCGGGGGAGACGCCGGCGATCCGGCCGAAGGCGGCGCGGGCCTCGTCCACGATGCCGAAGTCCCCGGCACCGCCGGGACGGCCGTCGGCGGTCTCCTCCGCGAGGAGGGTGACGGCCTCCACGGTCCGGCGGGGCAGCAGACCGCACGCGGAGGTGTTCAGGTAGGTCTTCTTGGGCGCGAACTCCGCGCCGCCGAGCGGCTGATCAAGGGATTCCATGTCCCCACCCTGGATTCCCCACGGTCACCCGTCAATGGCGATTCGACCGTGGGGACACCCAAGACGCGCTTATCTCCGCAGGTCAGAGGCTCAAGCCTGCGGAACCTCACAGGCACCGTCCGGACCGCAGACCTCCGCGTCGGTGCCGACCGGCTGGAGGACCCGGCCCTGCCAGGCCTGCTCCAGGGCCTGGGTGAAGACCTCGGCGGGCTGGCCGCCGGAGATCCCGTAGCGGCGGTCGAGGACGAAGAACGGCACGCCGTTGGCACCGAGTTCGGCGGCCTCGCGCTCGTCCTCGCGCACGGCGTCGGCGTAGGCGGTCCGGTCGGCCAGGACGGCTCGGACCTCGGTCACGTCGAGACCGGCCTCCACGCCGAGCGTCACGAGGGTCTCGGTGTCGAAGACGGAGCGCTCCTCGGCGAAGTTGGCCCGGTAGGCGAGGTCCAGGAGCTCGCTCTGCCGACCGCGCTCCCTGGCCAGGTGGAGGAGCCGGTGGATGTCGAAGGTGTTGCCGTGGTCGCGGCCCTCGGTGCGGTAGCCGAGGCCCTCGGAGTGCGCGTTCGAGGCGACGTGCTCCTCCATGGCGCGGGCCTCGTCGAGGGTGCGGCCGTACTTCTTCGCGAGCATCTCCAGGACGGGCCCGGTGTCGCCCTTGGCGCGGTTCGGGTCGAGCTCGAAGGAGCGGTGTACGACCTCGACGTCGTCGCGGTGGGCGAAGGCCGCGAGCCCCTTCTCGAAGCGGGCCTTGCCGATGTAGCACCAGGGGCAGGCGATGTCGCTCCAGATCTCGACGCGCATGTGACTTCTCTCCGAGGGGTTGCCGGTGGGGTGTACGTGTGCGGGAACGCGGGCACCCGTCCGGTTCATTCCGGTTCCGGCCCCGGTGTGAGCCGGAGCACCAGGTGCCTGCCGGAGCGCGGGGTCTCGGGGTCCGGCCTCCAGCCGTGGGCCGCGTAGAAGGCCTGGGCGCGCTCGTTCCTCTCGAAGACCTCCAGGCGGGCCGAGGTCACCCCGGCCGCGCGCCAGGCGGCGAGGCAGGCCGCGTGCAGCTCGCCGCCGACGCCCCGGCGCCACTGGGCGGGGGCGACGTGGAGCTGGCTGAGGACGGCGGCGGCACCGTCGACGCGGTGGGCGGCGACTCCGGCGATCACGCCGTCGCGCTCGGCGCAGAGCACGGCGCCGCGGCCGACGGCGTCCGCCCAGCGCTCGCGGGCTCCGGCGACCGCCTCGGGGCCGAGGATCTCGGCGGCCGGGAGGTGGCCCCGGTAGTAGGTGGCGCGGGCCTCGGCGTGGAGGGCGACGAGGGCGTCGACGTCGGCGGCGGTGGCGAGTCTGATCACAGACGTTCGAACGCCGGAGCGACCGATCCGGTTCCGGAACACCGCGCGCCGGAACGACCGATCCACGGTTCCGCAGCACCGCGCGCCGGAACGACCGATCCGGTTCCGGAGCACCGCGCCCGCGGTCCGCCGGATCAGCCGGCTCCGGCGCCCGTCAGGCGGCTGAAGGTGGACCGGTAGGCGCTCGGGGTCAGGCCGGTGCGGCGCAGGAGGTGCTGGCGGAGCGAGTCGGCGGTGCCGAGGCCGCTCGCGCGCGCCACCTGGTCCATGGCGAGGGAGGTGGTCTCCAGGAGCTCCTTCGCCCGCTCGACGCGCTGGTGGAGCAGCCACTGGAGCGGGCTGACACCGGTCTCCGCGTGGAAGCGGCGCGAGAGGGTGCGGACCGAGACACCGGCGTGCCGGGCGAGGTCGGTGAGGCCGAGGGGCTCGTCGAGGTGTTCCATCGCCCACGCGCGCGTGTCGGCGAAGGAGACCCCTCGCTCGGGAGGCAGCGGGGTCTGGGTGAACTGGGTCTGGCCGCCGGGCCGGACGGGTGCGACGAGCGCCAGCCGGGCGACGGCGTTGGCGACGGCGGCGCCGTGGTCGGTGCGGATGACGTGCAGACAGAGGTCGATGCCCGCCGCGTATCCGGAGGAGGTGAGGACGGGGCCGTCCTGGACGAAGAGGACGTCGTCCTGGAGGTCGACGGCCGGGTGCCGGGCCGCGAGCAGCGGTCGGTACGCCCAGTACGTGGTCGCCGACCTGCCGTCGAGCAGTCCCGCCTCGGCGAGCGCGAACGCGCCGGTGCAGATGGACGCGATCCGTTTCCCTCCGTCGGCGGAGGCCCGCAGGACGTCGAGGACGCGCGGGTCGGGCGCCTCGTAGGCGCCGCTGCCCGCGAGGATCACGGTGTCGGCCCCGGCGACGGCCTCCAGTCCGTGCGGGATCACCAGGTCGAGGCCGCCGGAGGTGGTGACGGGCCCGGGGTCGGGGGCGCAGATGACCGTCTCGTACCCGGGCCGGCCGTCGATCTCGACCTTGCCGAAGAGCATCTCCGGGATGGCCAGGTTGAACATCGAGACGGGCGGGGCGGCGATCACGGCGACGCGCCGGACCCGGGAATCGACGGACATGGCCAGAACCTCCGGTCGTATGGCATTCCAGCCACTACTGTACGGCCCCGCAGGTCACGAAGCTGGGCGCATGTCCTCAACACTCCACGTCCAGGGACCCGTTGTGCGCCTCGGCGCGCCCTCCCCCGGCCCCGCGCTCGCCGCCGCCATGCTCGGCTTCGCCCTCATCACCCTCGACACCTCGGTCGTCAACGTCGCCCTGCCCGCGATCGGCGCCGACCTGCGGGCCGGCATGACGGGCCTGCAGTGGGTGGTCGACTCGTACGCGCTGTCCTTCGCCGCGCTGCTGCTCTCCAGCGGGGCCCTCGCCGACCGGGTCGGGGCGAGCCGGGCGTACGGGGCGGGGGTGGTCGTCTTCACCCTCGCCTCGGCCGCCTGCGGTCTGGCCCCGGGCCTCGCGGGGCTCCTGGCGGCCCGGACCGTGCAGGGCGCGGCGGCGGCCGTGATGCTGCCGGCCTCGCTGGCGCTCGTGCGGGAGGCGTACGGCGATCCGGTGCGGCGGGCGCGGGCGGTGTCGCTGTGGGCGGCGGGCGGCACGGTCGCGGTGGCGCTCGGCCCGGTCGCGGGCGGGGCCCTGACCACGGCCTGGAGCTGGCGCGGGATCTTCTTCATCAACCTGCCCCTCGGGATCCTCGCGCTCGTCCTGCTGTCCCGGGTGGCCCGCTCGGAGCGGAGGCCGGCCCCGCTGGACCTGCCGGGGCAGCTGACGGCGATGACGGCGCTCGGGGCGCTGACCTTCGCGGCGATCGAGGGCGGCACGGAGGCCTGGTGGGCGCTGGGGATCGCGGTGGTGGCCTTCGCCGCGTTCCTGCTGATCGAGGCGCGGCGGCGGCATCCGATGGTGCCGCTCGGACTGTTCAGGAACCCGACGGTGGCGGTGGCGGTGGCGGCCGGTTCGGCGAACAGCGTGGCCTTCTACGGCATGGTCTTCGTGTTCGGCCTCTTCTTCCAGCAGGTGCTGGGGCTTTCGGCGCTCGGCGCGGGGCTGATGTTCCTGCCGATGACGGGACTGCTCGCCGGCGTGAACGTCCTGTCCGCGCGGGTGGCGGCGCGGTACGGGGCGCGGCTGCCGATCGTCCTGGGCCAGGCGGTCGCGGTGGCCGGACTGCTCGGCCTGCTGACCGTGGACGCGGGTTCCTCGCGGGCGGCGCAGGCGCTGCTCCTCGTCCCGCTCGCGCTCGGCGCCGGGTTCTCCCTGCCGCCGCTGATCGCGGCGATGATGGAGGCCGTTCCGGCGGAACGGGCGGGCACGGCTGCGGGCCTCCTGAACGCGATCCGGCAGACGGCGGGCGCCCTCGCGATCGCGGTGTTCGGCTCGCTCGCGGCCCGGGACATGGCGACGGCGATGCGCACGAGCCTCCTGATCAGCGCCGCCCTGCTGACGGTGACGACCCTGGCCTCGCTGCGGCTGCCGCGCCGCCGGAACGGTTGACCGCCGGGGTGCGGTGCCGGGGGGACACCGCCGGGCCGCCCTTCGGGGGAAAGGGACGGCCTGGCGGTGCGGGGCCCAGTCTTCCCGCCGCCCCTGGCGTTCCGCTCACGTCGCGCTAACGCCCTGCGCGCCCTTGCGGTAGCGGCCCGGCGCCACCCCGTACTCCCGCTTGAAGGCCTTGGCGAAGGCGAACTCCGAGGAGTAGCCGGAGCGTTCGGCGACGGCCCGGAGCGGGAGGTCGTCGGCGCGCAGGAGGCGGCCCGCCGTGGTCATGCGCCACCAGGTGAGGTACGCGAGCGGCGGGCGTCCGACGAGGGCGGTGAAGCGGCGGGCGAAGGCGGCGCGGGAGAGGCCTCCGAGCGCGCCGAGCTCCTCGACCGTCCACGGCCTGGCCGGGTCGCCGTGCAGAGCGCGCAGGGCGCCCGCGACCGCCGGGTCGCTCAGGGCGGCGGACCAGCCGGTGGAGCGGTCGGCGCACTCGGTGAGCCACCAGGTGCGCAGCAGGTACAGCAGCAGGGTGTCGAGGAGGGCCGGGACGATGGCGTCGGATCCCGGCTGGGGCTCGGCGAGTTCGGCGCCCAGCAGGTCGACGGCGGCGCGCAGCCGGGGGTGGGACCCGACCCGCGCGGGGAGGTGCACGTACGGCGGCAGGTCGGTGAGCAGGGGGTGCGCGCGGGCCCGGCTGAGCTGGTACGCCCCGCAGAGCAGCAGGGTCTCCTCGGCACCGACGGGGCCCCGGTCGGGGCGGGTGGGCCAGGAGCCGTCGGGGGCGGGCAGCGCGTCCACGAGCGGGGTGCCGGGCCGGTCGGCGAGCCCGTGGCCGGTGCCGTGGGCGAGGAGGACGACGTCCCCGGGGCCGAGGCGGACGGGGGCGCCGTCGTCCGGGGGCAGCAGCCAGGCGGTGCCCTGGAGGACGACGTGGAATCCGGCGCCCTTGCTCGGGGGGAAGCGGAAGCCCCAGGGGGCGAAGCGGACGGTGCGGGAGGAGTGGGGGCGCCCGGTGCGCATGGCGGCGATGGCATCGCTCAGTACGTCCATGGCCGGAACGGTAGCGCCCGAGACGATCGGACATGGTGGGAAGCCGGGGAGACATGGATCGTCCGCCCGGCCGCTTCTAGCGTCGAGGTCATGACGACAACAGGCATGACGACGAAGGCGGTTCTGTTCCACGAGCTCGGCGGCCCCGAGGTGCTGAGGGTCGAGGAGGTGCCCTTGCCGGCACCCGGCCCCGGGGAGGTGCTCGTCCGGGTGGAGGCGATCGGACTGAACCGCGCCGAGGCGCTGTTCCGCGAGGGCACCTACTACTACCCGGCGACGCTGCCGGGTTCGCGGCTCGGCTACGAGGCGGCGGGCGTGGTCGAGGCGGTGGGCGCCGGGGTCACCGCGTACGCCCCGGGCGACCCGGTGATGGCGGCGGCCAACTTCGACTTCGGGCGGTACGGCGTCCACGCGGAGCGGGTGGTGCTCCCCGAGGAGTACGTGGTGGCCCGGCCGGAGGGCGTGGACGCGGTGACGGCGGCGGCGGTCTGGCTGAGCTACTTCACCGCCTACGGCGGGATGGTGCTGACCGGCGGTCTCGGCGCGGGCGAGCACGTGGTGATCACGGGGGCGTCCAGTTCGGTGGGCACCGCCGCGATCCAGATCGCGCTGCGGGTCGGCGCGGTCCCGATCGCCACCACCCGGGGCGAGGGGAAGCGGAAGGGGCTCCTCGGCGTGGGGGCCGCGCACGTGGTCGTCACGGACACCGAGGATCTGGTCGCGGAGGTGCGGCGGATCACCGGCGGGAGGGGTGCGGACCTGGCCTTCGACGCGATCGGCGGGCCCGGGTTCGCCCGGCTCGGGGACGCGCTGCGGCCCGGCGGCACGGCCGTGCTGTACGGCTGGCTGGATCCGCGGCCGGTCGAGCTGTCGCGGAACTGGCCGCTGACCACCCACGGGTACGCGAACGGGGCGCTGGCCAGGACCGAGGAGGGGCGGCGGCGCGCGGCCGGGTTCATCGGCTCGGGGCTGCGGGACGGCTCCCTGGCGCCGGTGATCGCCGAGACCTTCGACGGTCTGGAGCGGATCGCCGACGCCCACCGGCTGATGGAGTCGAACACGCACCTCGGGAAGATCGTGGTGCGGGTGGGCCGGTGACGGGGGTCAGCGCCTGGGGACTCCCAGCGGGTTGCCGTCGCGGAGTTCCGGCGGCAGGAGGTGGCCGGGGGTCGACTGGTACGTGACCGGGCGCAGCCAGCGCTCGATCGCGGTCGCGCCGACCGAGGTGGAGGTGGAGGTGGTGGCCGGGTAGGGGCCGCCGTGGTGCTGGGCGGGCGCGACGGCGACGCCGGTGGGCCAGCCGTTGACGAGGACGCGGCCGGCCAGCGGGGTGAGGGCGGCGAGCAGGGAGGCCGCCGCTTCGTCCTCCTCGCCGATGTGCAGGGTCGCGGTGAGGTTGCCGGGCAGCAGGCCGAGGACGGCGGTCACCTCCTCGCGGGTGGAGTAGCGGGCGACGACGGTGACCGGTCCGAAGCACTCCTCCAGGAGGAGGCGGTGGCCTTCGCCGTGGAGCGCGGCGGCGTCGACGGCGAGGACGCCGGCGCTGACGGTGTGGGCGCCGCCCGCGCCGGGGGTGACCGGGGTGTCGACGCCCGCGAGCGCGGCGCGCTCGGCGACCCCGGCGACGAAGGCGTCCCGCATGCGGCGGTCGAGCATGACGGCCGGTTCGGTCTCGCTGACGGCGGCCGTGAGCGCGGCGAGGAAGCGGTCGCCGTCCTCGCCGCGGGGGGCGAGGACGAAGCCGGGCTTGGTGCAGAACTGACCGGCGCCCAGGGTCAGGGAGCCGGCGAGCCCGGCACCGATCTCCCCGGCGCGCTCCGCGGCGGCGGCCTCGGTGACCACGACCGGGTTGAGGGAGCCGAGTTCGCCGTGGAAGGGGATGGGGGCGGGGCGGGCGGCGGCCGCGTCGAAGAGGGCCCGGCCGCCGCGGATGGAGCCGGTGAAGCCCGCCGCCGCGACGAGCGGGTGGCGGACGAGCCCGACGCCCGCGTCGAAGCCGTGGACGAGGACGACGACGTCCTCGGGGAGCCCGGCCTTGACGGCGGCACGGCGCAGCAGGGAGGCACAGAGCTCGGAGGTGGCCGGGTGGTCGGGGTGGGCCTTGACGACCACGGGGCAGCCGGCCGCGAGGGCGCTCGCGGTGTCGCCGCCGGGGACGGAGAAGGCCAGCGGGAAGTTGCTCGCGGCGTAGACGGCGACGACGCCGAGCGGGATCTTCCAGCGGCGCAGGTCGGGCCGGGGCGGGGTGGCCGCGGGGTCGGGGAGGTCGATCCGGACGTCGAGGAAGGAGCCGTCCTCGACGACCTCGGCGAAGGCCCGCAACTGGGCGGTGGTGCGGGCGAGTTCTCCGGTGAGGCGGACGGGGCCGAGGGCCGTCTCGGCGTCGGCCGCCTCGACGACGTGACCGCCGGAGGCGTCGAGGAGGTCGGCGGCGGTACGGAGGAAGGCGGCCCGCGCCGCGCGGTCGGCGAGGGCCTCGCGGGCGGCGTGCGCGGACCGGACGGCGCGGTCCACCTCCTCGGCTGTGGCCTCCACCGCAACCTGCTCGCGCGGCTTCCCCGTCCGGGGGTCCACACTCCACACTGGTTCTGCCGCCATCGCCACGCCCCTGTTCGCTATTCTGAACGCAGTTCCCGTAGGTGAACGCATCTGGACGGGACTCTAGGGACGGCCCGGCCGTCTCCACAAGGGCTCTGTCCGGCCGGGCGGCCGGTGGACGGCCGGACGACGGAAAAGGGGCGAGGGCCATGGCGACTGCCGACGCGGGTGGGGCACAGGTGAAGTCCGCGGTGCGGACCGTGGAGCTGCTCGAGTACTTCGCGGGGCGCCCCGGGATGCACTCGCTCGCCGCCGTCCAGGAGGCCGTCGGCTACCCCAAGTCCAGCCTGTACATGCTGCTGCGCACCCTGGTCGAGCTGGGCTGGGTGGAGACGGACGCGACGGGCACGCGCTACGGGATCGGCGTGCGGGCGCTGCTCGTCGGCACCTCGTACATCGACGGCGACGAGGTGGTGGCCGCCTCCCGGCCCACGCTCGACCGGCTCTCCGACGACACCACCGAGACCATTCACCTGGCACGGCTCGACGGCACGAACGTGGTCTATCTGGCGACCCGTCAGTCCCAGCACTATCTGCGGCCGTTCACCCGGGTGGGGCGCCGGCTTCCCGCGCACTCGACCTCACTGGGCAAGGCGCTGCTCGCCACCCACAGCGACGAGCAGGTCCGCAAGCTCCTCCCGGAGACGCTCCCGGCGCTGACCGAGCACACGGTCACCGACCGCGAGCGGCTCATCGAGGAGCTGCGCGCCGTCCGGGAGCAGGGCTACGCGGTGGACCGCGAGGAGAACACCCTGGGGCTGCGCTGCTTCGGCGTCGCGATCCCCTACCGGAGCCCGGCGCGGGACGCGATCAGCTGCTCGGTGCCGGTGGCGCGCCTCACCCCCGGCCACGAGCAGATGATCAAGGACGCGCTGTTCGACGCGCGGGACCGGCTGACGCTGGCGACCCGCCGCCTCTGAACCTCCGGGTCACGCGCGGTCGGCGAGGGCCTTCTGCCACACGGGGCTGTCGACGTAGTGGTTGTCGTACTGCTCCGAGGAGGCCTTGATCTCCTCGAAGCTCGCCTCGCCCCGCATGACGCGGCCGAGGAGGCGCAGGTAGTCGAAGCGGGCCATGCCGGGCGTGAAGACGAAGAGCACGTCGGCCTCGGCGCCGGGCGCCGCCGCGAAGGCGTGCGGGGTGTGCGGCGGGACGAGGAGGAAGTCGCCCTGCTCCAGGACGGTGAGCTCCTCGCCGACCAGGACCTGGAGCGAGCCGCCGAGCACGAAGAACATCTCCGAGGCCTTGGTGTGGAAGTGCGCCGGGGCGCCGACCGCGCCCTTCGCGAACGAGGAGCGGTAGCTGGTGAGCTGCCCGCCGGTGGTGTCGGAGTCGGCGAGGAGGGTCATCACGCTGCTCGGGTCGGCCGTGGTCTCGGCGGTGGCGGCGCGGGTGAGGAGCGGGGCGAAGGTCTCGTTCTCGTTCATGATCACTACTCTAGAAGGCCATTGACCGGCCCGACAGGGCCAATTGATCATCAAAAACAGAGGTCAATTCCGGTCGTCGGGTCCCGGCCGGGAGGAGGGCTCCTCCCCCGCGCGGCGGAGTCGGTTCACCACCCGGAAGGAGGTGGGGGCCGGACCCCGCACGGGAGCGTGGAGCCATGACACAGACCGCGTCCCCCCTCGCCCCGGCACCCGCCGGCGGGCACCGCCCGAGCGCCGCCCGCCGTGCGCTGCGCGCCCTCGCGATCCTCGCCTGCCTCCCGTACATCTCGCTCAAGGTCGTCTGGGTGGCGGGCGGCACGCTCGGCATCCCGGCCGGCAGCGTGCTCCTGGAGCGCCCGCAGCTGATGGCGATCGCCAACGCGGTCTCGGTCCTCGCCGACGTCCTCGTCATCGTCCTGGCCCTGCTGCTCACCCAGGCCTGGGGCCGGCGCTTCCCCGCCTGGCTGCTCGCCCTCCCCATGTGGGCGGCGACCGGACTGCTCGCCCCGATCATGACCGGGTACCCGACGCAGCTCGCGGTCGCCCTCGTCACCGGCGCCGACGAGGCCGCCGCACCCGCCGAACCCTTCCTGGACGACTGGGTCTTCGCCGTCGTCTACGGCGGATTCATCCTCCAGGGCCTCTCCCTCGGCACCCTCTTCGCCCTGTACGCCCGGGACCGCTGGAGCCGTCTGTGGCGGGGCCGCCTCGGCGCGCTGCCCGCCGGCACGTCCGGGCCCGGCGCGCGGGCCCTCGCCGTGGCCGGCGCGGTGGCCGCCCTCGTGCCCGCCACGCTCCACCTGGTGTGGGCGGCCGGCTCGACCACGGGCCTGCCCGCCCGGCGGATCGCCGAACGCGACTCCGACTTCTACGTCCTGGAGGCCCAGTGGGCCGGATTCCTCGTCGCCGCCGTCGTCCTGACCCTGTTCCTGGTGCTGCGCCGGCCCGCCCGCCTCCGGGTCCGCACCACGCTCGCGCTGGCCTGGACGGCCTCGGGTGCCGTCGGCTGCTGGGGGGCCTACATGTCGCTCGTCGCGCTGGTGCCGGACCCCGATCCCTCGAAGCACGTCCCCGGGCTCGTACAACTGTCCTACGCTGGCGAGATGATCACCGGGTTCCTTCTCGCCGCGTGCGTGGCGCTCTTCCTGCGGCGCCGGAGCGCCGGGGCGTGAGACCGGCGCGGGCCCTGTTCGGGCAGCGGGCCAGGCTGCGCTGGCTCCATCTGATCCTGGGCGGCGCGCTGTTCATGCCCTTCTGGATGGTCGGCTCCCTGGCCGCGGGGCCGCTGCTCGGCGGCGGCGGCCTGTTCACCGGCGACCTCTGGGTGCAGCTCCTGGCCTACGTCGTGGGGCTGCCGCTCGCCGCCGTCGCCGCGCTCTTCCCGCTGGCCCGGCCGATGTCGGTCGCCGCGGCCCGGGCGCTGTGCGGGGTGGACGCCGACCGGTTCGCGGACGGCCCGGCGCACGGCCCGGAGGCCAGGGGCCGGACGGCCGGCTGGTTCACCCTGCACCTGGGCGCCGGGGCGCTGGTCAGCGGGGCGACCCTGGCCCTGCCGCCCTTCGCGGTCGCGGTCATCGCGCTGCCGTTCTCGCCGGGCCTCCGGGAGTCCGCACTCGGCCGCCTCTGGGGCCTCGACCGGGCCTGGATCCGGGCGGCGCCGCTCGCGGGCCTGCTGATGCTGCTCGCGCTCGCCGCCGTCGCCGCCGCGACGGGCGCCCTCCTCGCCCGGCAGGCGCCCCGGCTGCTCGGGCCGAGCCCGGCGGACCGGCTGGCGGCGGCCGAGCGGCGGGCCGCCGAGGCCGAGTCCCGCAACCGGCTCGCCCGCGAACTGCACGACTCGGTCGGCCACGCCCTGAGCGCCGTCACCCTCCAGGCGGGAGCGGCCCGCCGGGTCCTCGACGGCGACGCGGCCGACCTGGAGTTCGTACGGGAGGCGCTGACCGCGATCGAGGAGACCACCCGGCGCACCGTCGGCGAACTGGACTGGGTCCTGGGCGTCCTGAGGGACGAGGGGACACCGGAGCACGGCCCGGGGCCGGGGCTCGACGCCCTGGAGTCCCTGGTGCGGGGCGCGGGGCCGCGGGTGGCGCTGACCGTGCGCGGCGCCCTGGGCTCCGTACCGGAGGCGCTGTCCCGGGAGGCGTACCGGATCGTCCAGGAAGGGCTGACGAACGCGGCCCGGCACGCGGGCGGCGCGCCCGTCACCGTACGGCTCGACGCCCGTACCGAGGAGTTGGAGATCACCATGGAGAACCCCCTGCCCGACCGTCCCGCGGTCACCCGGCCCGACGGCGGGCGCGGCCTGCGCGGGATCACCGAGCGGGCCCGGCAGCTCGGCGGCACCGCCGGGGCGGGCCCGGCGGACGGCGTCTGGCGCCTCGCGGTCAGGATCCCCCGGTGAGCGCGCCGATCAGGGTCGTCCTCGCCGACGACGAGCGGATGGTCCGGACGGCGCTGCGGGTCATCCTGGACGCGGAGGACGGCCTGGAGGTCGTCGGCGAGGCGTCCACCGGCGCCGAGGCGGTGTCGGTGGTGCGGGCGGAGCGGCCGGACGTCGTCCTGATGGACGTGCGGATGCCGGAGATCGACGGGATCCGGGCGACCGAGCAGATCCTCGCCGGGATGGCGGAGCCGCCGCGGATCGTGGTGGTGACGACCTTCGAGAACGACTCCTACGTGTACGACGCGCTGCGGGTCGGCGCGGCCGGCTTCCTGCTGAAGCGGGCGGCGGCGGAGGAGCTGGTGAGCGCGGTCCGGCTGGTCGCGCGGAGCGACTCGCTGCTCTATCCGGCGGCGGTGCGGGGCCTGGCGGCCGAGCACGCCCGCCGCCGGCCGCCGGTGGCCCCGCCCTGGGCGGGGCGGCTCACCGAGCGGGAGTCGGAGGTCCTCCGCCTGGTGGCGACGGGTCTCACGAACGCCGAGATCGCCGGGCGGATGGGCGTCGGCCCGGCCACGGTGAAGACGCACGTGGCGGCGGTCCTGGCGAAACTGGGCGCCCGCGACCGCACCCAGGCGGTGATCCTGGCGTACGAGTCGGGCTTCGTCCGGACGGGCTGAGGCGCCGCTCGTGGCGGCAGGGCCCCGGGGGCTCAGGGCCGTGGTCCCGGGGCGCCTGAGGCGCCGCATGCCGTTGCCCCTGAGACACCGGCCGAAGCCGCCGGCGCCGACCTGCGAGAGAGATCGGCGTCGGTCCCGCGGCGGGATTCAGGGGCCGGCCTGCGTCTCACCGGGTACCGCTCGCGTCTTCCTGCGGAGGGATTCAGGGGCCGGCCTGCGTCTCACCGGGTACCGCTCGCGTCTTCCTGCGGAGGGCGATCGACCGGTCGACGGCGGACACCGCCAGAAGCGCGAACCAGGTTCCACCCAGACACGGACCGAGCAGACCCCACCAGTCCACGACCGGCTCTGCCAGGATGCCCGCGGCCCACCAGATGTCGTAGGCCACGATTCCGGCCAGCACCAGGGCGACGAGCGCCGTCGTCCACCAACGCTCGGGCCAGCCCCTGTGCATGTCTCCCCCTGTCGGAACCGCCGCTGCGGACGCCCGCTTCCGCTCGCCCACGCGCCGCATCCTGGCAGGTCGGGCTTCATCCGGTCACTGCCCAGCACCGGCAACGAACACCGCCGGTTCCTGCGGGGACCGGGCAGGACGCGGTGGTCCCGGGGCGCCCCGGGACCACGGGTTCCGTTCGCGCGGGGGTCAGGAGCGCGTCGCGGTCGCGCAGCCGCCGGGACCCTCGGTGATCGGGGCGGTGCGGTCGTACGGGTCGACCGTCCCGTTGCCCGGGTCGGCGTCCGGGCCTCCCCCGCCGAACTCCGGCCGGAAGGATCCCGTGGTGGTGCCGCAGCCGCCGTTCGTCATGTCGGTCTTGTACGACAGCAGACTGAAGGTCCCCTCCCCGGTGACGACCTTCGCCGGATCGTCCCAGCTCACCACGGTCTCCCGCCGCACGATCACCCGCACGACCTCGTCGCCGCCGCCGGCCGGCGCGACCGGGTAGACGTAGGTGACGTCGGCGGTCACCTCCAGGGCTCCGAGCCGCCCCTCGCGGTAGGAGAGACGGCCGCGGGTCTTCACCACGTCCCCGGCCGGGCGCGCCTGCGCGGGGTCGAAGCGGCTGAAGAGGAGCAGCGGGTCGTGGTCCTCGTCCGGGCTGCGCAGCGCGGTCGTCACGAAGGCCGTGACGTCCTTCTGGTGCGGGTTCATCAGGGCGATGGCCTGCGCCGGGCGGGCGCCGCGCCGCACCGCCGGGTCCAGGTTGGAGAGGACGAGGAAGTCACGGGTCCGCGCGAGCGCCCGCTCCACCTCGGCCTCGCCCATCCAGCCGGTCGCCTTCGCGGGGGGCACGGTGATGCCGGCCGCGCCGTCCGCCCAGCGCGCCGCCGGGGAGCCCCGGAAGGGCTCGTCGAGGGTGGCCCGTCCGCCCGGCTCGGCGGGCGGCGCCTGCTCCGGCCGCGCCGACTCCCGCGCGAGGGGCGTCGTGTCCGTGTCGCCGCCGGACCAGCCGACGAAGCCGCCCGGGTCCACGGCCACGACCAGCAGGACCAGCGCCGCCACGAACCCCGCCACGTACCAGCCCTTCCCGCGCCGGGGCGGCGGGGGCGTGTGCGCGCGCCAGGCCGTCGGCTCCGCGGGCCGGTCCCGCAGCCGCCCCTCGACCTCGCGGGCCCGTGCGGACGGCTCCTTCGGCGCGTCGGCCGCGCCCTCGGCGGAGGTCCTCAGGAACTCCGCCCACACCTCGTCCGGCACGGACGAACCGTCCTTCTCCCCGCCCGTGGTCACGCCGACTCCCCGCCCCGTACGTCTCCGGCCCCTCCCCAGGGCCCTCCCCCATGATGATCACACGGCGCCCCGACATGAAGGTTCGCTGAGAAAACGGCCACATCCGGAACGTCCGGCACCGGATCGTTCGTCCCCAGAAGTGCGATGAACAAGACGATCAGGCACACGTCGGTCTTCGTCCTGGCCCTGGTGCTCGCCCTCCTCGGGCGGGCCACCTGGGTGCAGGCGTACGAAGGCAAGGCGCTCGCGGACGACTCGAAGAACCGGCGGAAGACCATCGCGCAGTACGCGCAGCCGCTCGGGAACATCGTCGTGGCCGGCTCGCCGGTCACCGGCTCGAAGAGGACGGAGGGATCGGACCTCGCGTACAAGCGCACCTACACGGACGGCGAGCTGTACGCGGCGGTCACCGGCTACAGCTCGCAGGCCTACGGCGCCACACAGCTGGAGGGCATCTACTCCGGTGTCCTCGACGGCACCGACGACCGGCTGAAGAACCCCCTGGACGCCGTCACCCGCAAGCAGCAGGACCCGGGCACGGTCGTCACCACGATCGACCCGGACGTGCAGAAGGCCGCCTACGAGGCGCTCGGGAGCACGAAGGGCGCGGCGGTCGCCGTCGACCCGGCCACCGGCCGGATCCTGGCCATGGTGTCCACCCCGTCCTACGACCCGTCGAAGATCTCCGGGACGAACGACGGGGACGTCTGGAAGAAGCTGACCACCGACGAGGACAAGCCGCTGGTGAACCGCGCGCTCCGACAGCCGCTCCCGCCCGGCTCCACCTTCAAGCTGGTCGTCGCGGCCGCCGCCCTGGAGGACGGCCTGTACGGCTCGGTGGACACGGCGACGAAGAGCCCCGACCCGTACACGCTGCCGGGCACCCGGACGGTGCTGAGGAACGAGAACGCCTCCGCGCCCTGCGAGAACGCCACGATCCGCACCGCGCTCCGGTACTCCTGCAACAACGTCTTCGCCAAGATGGCCGCCGACCTGGGCCAGGACAAGGTGAAGGCGATGGCGGAGAAGTTCGGCTTCAACGACGCCGAGCTGGACGTCCCGGTCCGCGCCTACGCGAGCGTGTACCCCTCCGGCATGGACAGGGCGCAGACGGCGCTCACCGGCATCGGCCAGTTCGACGTGACCGCCACCCCGCTCCAGATGGCCATGGTGTCGGCCGCGATCGCGAACGACGGCCTGCTCGCCGCCCCGCACATGGTCCAGCAGGTCGTCGACTCCGACGGGGACCCGCTGACCTCGTACAAGGACGGGGACACCGAGCGGGTCGTCTCCTCCTCGACGGCCGAGCAGCTGCGGAGCGCGATGGTGACGGTGGTGGAGAAGGGCACCGGCACCAACGCGGCCGTGGACGGGGCCGAGGTGGGCGGCAAGACCGGTACCGCGCAGCACGGCGAGAACAACAGCAAGACGCCGTACGCCTGGTTCACCTCGTACGCCAAGGACCCCTCGACCGGGAAGCAGGTCGCCGTCGCGGTGATGATCGAGGACTCGGGCGCGGCCCGCTCCGAGGTCAGCGGCAACGGCCTGGCCGCCCCGGTGGCGCAGAAGATGATGGAGGCGGCGCTGAAGTGACATGAGCCGGGGGCCGATTGGCCGCCGGGTCCTGTCACACGATATGCAGGGGGCACACCCCATGATTCGCACGCGTGCGCGGATCGCGGGGTGTGCCCCTGCTCTTCGTCCCTCGGAGGACCGCCGTGCGCCTGCCCCGTTCCCTGTCCGGCTGGACCATGGCGGTCTTCGGCGTGCTCGCCGCCGCCCTCGGGGTGGTGGGCCTGGTCGCCCCGGACGCCCTGCTCACCGTCATGGGCTTCGAGCCGGTGCCCGAGGGCGGGCGCGCGGACGGGGACCACACCCTGGTCTTCCTGACGGCCTCCTCGATGGCCGCGCTCAACATGGGCGTCTACTACGTCCTGGCCTCCCTCGCCGACTGGAAGGCCTTCTTCCGCTGGACGGTCCCCTTCCGGCTGCTCACCTGCGCGGTCTTCACCCTGGCGGTCGTCACCGGCCGCGCCCCGGCCGGGTTCCTCGGCGTGGGCCTGTGGGAGGGACTCGGCGCGGTGGTGACGGGGCTCGCCCTGCGGTTCGAGAAGCGCGCGGTCCCGGGGGCGCAGGCCCCGGCGTGAGCCCCGGCGTGAGCGACACCCCCTAGGTCACCGCGCGCGTCTCCGGGGAGTCGATCTAGGGCGACTGACCGATCCGGAGGACCCGCCTCAGACCGCAGTCTTCGGCCATGCGTTGGTATCTGACAGGTGTCGTCGTGTCCGGATTCGGCACGACGGCGATGTGGCTGGTCTCCGGTGTCTGGGTCAAGTCCCTCACCGGGTCCGACAGTCTCGCGGCCCTCGCCGCCTTCACCCTCTGGGCGCCCGTGCTGCTCGGGCCGCTGCTCGGCACGCTCGCCGACCGGGTGCGGCGCAGGCCGCTGCTCGTCGTCCTGAACCTGGTGATGGCGGCCCTGCTGCCGCTGCTGCTGTGGGTGGAGTCGGCGGACCGGGTGTGGCTGCTCTTCGCCGTCCTCGTGCTGTACGGGGCGCAGGGCACCGTCCACGACGCGGCCGAGCAGGCCCTGGTGGCCTCCGTGGTCGACGGGGAGCGGCTCGGCACGTTCAACGGGCTGCGGATGACGGCGAACGAGTCCATGAAGCTGATCGCCCCGCTGGCCGCGGCGGGCCTCTTCGCCGCGTACGGCAGCGGGCCCGTCGTCCTCCTCGACGCGGCGAGCTTCGCGGTCGCGGCGGCCGTGTTCGCCCTGATGCCGGTCCGGGAGGCCCGGCCGTCCCGGCCCGGGGCGCGGAACTGGTGGCGGGAGACCGCCGAGGGCGTGCGCCTGCTCCGGGCCTCACGGGTGCTCCGGCCCCTGGTGGCGACCGGTGCCTTCACGATGCTGCTCGCCGGGGTGAACGGAGCCGCGATCTACGCCGTGGTGGACCGGGGCCTCGGGCACGCGCCCGCGTACGCCGGGGTGCTGTACGCGGTGCAGGGCGTGGGCTCGGTCCTCGCCGGCCTGCTCACCGGTCCCCTGCTCCGCAGGATCCCGGAACGGACCCTCGCCGCCGCCGGCCTCGCGCTGTTCGCCGTGGCGATGGGCGTACGGGGAGCGCTGCCGTACGAGGCGACGGCCCTGGCGGCGAGCGCGGTGATCGGCCTCGGGATGCCCTGGGTCCTGGTCTCGGTGATGACGGCGGTCCAGCGGGAGGCCCCGGCCTCGGCGGTCGGCCGGGTGGCGGCGAGCGCGAACACCCTGGTCATGGCCCCGAACGCGCTGGCCATCGCGCTCGGCGCGGGCCTGGTCGCGGTGGCCGACGTCCGCGTCCTGCTGCCGCTGCTGGCGGCGGCGGGCCTCGGCTGGGCGTGCACGCTGCTCCCTGGCGCGTACCGGCACGGCCTGCTGCCCCGGACCGGCGGCACCCCGTAGCACCCGGCCCCACGGGCACCTTCGCCCACCCCCGCGTGGGCCGTCGCCCCCGCCCGGCAGCACGCGCCTGCCGCAGTGCGGGCCTTCGCCCGCTGCCCGTGTGGGCAATCGTCCCGCAGGGCGGGACGGGTGGGCACACGGGACGGCGCGCTTAGCGGCGCCTCCGCGTTCCGCGCCTGGACCCGCACCACGTGCGCGCCGCACCAGGAGGTGCGGGTCAGGGCACGGGAGCCTAGGCCCGGCAAGGGGCGCCGTTCCGTTGTGCCCACCCTCCCCCAAGCTCTCGGCTTCGCTCGAGCAGGGGGGACCCCCATCGCCCCAGCGGAACGATTGCCCACAACGGGCGGGGCGCGGGCCCACAACGGGCGGGGCGCGGGCCCGCAACGGGGCGGGCGCCGCCCACAACGGGCGCCGGGGGCCCGTGGCGGGGAGCATGGAGGGAGGCGGTGGGAGGAGGGCGGTGTGACGGCTGGTTCCTTCCCGGGGACAGCGGGACGGGTCGGCGTGCCCCTCGACGGCAAGGGGCTCCTCGACGTGCTCGGGGTCGCCGCCGTGGTCGTCGACGCCCGGGGCCGCATCGTCCTGTGGAGCCCGCAGGCGGAGGCCCTCTTCGGCTTCCGCGCCGACGAGGCCCTCGGCCAGTACGTGGCCCGGCTGATCGTCGGCGCGGACCACCGCGAGGAGGCGATGCGCCTCTTCGGCGAGGTGCTGCGCGGCGGCCCGGCCTGGGCGGGCACCTTCCCCGTACGGCACAAGGACGGCTCGGTGCGGCGGGTGGAGTTCCGCAACATGCGGCTCACCGACGACCTGGGCGACCCGTACGCCCTGGGCATCGCCGCCGACGGCGCCGCCGTCGAGCGCATCGAGACCGAGCTCGCGCTCTCCGACCGGCTGGTGTCCCAGTCGCCGCTCGGCCTGGCCGTCCTGGACACCGAGCTGCGCTACGTCCTGGTGAACCCCGCCCTGGAACGGATCAACGGCATCCCGGCGGCGGAGCACCTCGGACGGCGGATCGCCGACATGCTTCCGCAGGTCGACGCCGAGGTCCTGGAGGAGGCGCTGCGCGGGGTGCTGGCCACGGGGACTCCCGTGCTCGACCACGCCGTGGCCGGCCGGACCCCGGCGGACCCGGAGCACGAGCACATCTGGTCGCTCTCCTTCTACCGGCTGGAAGGGGCCGACGGCCGGGTCCAGGGCGTCGCGGCCTCGGTGATCGACGTGACCGAGCGGCACCGGGCGGCCGCGGACGCCGACCGGTCCCGGCGGCGGCTGGCACTCATCGCGGACGCCTCGGCGCGGGTGGGCACCACCCTGGAGGTGGAGCGCACGGCCGACGAACTGGCCTCGGTGGTGGTGCCGGAGCTCGCGGACATCGCCGCCGTCGACGTCCTGGACTCCGTCCTGGCGCTGCGCAGGCCCGGCGCGCCGGAGGAGGGGCCCGAGCTGTTCCGGGCGCTCGCGGTGAAGGCCGTGGGCCGTACGGAGGCCCTGCCGGCGGCGGATCCGCCCGGGGAGGTCGCGATGTACGGGGCGGACCGGCTCGTCACCCGCTGTGTGCACACCGGTCTGCCGGTCCTGGTGGAGCACGTGGGGCCCGGCGACCTGTCGCGGATCGCCCGGAGCCCGGAGGCCGCCGAGCTGCTCGCGCAGGCCGGGGTGCACTCGTACCTGGCGGTGCCGCTGATCGCGCGCGGCGAGGTGCTGGGCGCGCTGGACCTCAAGCGGGACCGCAACGCGCTGCCCTTCGACGGGGACGACGTCCTGCTCGCGACCGAACTGGCGGCCCGCGCGGCCGTCAGCATCGACAACGCCCGCTGGTACCAGAGCGTGCGGAACTCGGCGGTGACGCTCCAGCGCAGTCTGCTGCCGGGGGCTCCCCCGGACCGGGCGGGCCTGGAGGTCGCCGCCCGCTACCAGCCGGCGCACGCGTCGAGCGAGGTCGGCGGCGACTGGTACGACGTGATCGCGCTGCCCGACGACAAGACGGCGCTGGTCGTCGGGGACGTGATGGGCAGCGGGATCGACGCGGCGGCGACGATGGGCCGGCTGCGGACGGCGACCTGCGCGTTCGCGGACCTCGATCTCTCCCCGGCCCAGGTGCTGCGGCACCTGGACCGGATCACGGCGGGCCTGGAGCACTACATCGCGACCTGTCTCTTCGCCGTGCACGACCCGGTGCGGCAGCGGTGCCGGATCGCGAACGCGGGGCATCTGCCTCCCGTGCGGGTCCCGGTGGACGGGCCGGCGGAGCTGGTGCGGCTCTCCACGGGCGTGCCGCTGGGGGTCGGCGGAGGGACCTTCCGGACCACCCGGGTGACCTTCCGGCCCGGGGACCTGCTGGTGCTCTACACGGACGGCCTGATCGAGACCCGCACGGATGCGATCGACGACCGGCTCGCCCTGCTCGTACGGCTCCTGGACGAGATGCGCGGGCCCCTCGAGGAGACCTGCGACCGGCTGCTCCGGGCGCTGCGGCGGCCGGGCGCACCGGACGACGTGGCGCTCCTCATCGCCCGGAGCACGGGATGACCCGGGGCCGTGGGCAGGGGCGGGGAAAGGACAGCGGGCGCGGTACGGGGCTGCGGAGCGTCGCCGGGCAGGTGTTCGCGCTGGAGGCGCTGATCGCGCTCCTGGTGATCGCGGCGGCCGTGTTCGTGACGTTCCACCAGGCGCGCAGCGACACCGAGCGGGACGCCCGCGTCCGGTCGCTCGCGGTGGCGGAGGCCTTCGCGCACGCGCCGGGCATCGACTCCGCGCTGACCTCCCTCGATCCCACGGCGGTGCTGCAGAGCCGCGCGGAGGCGACCCGGAAGGCGACGGGGGTGGACTTCATCACGGTCCTGAGCCCCACGGGGGTGCGGTACACCGACTCGGATCCGGCGCTGATCGGCCGGAGGGCGACCGGTGACCTCTCGCGGGCGGAGGTGGACAAGGAGGCGTTCACGGAGCTGTTCCGCGGCGCGCCGAACGACGCGGTGCGCGCCGTGGTCCCGGTCCTCGACGAGAAGGGACAGCTCGTCGGCATGGTCAGCAGCGGCATAGAGGTGGAGAGCATCTCGCACGCGGTGCAGGGCCGGCTGCCGCTGCTCATCGGCGTGGCGGGCGGCGCGCTCGCGGCGGCGGTGGGCGGGGCGGCGCTGGTGAGCCGGCGGCTGCGGCGGCAGACGCACGGGCTGGGCCCCGCGGAGATGACCCGGATGAAGGAGCACCACGAGGCGGTGCTGCACGCGGTGCGGGAGGGCGTCCTGATCGTGGGCGCCGACCACCGGCTGCTGCTCGCCAACGACGAGGCGCGCCGGCTGCTCGGCCTGACGGCGGACGCGGAGCGGCGGCACGTGTCGGAGCTCGGCCTCGATCCGCGGACGGTCGAGCTCCTGGAGTCGGGGCGGTCGGCGACGGACGAGGTGCACCGGGCGGGCGACCGGCTCCTCGCGGTGAGCGTGCGGCCCACCCTGCCGCACGGCTCGGAGTCGGGGTGCGTGATGACGATGCGGGACACCACCGAGCTGGCGGCGGTGACCGGACGGGCGGCGGTGGCCCGCGGCCGCCTGCAGCTGCTGTACGAGGCGGGGGTGCGGATCGGGACGACGCTGGAGGTCGTACGGACGGCGGAGGAGCTGGCGGAGGTGGCCGTCCCCCGGTTCGCGGACTTCGCGACGGTGGAGCTCCTCGAACCGGTGCTGCGCGGCGAGGAGCCCGTGGAGATCGCGGACCCGTCCACGCCCACCGAGATGCGGCGGACGGCGCTGAGCGGGCTGCGGCCGGACCAGCCGCTCCAGCCCGTCGGGGACACCGTCCGCTTCGACGTGACCAGCACTCCGATGGCGACGGCCCTGCACGCGGGGCACGCGGTGGTGCAGGCGGAGCTGGCCGCGGCGGAGGGCTGGCGGGCGCAGGATCCGGAGGGGGCGGCGCAGGCGCTGGCGTACGGGATGCACTCGCTGCTCACGGTGCCGCTGCTGGCCCGCGGGGTCGTCCTGGGGATGGCGAACTTCTGGCGTGCGGACACCCCGGAGCCGTTCGGGGAGGAGGACCTGTCGTTCGCGGAGGAGCTGGCGGCGCGGGCGGCGGTCGCGATCGACAACGCGCGCCGGTTCACCCGGGAGCACGCGATGGCGGTGACGCTCCAGCGGAGCCTGCTGCCGCGGGTGCTGCCCGATCAGAGCGCGGTGGAGGTCTCGTACCGCTACCTTCCGGCGAAGGCCGGGGTGGGCGGCGACTGGTTCGACGTGATCCCGCTGCCGGGGGCGCGGGTGGCGCTGGTGGTCGGGGACGTGGTGGGGCACGGGCTGCACGCGGCGGCGACGATGGGGCGGCTGCGGACGGCGGTGCACAACTTCTCGACCCTGGACGTGCCGCCGGACGAGCTCCTGGGCCATCTCGACGAGCTGACGGGCCGGATCGACGACCGGGAGTCCGAGGGGACGGACGGCGAGGGACGGCGGCGGGACGAGGGCATCACGGGCGCGACCTGTCTGTACGCGATCTACGATCCCGCGTCCGGGCACTGCACGGTGGCGAGCGCGGGGCATCCCGGTCCGGCGCTGGTGAGTCCGGACGGGCGGGTCGAGTTCCCCGAGCTGTCGCCGGGCCTCCCGCTGGGCCTGGGCCTGGGGGACGCGCCGTTCGAGTCGACGGAGCTGGTGCTGCCGGAGGGCAGCAAGCTGGTCCTGTTCACGGACGGGCTCCTGGAGGACCACGGGCGGGACATGGACACGGGACTCGGGCTGCTGCGCTCGACGCTGGCCCGGCCGGACCGGAGCCCGGAGCAGACCTGCGCGGACGTGCTGGCGACGCTGCTGTCGCCGACCCCGCGCGACGACATCGCGCTGCTCGTGGCGCGGACCCGGCTGCTGGACCGGGAGCGGATCGCCGAGTGGGAGGTGCCCCGGGACCCGTCGGCGGTGTCGCCGGTGCGGAACGCGGCGGCGGCGAAGCTGTCGGAGTGGGGGCTCGACGGGCTCGCGTTCACGGCGGAGCTGATCCTGAGCGAGCTGATCACGAACGCGGTGCGGTACGGGGCGGATCCGGTGCGCGTGCGCCTCCTGCACGACCGGACGCTGATCTGCGAGGTCTCGGACGGCAGCAGTACCTCCCCGCACCTGCGGCACGCGGCGACGACGGACGAGGGCGGGCGCGGGCTCTATCTGGTCGCGCAGTACGCGGAGCGGTGGGGCACGCGGTACGCCCGGCGGGGCAAGACGATCTGGGCGGAGCTGCGGGTGAACGGGGAGGGCTCCGAGCCGGTGGCGATGGTCGTACCGGACCTGGACGCGCTGGAGGACCTGGCGTGGTGAGGGGGCCCGGTGTCGTGGGACCCGGCGCGGGGAGGCGGACCCGGGGCTGTGGGACCCGGCGCGGTGGGACCCGGAAAGCGTTTCTGGTATACCAAATGGAGTCCCGTTCCCGTGACTCCGAGGAGACCCCGTGACCCCGCCGCCCCGCACCGCCACCCTCTTCCACGACGTCCGGCCCTTCGGCGGACCGGCCCGCGACCTGGTCGCCGTGGACGGGGTGCTCGTCGACGGGGTGCCGGAGGGCGCCGTCGTCGAGCGGGTCGAGGGCGGCGGACGGCTGGCGCTGCCGACCCTGGTCGACGCGCACATCCACCCCGACAAGACCTCCTGGGGCGAACCCTGGCACAGCCGCCGTCCCGCGCACGGCATCGCCGAGTACGTCGCCGGGGACGTGGAGCTGGCCCGCGCCCTGCCGACCCCGGTGGCCGAGCGGGCGCTGCGGCTGATGTCGCACGCCGCCGCCCAGGGCACCCGGGCGATGCGGGCCCACGCGGACGTGGCCCCGGCCTACGGGCTCTCCGGGATCGAGGGGGTCGCGGAGGCGGCCCGGAAGCTCGCCGGGATCGTCGACGTGGAGCTCGTCGCGTTCCCGCAGCACGGGGTGGTCCGGACGCCGGGCGTGGCGGAGCTCCTGGCGGAGGCCGCGGCGAGCGGGCTCGTCACCCACATCGGCGGCATCGACCCGGCCGGCTTCGACGCGGACGGCGGCGACGGCGACCAGCTCGGGACGGTGTTCGGGCTCGCCGGGAAGCACGGGCTCGGGCTCGACATCCACCTCCACGACCGGGGCGAGCAGGGCCTCGCGCCGCTGCGGGACATCGCCGCCCGCACCCGGGCCCTCGGGCTCCAGGGGCGGGTGAGCGTGGCGCACGCCTTCGCGGTCGCCGGACTCTCCGGCGCGGAGCTCGACGAGACGGCGGACCTGCTGGCGGAGGCGGGGGTCGCGCTCACCACGGTCGCGCTGTCCGCGACCACCGTCCTGCCGTTCCGGCGGCTCGCCGAGCGCGGGGTGACGGTCGGCCTCGGTTCGGACGGGGTCAGGGACAGCTGGAGCCCCTTCGGGAACGCGGACATGCTGCACCGCGCCTGGCTCGCCGCCTGGGCCCTGGACGCGCGGCTCGACGAGGAGCTGGAGGGCTGCTTCCGGCTCGCCGCCGACGGGGGCGCGGACCTGCTCGGCCTGGCGCGGGCGGACCTGCGGCCGGGCTCGCCCGCCGACTTCATGCTCGTCGACGGCGAGTGCCTGCCGCAGGCGGTGGTGGACCTGCCCCGCCGCGACCTCGTGGTCCGCGCGGGCCGGGTGGTGGCGCGGGACGGCCGCCTGGTGTGAGGGCGTACGGGGCGGGGGCCGGCCTCCGCCCCGTACGCACCGCCGTCAGTCCCGCTCCACGTCCACGGTGGTGAGCGAGGCGTAGCGGGCGGGGTCCGTGCGCCGGATGCGGAGGGCCACGAGCAGACCGGTCGCCAGGACCACGGGCAGCGGCACCAGGAGGGCCGTGTTCACGGCGCCGGTGCGGCCGGTGAGCAGGTCGAAGTGGACCACCGCGAGCACGGTGAGCAGGGCGAGGCCGGCGCAGGAGACCAGCGGCGCCCAGACGACCCGGGCGGCCGACAGGCCCATCCGGTCGCGCCGGAAGTAGGCCCAGACGGCGAGCGCGGCGAGGGCCTGCATGCCCATGATGCCGAGGACGCCCACGCTGTTGGTCCACAGGAAGACCTCGCCGTACGGGTCGGCGGCGAGGAGCGCCCCGGCGGCGACGACGGCCAGGTTGAAGCCGGTCTGGGCGACGACGGCGCCGCCGGGCGAGCCGTGCTTCCCGGAGACCGTGCCGAGGCGGCGGGGCAGCAGGCCCTCGCGGCCGAGGGCGTACAGGTAGCGGGCGCCGGCGTTGTGGAAGGCGAGCGTGGCGGCGAAGGCGCTGACGACGATGAGCCCGTGCATGGCGTCCGCCAGCCAGGGTCCCGCGTACAGCTCGGCGGCCCGGAAGGTGAGTTCGGGTCCGTCGGCCGCGCGGGCCAGCCGCACGGCCTCGTCGGTGCCGAAGGCGCCCATGATCAGCCAGCAGCCGAGCGCGTAGAAGACGGCGAGGAAGCCGATCGCGATGAAGGTGGCCCGGGGGACGGTCCGGCGCGGTTCGCGCACCTCCTCGGCGAAGATCGCGGTGGCCTCGAAGCCGGTGAAGGCGCCGATGACCAGGACGAACATGCCCGCGACGCCGCCGGCGGCGAGCGTGGAGGGGGCGAAGGACGCGGTGTCGAGGGCGGCGGTGCCGCGCTCGCCGAGGATGCCGCCGTCCATGACGACGAGCGAGAGGACCTCCAGGACCAGGGCGATGCCGAGGACCTTGGCGCTGAGCGTGACCTTCAGCCAGCCGAGGACGCCGACGGCCAGGACGCAGAGCCCGGAGAGCGGCCACCACGGCACGTCGGTGCCGGTCGCGTCGCGGATCGAGCCGGCGGCGAAGTAGCCGAAGGCCGCGGCGACGCCCGGCGTGACGAGGTTGTACGAGACGACGGCGACGTAGGCGGTGCCGACGCCGAGGGTGCGGCCGAGGCCGCGGGCGACGTACGCGTAGAAGGCACCGGCGTTGCGCACGTGCAGGCTCATCGCGGTGAACCCGGCGGCGAAGAGGGCGAGCAGCGCGCCGGAGACGAGGTAGGCGAGCGGGGCGCCGGGGCCGCCGATGCCGATGGCGAAGGGGGCGACGCCGGCGAGGACGGTGAGCGGCGCGGCGGCGGCCACGACGAAGAAGACGAGGTCGAAGGTGCCGATCCGGCCGGCGGCGAGCTTCCCCGCCGCCTCCGGGGCCTGCGGAGCCGTGCGGGGGGCGGTGTCGGTGGTCACGCGGCTCCTCCGGCGGACGGGACGGGCACGGACGGGGCGAGGGCCGGCGAGGCGGGGGCCGGCGGGACGAGCGCGGGGTAGGCGTCGTCGGCGAAGGGGCCGACGACCTGTCCGGCGTGCAGCACGAGCAGGCGGCGGGGGTGCGCGGCGACGGCCTCGGGGACGGAGCCGGCGGCGACCACGACCAGGTCGGCGCGGGTGCCGGGGGCGATGCCGTGGTCGGTGAGGCCGAGCTCGGCGGCGGCCTCACCGGTGACGAGGGAGGCGGCGAAGGACAGCTCGGGGTCGGTCATGAGCCCGGTCCTGAGACCGATGATCGTGGCGCGTTCGAGCATGTCGGCGGTGCCGTAGGGCCACCAGGTGTCGCGGATGTTGTCGGAGCCCGCGAAGACCCGGACACCGTGCTCGCGCAGCCGGAGGACGGGCGGTACGGGGCCGCTCGGGCCGTTGGTCATGATCGCGACCCCGGCGGCGGCGAGGGCCGTGCAGGTGCGGTCGAGCTCGGCGTCGCCGACGTCCCCGAGGGCGTAGGCGTGGCTGACGGCGACCCTGCCGCCGAGGCCGAGGGCGGCGGTGCGGGCGGCGATGTCCCGCAGCTGGGCGGTGCCGGTCTCGCCGCCGTCGTGGAGGTGCAGGTCGATGCCCTTGCCGTGACGCTCGGCGAGCCCGAAGACGGTGTCGAGCTGTCCGGCGGCGTCACCGTCGAAGCCCACCGGGTCGAGGCCGCCGACGAGGTCGGCGCCGTCGGCGAGCGCGGCGTCGAGGAGGTCGGCGACGCCGGGCGCGCCGACGACCCCGGACTGCGGGAAGGCGACGAGCTGGATGCCGAGCCGGTCGCGGAACGCCTCGCGGACGCCGAGGAGGGCGTGCAGGTGGTCGAGGCCGGTGTCGGGGTCGACGTCGACGTGGGAGCGGACGTGTCCGGTGCCGAGGGAGACCATCCGGCGGGCGAGGGCGGCGGCCCGCTCGGCGACGGGCACCTCCTCGGCGCGGCGGGAGGCGCGCTCGGCCTCGATCTGCTCGTGCAGTGTGGCGGTGGTCCGGTGCGGGCGCCAGGGGGCGCCGAGGAGGGTCTTGTCGAGGTGGGCGTGGCCGTCGACGAGGGCCGGCAGCAGCAGCGCGCCGCCGAGGTGGAGGGCGCCGGGCACGGCGGGGCGGGCCGGGTCGTGCGCCTCGACGGCGCTCACCCGGCCGCCGTGGAGGCGGACGTCGGCGGTGCGGCCGTCGGGGAGGGTGGCTCCGAGGAGTGCGGTGGGGGCGGGCGGGGCGGTTCCGAGGAGGGTGGTGGGGCCGGGCGGGGCGGATGCCTCGCTCATGGTGTCTCCTTCACGACGTACGGACGGGTGGCGGGGGCGCGCGTCGGGATCCCCCCGGTGACCGCGGTGCGACGCAAAGGTAATTGGTATACCGAATACCAGGCAATGCCTGGAGGGCCCTCACTTCGGGACCCGCCCGAACCCGTCTGCGAAGATCGGGGCACCACAGCCCCCGCCGACTGGAGCCCGCCCGATGACCACCCCCCGCCCCGCCGGCCGCAGCACCGCCATCGGGGACACCCATCCGTCCCTGCGTGAGCGGGTGTACGCCGAGCTGCGCGAGCGGATCATCGAGGGCGAGTACCCGGCGGGGCTGCGGCTGGTGGAGCGCGAGATCGCCGACGAACTGCGGGTCTCCCGGGTGCCGGTGCGCGAGGCGATGCAGCGCCTGGAGTCGGAGGGGTTCCTCTCGGTGCAGCCTCGCCGCGGGTCGGTGGTGGCCGCGTTCGGCCCGGAGGACGCCGCGTACCTCTTCGACGTGCGGGAGAACCTGGAGGGCCTGGCGGCGCGGCTCGCCGCCCGGCACGCGAGCGCCGAACGGCTGCGGGACCTGGAGCGCCTCCTCGCGCGGGCGCGGAGGGCCGCGGAGTCCGGGCGGCTGCGCGAGGCGGTCTCGCTGAACGCCGACTTCCACCGCCGGATCGTCGAGTTCTCCGGGAACCCGCTCCTGGTGGACCTGATGGCCCCGCTCGACTCCCGGCTGCGCCGCCTCTTCCGGCTCACCTCGGCGCAGTCCGACGGCGAGCCGATGTGCGGGGCGCACGAGCGGCTCTTCGAGGCGCTCCGCGACCGCGACGAGGACGCCGCCGAGGCCCTGGCCCGCGCCCATGTCGCCGACACCCGCACGTCGACCCTGCGTCTGCTGGCGGAGCTGCCGGACACCGCCTGAGGCAGGTCGGGACGGCGGGACGGCGCGGGACCTCCCGGGCGTCCCCCGTTGGCCCGTTAGGGTGCCGGGATGGCGGACACGGGGGCGCACGGCGGGTACCGGACGGGCTGGCTGTGGGCCGTGGCGGGGGTCGCGTTCGGCGCGGTGCTGCTCGGCTCGGCGGCGGCGCTGCTGGGCATGCTCGAGTACGACGAGCGGTGCATGCAGGGGCTGGTGCGGGGTCCGGGCCGACTGCTGCGGACCCGGGACCAGGCGTTCCCCCCGGCCACCGTCTGCGTGTTCGAGCGGGGCGAGGTCTCCTCCCTCGACGGCTGGCCCGTCCTCGGCGCACTGCTCCGGACCGCCCTGGCGGTCCTGGTCGTCTGCCTGCTCGCGGCGCTGGTCGCGGAGTGGTTCGCACCGCGCCCCGGCGGCCGCTGGGTGCTGCCGACGTCCCGGGCCGAGAAGCTGCGCCGGACGGGGACGGCGTTCTTCGTGACCGGCTCCGCGTTCCTGGTGCTGTACGCGACGGCGGGCTGGAAGCTGCTCGCGGGCCCGTCGTCGGCCTGCGTCCGGGGCGGGGACTGGCGCTACCACCCGCCGAGGACGCTGGAGTACTCCTTCTTCCCGCCGCAGGCCACCTGCCGGTTCGCGAGCGGCGCGACGTCGCGGCTCAACCCCGACTGGCTGGCGTCGCTGACGGGGTGGGCAGCCGTCCCGGCGCTGCTCGCGGCCATGGGCTTCGCGCTGGCGTGGCGGCGCCGGCACGAGGAGCGGCGGACGGCGGACCCGGCCCGCACCCGCCCGCCGGACCACAGTGACGAAGGAGACACCTCTTGACCCGTCCACTCGCCCTCGTCACCGGCGTCGGCCGCACCGTCGGCATCGGCGCGGGCATCGCCCACCGACTCGCGGAGTCGGGCTGGGACATCGCGTTCACCTGCTGGACCCCCTACGACCTGCGCATGGAGTGGGGTGTCGAGCAGGGGGCGACCCGGGCGATCCTCGGGGACCTCGCCGAGCGGGGCGCGACCGCCCTGGCCGTCGAGGCGGACCTCGCCGATCCGGAGGCTCCCGGGCGCGTGTTCGACGCGGTCGGGGAGCGGTACGGCCGCCCGGTCACGGCCCTCGTCCTGTGTCACTGCGAGTCGGTCGACTCGGGCCTGCTCGACACGACGCTCGAGAGCTTCGACCGGCACTTCGCCGTCAACACGCGCGCGTCGTGGCTGCTGATCCGGGAGTTCGGCCGCCGCTTCACCGGCGCTCCGGGCACCGGTCGCATCGTCGCCCTGACCAGCGACCACACCGCCGGGAACCTCCCGTACGGGGCGAGCAAGGGAGCGCTCGACCGGATCACCCTGGCCGCGGCGCGGGAGCTCGCGCACCTCGGGGTCACCGCCAACGCCGTCAACCCGGGCCCGGTGGACACCGGTTGGATGACGGCGGAGCTGCGGCGGGAGACGGTCCGGCAGACCCCGCTCGGCCGCCTCGGCACGCCCCGGGACACCGCGCACCTGGTGGACTTCCTCTGCTCCCCCGAGGGCCAGTGGGTCAACGGGCAGCTGCTGATGAGCAACGGAGGACTGGCGTGAGCGGTGGGGTACGCAGGACCCGGCCGGACTGATACGGGGGAGCCGGCCGGGGCCCGGGCCGCGATGCGCGCCTCGGCGCATCCGACCAGCTCACCGTAGGCGCGGCTGAAGATCATCGCGATCCGCTGAACGCGGCAGCTGTCCGGATTGCGCGGTGGGTCGGTGCAAAGGAGCACGCGCCCGCCCGCCGGTGCGCCCCGGCGCCCCCTTCGACGCCCCCGACGGCCGTCCGGCGGCCCCCCGCGACCGTCCAGACGCCTCGACGCCCCGGCGCCCGTCAGCGGCCCGTCCGGAGCGTGCGGGAGGGCGACTCGCCGAACCGCTCCCGGTAGTGGGCCGCGAACCGGCCCTGGTGGGCGAAGCCCCAGCGCCAGGCCACCTCGCTCACGCTCACCTCGTCCGGCGCGGACGCCCGCAGCTCCTCGCGGACCCGGTCGAGACGGACCTCCCGCACGTACGCCATCGGCGACATCCCCACGTACTCCCGGAAGGACTCCTGGAGGCGGCGCACGCTCACCCGCGCGAGGGCGGCGAGCTCGGTGGTCGTGAACGGGTGCTCCGGGCGCTCCCGCACCGCGTCCATGGCGCGCTTGACCGGGGCCGGGCGCCGCGCCTCCGCCGGGTGCGCGAGCGCCTCGCGCCAGGGGTGCTCGGCCGCCAGCAGGAGCCCGTTCAGGAGCGCCTCCTGGAGCGGTCCGGCGACCAGCTCGTGCGTGGCGAGACCGTCCCCGGCCAGGGCCTCGGCGGCGACCTGGCGGGCGAAGCGCACCCAGCTCAGGCCGGGGCCGCGCGTGATGTCCAGGCGGGGCGCGAAGACGAGCGGACCGCGCGGCGGGCGGCCCGTCAGCCGTTCCAGGCGGTCGCGCAGCTCGGCCGCCCCGATCTTCACGGACAGGGTCCGGCAGTCCCCGCTCCAGCGGTCGAGGAAGGTGTCCCCGGCCGGGTCGAGGAGCAGTGCCTCCGCGGGCGTCGCGACGATCCGGGAGCCGCCGCCGCCCTGGCGCATCTCCATCGTCCCGCTCAGCGGAGCGTTCAGGTGGTACGCGCCGAGCTCGCCGAAACTCATCCGGACGTCGGCGCCGCAGCTGAGGTCGCCGATGACCAGCGGTCCGAGCGCCACGGTGTCGAAGCGGGCCGCGAAGGGGCGCCGCTCCCGGTCGACGACGGCCATGCGGTTCGCGTAGTAGCGCGCGTCGAGCTCCACGCGCGCCTCGTCCACGTCGCCCGTCCGGAACGAGCTCCCGCCCCCAGCACCCGCGCCGCGCGCGGCCCCCACACTCCCCATGGACCGAAAGAATATTCATATGACGGATCTGACCGGGAACGGCAGGATGCCCGGCATGCCACGACCCCAGGGATTCACCTACGAACAGCGCCGCGACGGCTCCGTCGTCCTCACCCACCGGGGACGCGCCGCGGGCGTGCTCCGCGGCGGGCGCGCCGCGAAGTTCCTGGCCGAGGTCGAGGCGGGCGACGCCCAGCTGGTCATGGCGCGGTGGACGGGCGCGTACCGCTTCGGCAACGAACGGCAGGCCAGGGACCACCCGCGTAACCGGTCCGGCCGAACCGGGCGCGGGTAAGGGAACGGCAAAGGGGGCCGGATCGTTAGCCCTGGCATGACCGCTATGACCCCCGGCTCGAACATCCCTCTCACCGCCGCGCGCGTGGCGGTGGACGTGGCCGCCCCCGTGCGGCTCGACGTCTCGGGCCTGCTGCTCGGCGCCAACGGCAAGGTGCGCTCGGACGACGACTTCATCTTCTACAACCAGCCTGCCGGGCCCGGCGTCACCTACCGCTCCGGCGGCGGGGCCGCGCCCGACGCGATCCAGGTGGACACCGGCGCCCTCCCCGCCGGCATCGAGAGGATCGTCGTCACCGCGAGCCCGGACGCCGCGGGCCAGACCTTCCAGGGCATCGAGCCCACGGCCACCATCCGGAACGCGGACGACGGCACCGTGATCGCGACGTTCACGCCGCCGCGGCTGGCCACCGAGACGGCCCTGGTGGTCGTGGAGATCTACCAGCGCAACGGCGCCTGGAAGGCCCGCGCGGTGGGCCAGGGATACGCGAACGGGCTCGCCGGCATCGCGACCGACTTCGGCGTCTCGGTGGACGACGAGCCCGCCGCCCAGGCCCCGGCCCCCGCCGCCCCCGCACCCGTCGCCCCGGCCCCCGTCGCCCCGCCGGTGCCGCCCGCGCCGCCCGCCGCCCCCGTGGACCCGCGCGTCGCCGCCCCCGTCCCGCCGGCCGCTCCCCCGGCCGCCGCCCCCGTCTCCAACGGCAAGATCAACCTCGACAAGGGCCGGGTCAGCCTCCAGAAGAACCAGACCGTGTCCCTGGTCAAGGGCGGCCGGCCGCTGCTCTCCCAGGTGAGGATGGGCCTCGGCTGGGAGCCCGCCTACCGGGGCAAGGACATCGACCTGGACGCCTCCGTCATCGCGTACGGCCCCCAGCGCAACCACCTGGACAGCTGCTACTTCGGCAAGCTGACCATCCTCGGCGGGTCGGTCAAGCACTCCGGCGACAACCTCACCGGCGAGGGCGCGGGCGACGACGAGGTCATCACGGTCGACCTCGGCCGTCTTCCGGCCGACGCCACCGGCCTCGTCTTCACCGTCAACTCCTTCTCCGGCCAGAAGTTCACCGAGGTCGCCAAGGCCTACTGCCGGCTGATCGACGCGGCGACGGGCGAGGAGCTGGTCCGCTTCGACCTCACCTCCGCCGAGCCGCAGACCGGCGTGATGATGGCCAAGCTGATCAAGCAGTTCTCCGGGGAGTGGGAGATGACGGCGATGGGCGAGTTCGTGAAATCGCGGACCGTCCGGGGCATGGTGAAGCCGGCCGCCCAGGCGCTGTAGACCTCAGAACAGCGCGCTGTAGGCGTTGAGGGCGGGCTGGCCGCCGAGGTGGGCGTAGAGCACGGTCGAGTCTCCGCCGATCTCCCCCCGGTCCACCAGGTCGATCAGACCCGCCATCGACTTCCCCTCGTAGACCGGGTCGGTGACCATGCCCTCGGTGCGGGCGGCCAGCCGCATCGCGTCGAGGGTGGTCTCGTCCGGGACGCCGTAGACGCCCGCGTGGTACCGCTCGTCCAGCTCGACGTCGGCCGCCGTCACCGCGCGCTCGACGCCGATGAGGGCGGCGGTGTCCCGGGCGATCCGGGTGATCTGCTCGTGCGTCGGGACGGGCTTCGCGGAGGCGTCGATCCCGATGACGCGGCGGGCCGGTCCGCCCTCCTCGGCGAGCGCGGCGAAGCCCGCGACCATGCCGGCCTGGGTGGAGCCGGTCACCGAGCAGACGACGACGGTGTCGAAGAAGACGCCGACCTCGCGCTCCTGCTCGGCCACCTCGTACGCCCAGTTCGCGAAGCCGAGGCCGCCGAGCGGGTGGTCGGAGGCGCCCGCCGGGATCGCGTACGGCTTCCCGCCGCCCTCCTCGACCTCCCGCAGGGCCTGCTCCCAGCTCTCCTTGAACCCGATGCCGAAGCCGGCCTTCACGAGGCGCACGTCGGCGCCCGCGAGGCGGCTGATCAGGATGTTGCCGACCTTGTCGTAGACGGAGTCGGGCCAGTCGACCCAGCTCTCCTGCACGAGCACGCACTTGAGTCCGGCGCGGGCGGCGACGGCGGCGACCTGGCGGGTGTGGTTGGACTGGACGCCGCCGATGGAGACGAGGGTGTCGCAGCCCTGGGCGAGGGCGTCGGCGACCAGGTACTCCAGCTTGCGGGTCTTGTTCCCGCCGTACGCGACACCGGAGTTGCAGTCCTCGCGCTTGGCCCAGAGGGCGGCGCCGCCGAGGTGGTGGGTGAGCCGGTCGAGCGGGTGGACCGGGGAGGGCCCGAAGAGGAGCGGGTAGCGGTCGAAGTCGGTGATCGGCATGGCGGCTCCCGGTGGGTGGCGGCGGCTGGTCGGAGGTCCTGGACGCGCTGGGGGTGTCCCGTCGACCGGATCGGGCCGATCGACGGGACGCCCGTCAGAGCCGTTCGGGCGGATCCACGGGTCCGGTGATGCCGGTGACCTCGGCCACCTCGATGGCGTCGTCCGCGAGTTGCTCCAGGGCGGCCCAGATCTCGGTGGTGACCCGCACCGCCTCGTCGGCGTCCCCCGCCGCGCACGCCTCGATGAGCCGGGCGTGCAGCTCGGCCGATCCACAGCTCCCGGCGTCGCCGAAGAGACGCCGCTCGACACGGCGGATCAGCGGGGTGTAGCGCGCGATGGTGGCGGCGGCGGCGTGGTTGCCGCTGGCGACGACGAGGACCTGGTGGAGCTCGTCGTCGGCGGTCAGGGCGGCCTCGACGTCGGAGGCGCGGACGGCCGCCGCGAAGCGCTCGTTGGCCTCGCGCATGGTCCGGATGCCCTCGGGGCCGAGCAGCGGCACGCCGGTCCTGGCGGCGAGCTCGTGCATCACCCGCACCACGGAGGCGGCGTCCCGGACGACCCGGCTGACCGGCCGGGTGACGCGGGTGTAGCTCTGCGGCTTGGACTCGACGAGGCCCTCGTCGCCGAGCCGGGCCAGGGCCTCGCGCACGGGTGCGCGCGAGAGCCCGAGCCGGTCGGCGAGATCGGCGTCCTTCAGCGAGGCGCCGGGGGCGAGGTCGCCGCGCACGATGGCCTCGCGCAGCGCCTCGTACGCCCGGTCACGCAGCAGGGTCCGGCCCACGGGCCGCAGTGCGTCCATGGACTGACATGTTAGATGTCAGTCCATGGGGCTGACCAGAGATCAGTTTCGGCCTCAACTGTCTCAGCGGCGGGGCTGGCGGCGCCAGGGACCGGTGATCGCGACCATGATGCCCGGGTCCTGGATGTTGGCGAACAGCGTGTCGCCGTCGGGCGAGAAGACCACGCCGGTGAACTCGCTGCCGTTGAGGTCGTTGCGGGCGATCGGGTAGGTGCGGCCCGAGTCGGTCGCGCCGAAGAGGTGCTGGACGCCCTCGCCGTCCTCGGCGATGACGAGCCCGCCGTACGGGGAGACGGTGATGTTGTCGGGGCCGTCGAAGGCGCCGTCCTCGTCCGGGGCCGCGTTCACCCCGAGGAGCACCTTGAGGGTGAGGGTGCGGCGCTTCGGGTCGTAGAACCAGACCTGGCCGTCGTGCGCGGTGCCGGGGCTCTCCTCGCGCGCGTAGGAGGAGACGACGTAGGCGCCGCCGTCGGCCCACCACATGCCCTCCAGCTTGCGGGCGCGGGTGACCTGGCCGGCCGTGAACTGCTTGCGGACGGAGGTGGTGCGGGCGTCACGGTCGGGGACGTCGACCCAGTCGACGCCGTAGACGGTGCCGATCCGGGTGGCGCGGGACAGGTCGTCCACGAACCGGCCGGAGGAGTCGATGCACTTGAAGGCCTGGAGCACACCGGCGTCGTCGGCGAGGGCGCGGAGCTTCCCGCGGCCGTGCTCGAAGCCCTTCGGCGGCACCCAGCGGAAGAGCAGCCCGTTGGGGCCGGAGGCGTCCTCGGTGAGGTAGGCGTGGCCGTGCCCGGGGTCGATGACGACGGCCTCGTGGGCGTAGCGGCCGAAGGCCTTGACCGGCTTCGGGGCGAGGTTGGCGCGGCGGTCGCGCGGGTCGACCTCGAAGATGTAGCCGTGGTCCTTGGTCATGCCGTTCTTGCCGGCCAGGTCCTCGGTCTCCTCGCCGGTCAGCCAGGTGCCCCAGGCGGTGCGGCCGCCCGCGCAGTTGGTGGAGGTGCCGGCGACGCCGACCCACTCGGCGACGGTGCCGTCGCGGTGGATCTCGACGACGGTGCAGCCGCCGGCCGCGGCCGGGTCGTAGACGAGCCCGTCGGTGAGCGGGACGGGGTGGGGCCAGGAGGCGCGGGGGCCCTTGAGCTCGTGGTTGTTGACGAGGTACGTGGTGCCGCGCGGGCCGGCGAAGGCGGCGGTGCCGTCGTGGTTGGAGGGCGTGAACTCGCCGGACTCCAGGCGGGTGACGCCGCTGTGGGTGACGACGCGGTACGAGAACCCCTCGGGGAGGGCGAGCATCCCGTCGGGGTCGGCGACCAGCGGTCCGTACCCGAGGGCGTGCCCGTGGTGGTGGCCGTGGCCGTGACCGGCTCCGTACGCCTCCGGCTCGTCGGAGGCGAGCGCCTCGGGCGCGGTGGCGAGAGCCCCGACGACACCGGTGAGGGCGAGGCCCGCACCGGCGACGGCGGACTGCTTGGTGAACTCTCTGCGGTTGAGAGGCATGGTGGTGGGGTCTCCCTGTGGTGGCCGGATCTCGCGGGACACCCTCCCGCGCCCCCGAGAACACCGTCTGAACACCACGGGAACACCACCGGGCGTCCCCCGTGGGACCGCGCACGGACGGCCGCGCCGACCGGTCCCGGAGGGCCGCCGGGTGTCAGGCGCCCGACGACCCCGTGCGGGAGCGGGCCTTGAAGGCCGACTTGCGGGCCTCCTTCGCCACCGTCCTGTCCCGGTGCAGGCGGCCCATCGCCTCCAGGACCTCGGCCGTCGCCGGGTGCTCCACCCGCCAGGCCGCCTCGAAGAAGCCGCTGTGGCGGCCGGTCAGACCCTCGATCAGCTCCTGGAGCTCCTGGAGGTCGCCGTCCGAGTCGAGCTGGGCCGCGATCGTGTCGATGGCCAGCCAGAAGATCATCGACTCCGGCGGCGCGGGCACGTCCGCCGCGCCGCGCTCCGCGAGCCAGACCCGGGCGAGGCCGCCGAGCTCCGCGTCGTCGAGGACCTCCCGGACGGCGGGCTCCGCGTCGGCGCCCACCAGGGAGAGCGTCTGCTGGCAGTGGAGGCGCCGGAGCGGGGAGCCCGCGTCGGCGCCCCGCGCGGCGTGCAGCAGCTCGCGCGCCGCGCCGAGCGCGTCACGGCCGGCCAGCCACGCGGCGGTCTCCTCGCGGGCCGCGGCCTCCGGGTAGCCGGCGATTCCGTCGAGGAGCGCGTCGGCGCCCTTGTCCGTCAGGTCGCCGACGGCGGGCGCGTCCACGCCGGCCTCCAGCATCCGGGCCCGGACACCGTAGAGACCGAGCGGGGTGAGCCGGACCATGCCGTAGCGGGTGACGTCCTCGTCGTCGACGGGCGGCGCGGGCTCCTCGCCCTCCTCGACCATCAGGGCCTCGTCGACGGGCTGGTACTCGACGAGCCCCATCGGTTCGAGGAGCCGGAACTGCTCGTCGAGCCGCATCATCGCGTCCGAGACCTGCTCCAGGACGTCGTCGGTGGGCTCGCCCATGTCGTCGGGGACGACCATCGACGCGGCGAGCGCGGGCAGCGGCACGGGGCCCTCGCCCGCGCCGCCCTCGCTGACGGTCAGCAGGTAGAGGTTGCCGAGGACGCCCTCCAGGAACTCGGCCTCCACCTCGGGGTCCCAGTCGAGCGCGTCGAAGTCGATCTCGCCGTCCTCGCCGACGATCGCGTCGAGGTCGTCGAGGACGGGGGCGACGGCGTCCGCGAAGACGGCGTCGAACCCGTCCAGCCAGAGCCCGAGGACGTCCTGCGGCGAACCGCCCGTGACCAGCGCGAGGTTCTCGCCGGGACCGGCCCGCCCGGGAAGGTCGGCGTCCTCGCGCTCCTCGCCGTCCTCGACGGCGACGAGACCGGTGTCGACGGCGAGCCGCCAGGCGTCGCCGGCCCAGGTCTCGCCGTCCTCGTCGTCGGCGAGCCCCAGGACCTCGGCGGCCTCGGGGAGCTGCTCGTCGACGAGCTCGCCGCCCGCGTCGACCCGGGTGCCGGGTCCGGCCCATCGGGCGAGGCGGACGGCCTGGGCGAGGAGGGGTGCGGCCAGGGCGTCCCGCGCCAGCTCCGCGTCCGCACGCAGCCGAACGGGGGGAAGGGTGGGGTGCTCCGCTGACATCTGGGGGGTCTCCTCGACGCGTGCGTGGGTGAAGGTGAAGGGGCTCGGAGAGCGGTCCTCAGCGTAGACGCATCCGGACCCCCGTCCGTCGGTTCACGGATCCGTCAGCCTTCGTACACCCGTCGACTCTTGACAAGTCCACTGCTCTCACAAGAGATTGACGCGCGTAGATTCATCTGCCGTTCCTCCAAGCACCCTCCGGAGCCTCTGATGTCTTCGTCCATACCGAGATTCGCGGCCGTCTCCGCCGTCGTCGCCTCCGCCCTCGCCGCGGGCCTGCTCGCGGGATCGTCGAGCGCCGTCGCGGAGGACGCCTCCGCCGTCCGTATCCACGACATCCAGGGCACGACGCGCGTCTCCCCCCTCGTCGGCAAGCAGGTCACCGGCGTCACCGGCATCGTGACCGGCGTCCGCACCTACGGTTCGCGCGGCTTCTGGATCCAGGACCCGGAAGCGGACGCGAACCCGGCCACCAGCGAAGGTGTCTTCGTCTTCACCAGTTCCGTCCCTACCGTCGCCGTGGGTGACGCGGTCAGCCTGAACGGCACGGTCACCGAGTACGTCCCCGGCGGCCTGACCTCCGGCAACCAGTCCCTGACCCAGATCTCGAAGCCCGTGGTCACCGTGGTGTCGAAGGACAACCCGGTCCCGGCCCCTGTGACGGTCTCGGCCTGGTCGGTCCCCGAGGAGTACACCCCCGCGGGCGACCCGGCCGCGGGCGGCTCGATCAACGGCCTGACCCTGGACCCCGAGACGTACGCCCTGGACTACTACGAGTCCCTGGAGGGCATGAACGTCCGGATCGGCTCCTCGCGGGTGGTCGGCGCCACCGACCCGTACGCGGAGCTCTGGGTGACGGTGAAGCCCTGGGAGAACCGCAACCTGCGCGGCGGCACGGTCTACGGCTCGTACGAGTCCCAGAACACCGGCCGGCTCCAGATCCAGTCGCTGACCCCGCTGGCCCAGCAGCCGTTCCCCAAGGCGAACGTGGGCGACCGCCTGACCGGCACCACCGAGGGCCCGCTCGACTTCAACCAGTTCGGCGGCTACACCCTGACCGCCCGCACCCTCGGCACGGTCGTCGACCGCGGCCTGGAGCGCGAGACCACGGACAAGCAGCACAAGAACGAGCTGGCCGTGGCGACGTACAACGTCGAGAACCTCGACCCGACCGACCCGCAGGAGAAGTTCGACGCGCTCGCGAAGGCGGTCGTGGAGAACCTCGCCTCGCCGGACGTCGTCGCCCTGGAGGAGATCCAGGACAACAACGGCGCCAAGAACGACGGCACGGTCGCCGCCGACGTGACGGTGAAGAAGTTCACGGACGCGATCGTGGCCGCCGGCGGCCCGGCCTACGCGTGGCGCTCGATCGACCCGGAGAACGGCAAGGACGGCGGCGAGCCCGGCGGCAACATCCGTCAGGTCTTCCTCTTCAACCCCGAGCGGGTCTCCTTCACGGACCGCCCGGGCGGCGACGCGACCACCGCCACCGCCGTGACGGGCTCGAAGGGCCGCGCCGCGCTGACCCTCTCCCCCGGCCGCGTCGACCCGGCGAACGCCGCCTGGGAGGCCAGCCGCAAGCCGCTCGCGGGTGAGTTCGTCTTCCGCGGCCGCACGGTCTTCGTGATCGCCAACCACTTCGGTTCGAAGGGCGGCGACGAGTCCATCGTCTCCCACCACCAGCCGCCGACCCGCTCCTCCGAGGCGAAGCGACTCCTCCAGGCGCAGGCCGTCAACGCCTTCGTGAAGGACATCACCGCGATCGACAAGCAGGCCGACGTGCTGGTGGTCGGCGACATCAACGACTTCGAGTTCTCGGGCACGACGCGGGCGCTGACCGACGGCGGCGCGCTGTACCCGGCCGTGAAGTCGCTGCCGCGCAGCGAGCGCTACTCGTACGTGTACCAGGGCAACACCCAGGTCCTCGACCAGATCCTGACCAGCCCCGGCGTCCACCACTTCGAGTACGACAGCGTCCACATCAACGCGGAGTTCGCCGACCAGGACAGCGACCACGACCCGCAGGTCCTGCGCTTCCGCCCCTGACGGCCCGTCCGGTCACACGCCCGCGCGCAGACTCAGCGCGGGCGTGTACCGCCGCACCCGGCCGCCCGTGAGCCGCGGGTCGTGCTGGACCCGCTTCCAGGCCTCGCTCTGCGGGGCGTCGTCCGTCAGCCACTCCTCGTGGGCCCGCTCGCTCTCCCACTCGGCGTAGTTGAGGACCCGGGCGCCGTCGGTGGACAGATGGAACTGACCGCTGACGCCACCGGGCGCCGGGCGCGTCTCCGCGTCCTCGTCCAGGGCGGCGAACACGCCGTCGACCCAGTCCTCGCGGACCCCGTCCCCGGCTCCCGCGAAGTCGGCCTCGACGATCACGACGACCCCGGGCAGCTCCCCCGTGCTCGTCGTGCCGCGCGCGGTGGAGCGGTGGACCGGCCCGTAGCGGCGGAGCTCCACCCGCTCGATGCCGGGGACGGCCGCGTCGATCTCCGCGTTCCGGTCGTCGCGGTAGGTGCGCACGAACGCGTCGTAGGCCCCCTGTGCGGTCCACTGCGAGTAGTGCAGCAGCGTGTCCCCGTCGGTGCCGGCGAGGACGCTGTACGAGAGCAGTCCGAGGTCCGGCCAGGCGCGGCCCTCCCAGGCCGTCCGGATGGCCTCGACGGCCGCGCGCTGGCGTTCGGGGGTGCCGACCCGCCAGGTGCTGACGAGGACGGCGCCGACTCCGGGGCGGTGGAGGTCGGGTCGGGCATCGGGGTGTGCGACGGCGTTCACGGGGTGTCTCCTCCTGCTCGGCTTCGAAGGGTCCGAGCCTCCTCCCTCAACCTTGGTCGAGGTCAAGGGGCTTCGCCGTGGGAGACTGCGCACCATGATCCTCCGCCCCGCCACCCGCGCCGAACTGCCCGCCGTCCTCGCCCTGCTCGCCGACGAGGACACGGTCGTGGACCCCGGCTCGGTCCTCGTCACCGAGGCGTACGAGCGGGCCTTCGCGGACATCGAGGGCGATCCGCGCAACGAGGTGCTGGTCCTGGAGGACGGCGGCCTCGTCCTGGGCTGCCTCCAGGCCACGTACATCCCGGGGCTCGGCAGGGGCGGCGCCGAGCGGGCCCTGATCGAGGCGGTCCGGATCAGGGCCGACCGGCGCGGCGGCGGGCTCGGCCGGGAGCTGATGGAGCGAGCCGTGGCGCGGGCGGGGGAACGCGGCTGCGCGCTGGTCCAGCTGACGAGCGACAAGCGGCGGACGGAGGCCCACCGCTTCTACGCCTCGCTGGGCTTCGCACGCAGCCACGACGGCTTCAAACGGGCCCTCTAGCCCAGCAGGTGCCCCCCGCCGTCGACGAGGAGCACCTCGCCGGTGATGTACGAGGCGTGGGCGAGGTCGAAGACGGCCCCGGCGATGTCCTCGGGGCGGCCGACCCGGCGCAGCGGGACGACGCCGGCCACGTGCTCCTTGGCGGCGTCGGCGCCCTCCACCCCGTCGAACCAGGGGGTGTCGATGAGGCCGGGTGCGACCGCGTTGACGCGGATGTCGGGGCCGAGGGTCTTGGCGAGGAGCTTCGTCATGTGGTTCACGGCGGCCTTGGAGACGGCGTACGGGATGGAGCTGCCGCCGGGCCGGACGCCGGCCTGGGAGGAGACGGTGACGATGTTCCCGCCGGTCTTCCGCAGGTGCGGGACGGCGGCGGTGACGGTCTGCCAGACGCCGATGACGTTGACGTCGTAGAGGTGGCGCCAGACCTCGGGCGAGGCGGCTTCCAGGTCGTCGTGCGGGATGAACCGGGTGGTGCCCGCGCAGTTGACGAGGAGGTCGAGCCGGCCGTACGCCTCGACCGCGGCCGCGACGAGCCCGGTGGCCTGTGCCTCGTCGGAGACGTCGGCCCGGACGTAGACGGCGTCCGGGAGTTCGGCGGCGAGGGCCTCGCCCGCCTCCACGGACCGGGCGGAGTTGACGACGATCCGGTAGCCCGCGTCGGCGAGGCGCCGGGCGACGGCGGCCCCGATGCCGGAGGACGAACCGGTGACGAGTGCGACGCGCTGTTCGCTCATGGTGTGCTCTTCTCCCTCTCCCCCTGTCGCGCCCGGCCGATCATGCCAGACGCCATCGTTCACGGATGCTGAATCCTCGAACCAAGCAGATCTAAGTGGACCTTCACGGTCGATCGCGCACAGACTTCCCGAATGAACACTGAACGCCCCTTCGGGCGCGCCCTGTGCGCGATGGTCACCCCGTTCGACACCGCCGGCGGCCTCGACCTCGTCGCGGCGCGCGAGCTCGCCGCCCGGCTGGTCGGGGAGGGCTGCGACGGCCTGGTCCTGAACGGCACGACCGGCGAGTCCCCGACCACCACGGACGCCGAGAAGAGCGAGCTGATCCGCGCGGTGCGGGACGCCGTCGGACCCGGGCCCGCGGTCGTCGCGGGCGTCGGCACCGCCGACACCCGGCACACCGCGGAGCTCGCCCGGCAGGCCGGGGAGGCGGGGGCGGACGGGCTGCTCGTCGTCACCCCGTACTACAGCCGTCCCCCGCAGGCGGCCGTGGAGGCGCACTTCCTGAAGGTCGCGGACGCGACCGGGCTGCCGGTGATGGTCTACGACATCCCCGGCCGCACCGGGACCCGGATCGAGCCCGCGACGATGCGGCGGCTCGCCCGGCACCCGCGGATCGTGGCGGTGAAGGACTGCTCGTACGACCTGCTCGGCTCGGCCCGGCTGATCGCGGAGACGGGGCTCGCGTACTACTCGGGCTGCGAGGAGCTCAACCTGCCGCTGTACGCGGTGGGCGGCGCGGGCTATGTCAGCACGGTGGCGAACGTGGCGCCGCGACAGCTGCGCGCGGTCCTCGACACCTTCGACGCGGGCGACACCGCGGGCGCGGCCCGGCTGAACGCCCGGACGCTGCCGCTGGCCGAGCTGATGATGGCCTCGGGCCTGCCGGGGACGGTGACGGTGAAGGCGCTGCTCGGCGGTCCGGTGCGGGAACCGCTGCAGCCCGCCGGCCGGGAGACGGCCGACGGGCTGCGGGCGGCGCACGGGGCGCTGGTTCAGGCGGAGTCGCTCGTGGTGGTGTGACCGAGGATCGCGGCGTGCTCCAGGACGTCCTCCAGCGGGTCGTCGATCTGTCCCGTGGAGATCAGGGAGACGTTCGGGCCGTTGTGCGAGTGGCTGTGCGTCTCGTCCGCGGCGGCCGTGCCGGCCGGCAGCAGGACGGCCGCCGCCGTGAGCACCCCGGTGACCGTGGGCCTCGTCCTCAATGTCGACTCCTCGCCTCTTCCGCGTGCGGTGACCCCGCGCTCTGCTAACGCGGGGTCACCGGAATCAGTTGTGGCTGTGCAGGATGTCGTTCAGGCCGCCCCAGACCGCGTTGTTCGGGCGGGCCTCGACGGCGCCGGTGACCGAGTTGCGGCGGAAGAGGATGTTCGAGGCGCCGGAGAGCTCGCGGGCCTTCACGACCTGGCCGTCGGGCATCGTGACCCGGGTGCCGGCGGTGACGTACAGACCGGCCTCGACGACGCACTCGTCGCCCAGCGCGATGCCGACGCCCGCCTCGGCGCCGATCAGGCAGCGCTCGCCGATCGAGATGACGACGTTGCCGCCGCCGGAGAGGGTGCCCATGGTGGAGGCGCCGCCGCCGATGTCGGAGCCGTTGCCGACGACGACGCCGGCGGAGATGCGGCCCTCGACCATCGAGGTGCCGAGGGTGCCGGCGTTGAAGTTGACGAAGCCCTCGTGCATGACGGTGGTGCCGGCGGCGAGGTGCGCGCCGAGGCGGACGCGGTCGGCGTCGGCGACGCGGACCCCGGCGGGCACGACGTAGTCGGTCATGCGGGGGAACTTGTCGATCGAGGTCACCTGGAGGTGGAGGCCCTCGGCGCGGGCGTTGAGCCGGACCTTCTCGATGTCGTCGACGGCGACCGGGCCGAGCGAGGTCCAGGCGACGTTGGCGAGCAGGCCGAAGATGCCGTCCAGGCTCTGGCCGTGCGGCTTGACCAGCCGGTGGCTCAGCAGGTGGAGGCGGAGGTAGGCGTCGTGGGCGTCGATCGGCTTCTCGTCGAGCGAGGCGATGACGGTGCGGACGGCGACCACCTCGACGCCGCGGCGGGCGTCCACGCCGAGGGCCTTGGCGGCGCCCTCGCCCAGGGCGTTGACGGCCTCGTCGGGGGTGAGGCGCTCGGTGCCGGCCGGGCCGGCCGCGTCGGTCAGCTCGGGGGCGGGGAACCAGGTGTCGAGAACGGTGCCGTCGCCGGAGATGGTGGCGAGGCCGGCGGCGACGGCGCCGGTGGTGCGAGGAGCAGTGGTCATGACGGAAAACCTAACCGGCGGGCCCCCGCCCGAGCCAACCGGTCTCAGGTGTCGGTCGGGTCCGCGGGAGGTTCCGACGAGCCCGCGAGCGGCGGTTTCGGTGCTTCGTTCAGGACGCGCGCGAGGATCACGCGCGCGTACTCCTCGTCGTAGACGCCGTCGGTGAGCAGGACCTGGAGGCAGATGCCGTCCATGACGGCGACCAGGGCGCGGGCGCTCACGGGGTCGGTGCGGTGGGCCAGCGCGGTGACGACGGACTCGGTCCATTCGGCGGCGACCGGGCGCAGGGCGGGACGGCGCAGGGCGGCGAGGTAGAGCTCGTACTCCAGCTCCACACGGGCGCGTTCGCCACCGAGCCACTCCCCCAGGAGGCGGGCGAGCGCGGCGGCGAGGCCGGTGTCCGGGTCGCCGAGGGCGGGGTGCTCGCGGAGCAGCCGCCCGAAGCCCTCGTTGGCCTTGCGGAGCGCGGCGACGAGCAGTTCGTCGAGGGAGGCGAAGTGGTACGTGGTGGAGCCGAGCGGCACGTCGGCCTCGGCGGCCACCGTGCGGTGGCTGAGTCCGCCGAGTCCGGCGCGCCCGACGACGGTGAGGGCGGCGTCGACGATGCGCTCGCGCCGCCCGGGGTCGTACCGCCGGGTCCGGGCCATCAGTGCGCGCCGCCGAGGTTGAGGACGGCGACCCCGGCGATGATGAGCAGGATTCCGGCGATCTTGGCGGCGCCCAGGCTCTCACCGAGGAAGAGGAAGCCGATGACCGCGACGGCGGCGGTGCCGACCCCGGACCAGATGGCGTAGGCCGTGCCGACCTGGAGCGTCTTGAGCGCCTGGGCGAGGAGCGCGAAGGCGACGAGGTAGCCGGCGCCGGTGACGAGGGAGGGCCAGAGCTTCGTGAAGCCCTCGCTGTACTTCATCGAGGTGGTGGCGAGTATCTCCGCCGCGATGGCGCCCGCAAGCAGTCCGTAACCCATGCGTACGAGCGTACACAGCATTGCGTACGGCCGTACACATTTATTCGCACGAACGTGCGCACCACTCCCCGATACGGTGTCCCGCATGACGTATCCTCCAGGTCCGCCCGGTGCCCCCTACGGCTACGGCTACCCGCCTCCGCCCCCTCCGCCGAAGCCCGGCGTGATACCCCTGGCGCCGCTCTCCCTCGGGACCGTCCTGTCCGGCGCCTTCGCCACCTTCGGCCGCTACTGGAAGCAGCTGCTCGGCGTGACCGGGACCGTCTACGGCGCCGCGCTGCTGGTCGTCGGGGCGGCGCTCGGCATCGCGTACGCCGCCGTGGGCGACCTCTTCCCGGCCGTGTTCGACGTGCCGTCCGGCCAGGACCCGCAGTGGGACGACATCCGTCCGCTGATCGTCGCCTTCGCCTGCGTCTGGCTCGTCGCGATGCTCGTGATGATCTGCGCCAACGGTGTCGTGGCGGCGGCCGTCCCGGCGGTGCTCCAGGAGGCGGTCCTCGGCCGGCCTCTCGCCTTCGGCGCGCTCTGGCGCCGCTCCTGGGCCCGGATGCCGTCCGTCCTGGGCACGGTGCTGCTGACGAGCCTGGCCGTGGCGATCCCGCTCGCCCTCGCCGTCGTGGCCTTCGTCGGCACGTTCGCGGCGCTCCTCGCGACCGCGGCCGACTCCTCGGACAGCCCGGAGAACGGCCTGTGGATCATCCCGCTGGTCGCCGTCGTCGCGGCTCTGCTCGTCACCCCGCTCGCGCTCTGGGTCTGGGTCAAGTTCAGCCTGGCCCCGGCGGCGGCGGTGATGGAGGGGCAGGGCGCCATCGCCTCGATGCGCCGCTCCTCGCTCCTGGTCCGCGGCTCCTGGTGGCGCGTCTTCGGCTCGCTGCTCCTCGTCGGCCTGATGGCCTCCGTGGCGAGCTGGGTGATCCAGCAGCTGCTGTCCCTGCTGATCACGGCCCCCCTGGCGGCCACCGACTTCTCCGGTGACGACACCGGCGCCCTGGTCGCCTCCTTCGCGGTCCTCTTCGGCTTCCTCGCCGTCGGCCAGCTCGTCAGCCAGGCGCTGGTCTCCCTCTTCCCCCCGCTCGTCGCCGGCCTTCTCTACGTCGACCAGCGCATCCGCAAGGAGAACCTGGCCCCGGAACTGGCCCGCTCGGCCGGACTCCTCTAGGCCGTCGCTTCCGGATCTTGCCGGGACCGCTCCGGACACGCGGAACGGCCGCGCCCCGAAGGGCGCGGCCGTTCTCCCGTACCGTCGCGATCAGACGTTGAAGCCGAGCGCGCGCAGCTGCTCGCGGCCGTCGTCCGTGATCTTGTCCGGGCCCCACGGGGGCATCCAGACCCAGTTGATCTTCAGCTCGCTGACGATGCCGTCCGTCGCGGACTTCGCCTGGTCCTCGATCACATCGGTCAGCGGGCAGGCCGCCGACGTCAGCGTCATGTCCAGCGTCGCGATGTTCGCGTCGTCGATGTGGATGCCGTAGATCAGGCCCAGGTTGACGACGTCGATGCCCAGCTCGGGGTCGACGACGTCGTACAGCGCCTCACGGACTTCTTCCTCGGAGGCCGGCTTCATCGTGGCCTCGGCGTTCTCGGTCATGCCGACTTCCTCTCCGCGTCACCCAGTGCCTGGGCGGTCGCGTCCTTCCACGCCATCCAGCTGAGCAGCGCGCACTTCACACGGGCCGGGTACTTGGAGACCCCGGCGAACGCGACCGCGTCCTCCAGGACCTCCTCCATCGCGTCGTCGGGCTCGATCTGCCCCTTGGACTGCATCAGCTCCAGGAAGGTGCCCTGGATCTTCTGCGCCTCGGCCAGCTCCTTGCCGACGAGCAGCTCGTTGAGGACGGAGGCCGAGGCCTGGCTGATGGAGCAGCCCTGGCCCTCGTACGACACGTCCTCGATGCGCGAGCCGTCGTACTTGACGCGGAGCGTGATCTCGTCACCGCACGTCGGGTTGACGTGGTGCACCTCGGCGTCGCCGTCGCGGAGACCGCGCCCGTGCGGGTGCTTGTAGTGGTCCAGGATGACGTCCTGGTACATCGAATCAAGCTTCACGAGCGTCCCCTAGCCGAAGAAGTTCCGTACGTGCTCCAGACCCGCGACCAGGGCGTCGACCTCGGCCGGGGTGGAGTACAGATAGAACGACGCCCGCGTGGTCGCGGGAATTCCGTACCGCAGGCAGACCGGCCGCGCGCAGTGGTGGCCGACCCGGACGGCGATGCCCTCCTCGTCGAGGACCTGGCCCACGTCGTGCGGGTGGATGTCGCCCAGCGTGAAGGAGATCGCCGCGCCGCGGTCCTCGGCCGTGGTGGGGCCGATGATCCGCAGGTCGGGCACCTCCTGGAGGCGCCGGACGGCGTACTCGGTGATCGCGTGCTCGTGGCGCGCGATGTTCTCCATGCCGATCGCCGACAGGTAGTCCACGGCCGCGCCGAGGCCGACGGCCTGGGCGATCGGGGGCGTACCCGCCTCGAACTTGTGCGGAGCGGGCGCGTACGTCGAGGAGTGCATCGAGACGGTCTCGATCATCTCGCCGCCGCCGAGGAAGGGCGGGAGGTCCTCCAGGAGCTCCTGCCGTCCCCACAGCACGCCGATGCCGGTCGGGCCGCACATCTTGTGACCGGTGAAGGCCACGAAGTCGGCCTGGAGCGCCTGCACGTCCAGGACCATGTGCGGGGCCGCCTGGGAGGCGTCGATGCAGACGAGCGCACCGACCTCCTGGGCGCGGCGGATGATGGTCTCCACCGGGTTGACCGTGCCCAGCAGGTTCGAGACCAGCGTGAACGAGACGATCTTGGTCTTCTCGGTGATGACCTCTTCGATGTTCGAGAGGTCGAGACGGCCGTCGTCGGTGAGGCCGAACCACTTCAGCTTCGCGCCCGTGCGCTGCGAGAGCAGCTGCCACGGCACGATGTTGGAGTGGTGCTCCATCTCCGTGATGGCGATCTCGGTCTCGTGGTCCACGCGGTAGGGCTCGTCGGCCCAGCCCAGCATGTTAGCCACGAGGTTGAGCGACTCGGAGGCGTTCTTGGTGAAGATCACCTCGTCGCGGCTCGGCGCGTTGATGAAGGCCGCGACCTTGTCACGGGCGCCTTCGTAGAGCGCCGTCGCCTCCTCGGCGACCGTGTACACGCCGCGGTGGACGTTGGCGTTGTGACGCTCGTAGTACTCGTTGAGCGCGTCGAGGACCTGCCGCGGCTTCTGCGAGGTCGCCGCGGAGTCGAGGTACACGATCTTCTTGCCGTCGTGGACCACGCGATCCAGGAGCGGGAAGTCCTTGCGGATCGCCTCGGTGTCGAGGAGGCCGGAGAGCCCCAGATGGGCAGAAGTCACGCGGACGCGCCACCCTTCACGTACTTGTCGTAGCCCTCGTTCTCCAGCTGGTCGGCGAGCTCGGCGCCGCCGGACTCGGCGATGCGGCCGTTCGCGAAGACGTGCACGAAGTCGGGCTTGATGTAGCGCAGGATGCGCGTGTAGTGGGTGATCAGCAGGGTGCCGACCTCACCGGTCTCGCGGACGCGGTTGACGCCCTCGGAGACGATGCGCAGCGCGTCGACGTCGAGGCCGGAGTCGGTCTCGTCGAGGATCGCGATCCTCGGCTTGAGGAGCTCCAGCTGGAGGATCTCGTGGCGCTTCTTCTCACCGCCGGAGAAGCCCTCGTTGACGTTGCGCTCGGCGAAGGCCGGGTCCATCTGGAGCTGCTCCATCGCGGACTTGACCTCCTTCACCCAGGTGCGCAGCTTGGGCGCCTCGCCGCGGACGGCGGTGGCGGAGGTGCGCAGGAAGTTGGAGACCGAGACGCCGGGGACCTCGACCGGGTACTGCATGGCCAGGAAGACGCCGGCGCGGGCGCGCTCGTCGACCGACATCTCCAGGACGTCCTCACCGTCGAGGGTGACGGTGCCGCCGGTGACCGTGTACTTCGGGTGGCCGGCGAGGGAGTACGCCAGGGTCGACTTGCCGGAGCCGTTGGGGCCCATGACGGCGTGGGTCTCGCCCTGCTTGATGGTCAGGTCGACGCCCTTGAGGATCTCGCGGGGGCCGTTCTCCGCCTCGACGGAGACGTGCAGGTCGTGGATTTCAAGCGTAGCCATGGGTGACTCAGGACTCCTGGGTGACGGAGACGAGCACATCGTCCCCTTCGATCTTTACGGGGTATACGGGGACGGGGCGCGTCGCGGGAAGGCCGGAGGGCTTGCCGGTGCGCAGGTCGAAGCTGGAGCCGTGCAGCCAGCACTCGATCGCGCAGTCCTCGACCTCGCCCTCCGAGAGGGAGACGTTCGCGTGCGAGCAGATGTCGTTGATCGCGTACACCTCGCCCTCGGTGTGCACGACCGACACCGGCGTGCCGTCGACCTCGACCCGCTTCGGGGTGTCGGCCTCCAGCTCGCTCAGTGCGCAGACTCGGACGAAGGCCATCAGACGGAGGCCTCCAGCTCCGCCTCGATCTTGGCGAGGAGCCGCTCCTGGACGTCCGGCAGACCGATCTGCTGGACGAGCTCCGCGAAGAAGCCGCGGACGACGAGGCGACGGGCCTCGGACTCCGGGATGCCGCGGGCCATCAGGTAGAAGAGCTGCTCGTCGTCGAAGCGCCCGGTGGCCGAGGCGTGACCGGCGCCGGCGATCTCGCCGGTCTCGATCTCCAGGTTCGGCACGGAGTCGACCCGGGCACCGTCCGTGAGGACCAGGTTCCGGTTGAGCTCGTACGTGTCGGTGCCCTCGGCGGCGGCCTGGATGAGCACGTCGCCGATCCAGACGGCGTGCGCGTCCTGGCCCTGCAGCGCGCCCTTGTAGGCCACGTTGGACTTGCAGTGCGGGGTGTTGTGGTCGACCAGGAGGCGGTGCTCCTGGTGCTGGCCGGCGTCGGTGAAGTACAGGCCGAAGAGCTCGGCCTCGCCGCCGGGGGCCGCGTACTGCACCCGCGGGTGGATGCGGACGACGTCGCCGCCGAAGGTGACGACGACCGACTTGAAGGAGGCGTCCCGGCCGACCAGCGCGTTGTGCTGGGCGACGTGGACGGCCTTCTCGTCCCAGTCCTGGACGGAGACGACGGTCAGCTTGGCGCCGTCGCCGAGGACGTAGTCCACGTTGGCGGCGAGCACGGCGTCGCCGGTGTGGTCGATGACCACGACGGCCTCGGCGAAGGCGCCGAGCTCGATCACCTGGTGGCCGAAGGCGACACCGCCCTGGCCGTGCACGGAGATGCGGATCGGCTCGGTGAGCACCGCCTCCTTGGCGACGGTGACGACCGCGGCCTTCTCGAAGGAGGAGTACGCCTGGGCGGCGACGCGGTCGACGGGAGTGCCGGCCTTGCCGAGGCGCTCGTCGTCACGGCCGACGGTCTCCACGGTGACGCCCTCGGGGGCCTCGACCTCGACCTTGACGCCCTCGCCGGACGCGACGGCGGTTCCGTCGTGGAGGCCGCGCAGGCGCGCCAGCGGGGTGAACCGCCATTCCTCCTCGCGGCCGTGCGGGACCGGGAAGTCCGCGACGTCGAAGGACGGGGGCGCGCTCATGCGCGTGGCGACGGTGGACTCGGCGGCCACCGCGATCGAGCCGGCGGTGGTGGAGCCCGCCGGGATGTTCTGAGCCTCAGCCATGGCTGTCGTCTTGCTCTCTTCCTGCCTCGTCTTACGGGCCCGCCCCGTGCGGAGGGCCGGTCCGGCCGGGCGCCCTGGGGCGCCGGCCGGGGACCTGCCGTCGTGCGGCGGGCTCGCGGGGCTCAGCGACTGAGCCCGGGTCGTTTGCCTGGTCTGCGGGGCGCTCTAGCCCACCGAGCCTTCCATCTGGAGCTCGATCAGCCGGTTGAGCTCCAGGGCGTACTCCATCGGGAGCTCCTTGGCGATGGGCTCGACGAAGCCGCGGACGATCATCGCCATGGCCTCGAACTCGGTGAGGCCGCGGCTCATCAGGTAGAAGAGCTGGTCCTCGGAGACCTTGGAGACGGTGGCCTCGTGGCCCATGGAGACGTCGTCCTCGCGCACGTCCACGTAGGGGTACGTGTCGGAGCGGGAGATCGTGTCGACGAGCAGCGCGTCGCAGAGCACGTTGGACTTGGCGCCCGGGGCACCCTCGCCGATCTCGATGAGACCGCGGTAGGAGGTGCGGCCGCCGCCTCGCGCCACCGACTTGGAGACGATGTTGGAGGAGGTGTTCGGGGCCATGTGGACCATCTTGGCGCCGGCGTCCTGGTGCTGGCCCTCGCCCGCGAAGGCGATGGACAGGGTCTCGCCCTTGGCGTGCTCGCCCATGAGGTAGACGGCCGGGTACTTCATGGTGACCTTGGAGCCGATGTTGCCGTCGACCCACTCCATGGTGGCGCCCTCGTAGGCGACGGCGCGCTTGGTCACCAGGTTGTAGACGTTGTTCGACCAGTTCTGGATGGTCGTGTAGCGGCAGCGGCCGCCCTTCTTCACGATGATCTCGACGACCGCGGAGTGCAGCGAGTCGGAGGAGTAGATCGGGGCGGTGCAGCCCTCGACGTAGTGGACGTAGGCGTCCTCGTCGACGATGATCAGCGTCCGCTCGAACTGGCCCATGTTCTCCGTGTTGATGCGGAAGTAGGCCTGGAGCGGGATCTCGACGTGCACGCCCTTCGGCACGTAGATGAACGAGCCGCCGGACCAGACGGCCGTGTTCAGGGAGGCGAACTTGTTGTCGCCGACCGGGATGACGGTGCCGAAGTACTCCTTGAAGAGCTCCTCGTGCTCCTTCAGCGCGGTGTCGGTGTCGACGAAGATGACGCCCTGCTCCTCCAGGTCCTCGCGGATCTGGTGGTAGACGACCTCGGACTCGTACTGGGCGGCGACACCGGCGACGAGGCGCTGCTTCTCCGCCTCCGGGATGCCGAGCTTGTCGTACGTGTTCTTGATGTCCTCCGGCAGGTCCTCCCAGGACTCGGCCTGCTTCTCGGTGGACCGCACGAAGTACTTGATGTTGTCGAAGTCGATGCCGGAGAGGTCGGAGCCCCAGGTCGGCATGGGCTTCTTGCCGAAGAGGCGCAGACCCTTGAGACGCAGCTTGAGCATCCACTCGGGCTCGTTCTTCTTCGAGGAGATGTCGCGGACGACGTCCTCGTTCAGTCCGCGCTTGGCGGTGGCACCGGCCGCGTCGGAGTCGGCCCAGCCGTACTCGTACCGACCCAGGCCCTCGAGCTCGGGGTGGCTGATCTCGGTGGTCATGCGGGGTTCCTCCCGGCCGTGCTTACGGATGCTGATTCGGTGGTCTGTGGGGCGCTGTGCGGGATGAACGTGGTGCAGACGCCGTCACCATGCGCGATGGTGGCCAGACGCTGGACGTGCGTTCCCAAGAGGCGGGAGAAGAATTCCGTCTCCGCCTCGCACAGCTGGGGGTACTGCTCGGCGACGTGGGCCACCGGGCAGTGATGCTGGCAGAGCTGCTCGCCGACCGGCGCGTTCCGCGCAGTGGCAGCGTACCCGTCCGCCGTGAGGGCCTTGGCCAGCGCCTCGGTCCGCTGGGCGGGCTCGGCCGACTCGACGGCCTCGCGGTACGCCCCGGCCTGGGCCTCGATCCGGTCGCGGGCGAAGGCAGCGACGGCCGCCTCCCCTCCGGCGTTGCGCTCGATCCAGCGGAGTGCCTCGACGGCGAGGGAGTCGTACGACTGGTCGAAGGCGTCCCGGCCGCAGTCGGTGAGCGCGAAGACCTTCGCGGGGCGGCCGCGGGCGCGGGTCCCGTAGACGCGCTTCTCGCGGGCCTCGACGACGTTCTCGGCGACCAGCGAGTCGAGGTGGCGGCGGACGGCCGCCTGGGTGAGGCGGAGCCGTCCGGCCAGATCGGCGACGGTCGAGGGCCCGTGATCCAGGATCGACCGCGCGACCCGGTTGCGCGTGGAACGCTCTCGGGTCGCGAGTTCCTCCACCGGAGCCGCGCCAACGTTTTTCACAACGCCATTGTTGCGTAATTAATCGGGGAGTGACAAGCGGCGTCCTGACCGGTGGCGATGTCGTGCGTCACTCAGGTAAGGCTTACCTGACCTGCGAAAACGATCATTGGTGGGATGAATTCCCCGCCCCGCGCACCGGGTCCCCCCGCACCCTCTCTAGACTTCCCGGCATGTCAAACGAGTCCGTCGGCAGCGTCGTCGAGGTACGTGGCCTGCTGAAGCGGTACGGGAACAAGACCGCCGTCGACGGCCTCGACCTCGATGTGCGCGCGGGCACCGTCACCGCCGTCCTCGGCCCCAACGGGGCCGGCAAGACCACGACCGTCGAGACCTGCGAGGGCTACCGCAGGCCCGACGCCGGGACCGTCCGCGTCCTCGGCCTCGACCCGGTCGCCGACGCCGAGGCCCTGCGCCCCAGGATCGGCGTGATGCTCCAGTCCGGCGGCGTCTACTCCGGCGCCCGCGCCGACGAGATGCTCCGCCACATGGCGAAGCTGCACGCCCACCCCCTGGACGTGGACGCCCTGATCGAACGGCTCGGCCTCGGCTCCTGCGGCCGTACCGCCTACCGGCGGCTCTCCGGCGGCCAGCAGCAGCGCCTCGCGCTCGCCATGGCCGTCGTCGGCCGCCCCGAGCTGGTCTTCCTCGACGAGCCCACGGCCGGACTCGACCCGCAGGCCCGCCGCGCCACCTGGGAGCTGGTCCGCGAGCTGCGCGCCGACGGCGCGACCGTGGTCCTCACCACCCACTTCATGCAGGAGGCGGAGGAGCTCGCCGACGACGTCGCGATCATCGACGCCGGCCGGGTCGCCGCCCAGGGCAGCCCCGAGGAGCTCTGCCGCGGCGGCGCCGAGAACACCCTGCGCTTCACCGGCCGCCCCGGCCTCGACCTGGGCTCCCTGCTCAAGGCGCTGCCGGACGGCTCGGCCGCCGCGGAACCGCTCCCCGGCACGTACCGGATCACCGGCACCGTCGACCCCCAGCTGCTCGCCACGGTCACCACCTGGTGCGCCCAGCACGGCGTCATGCCCGACGGCATCTCCGTCGAACGCCACACCCTCGAAGACGTCTTCCTCGAACTGACCGGCAAGGAGCTGCGCGGATGAGCACCGGTACGTACGCGCCGAAGCCGGGGGCCGCCCCCGTCGGGCGGATGATCACCGCGCAGACCGCCCTGGAGACCAGGATGCTGCTGCGCAACGGCGAGCAGCTGCTCCTGACCGTGATCATCCCCTCGCTGCTCCTGGTGCTCTTCTCCACCGTGGACGTCGTCGACACCGGCGACGGCAAGGCGGTCGACTTCCTCGCCCCCGGCGTCCTCGCGCTCGCCGTGCTGTCCACGGCCTTCACCGGCCAGGCCATCGCGACCGGCTTCGAGCGGCGGTACGGGGTGCTCAAGCGCCTCGGCGCCTCGCCGCTGCCCCGCTGGGCCCTCATGACCGCCAAGACGCTCTCCGTCCTGGTCACCGAGGTCCTGCAGGTCCTCCTCCTGACGGCGATCGCCCTGGCCCTGGGCTGGTCCCCGCACGGCAACCCGCTGTCCGTCCTGCTGCTCCTGGTCCTGGGCACGGCCGCCTTCTCCGGGCTCGGCCTGCTCATGGCCGGCACCCTGAAGGCCGAGGCCACCCTGGCCGCCGCGAACCTGGTCTTCCTGCTGCTCCTGGTGGGCGGCGGGGTCATCGTCCCGCTGGAGAAGTTCGGCGCCGCGGGCGACGTGCTCGCGCTGCTGCCGATCTCGGCGCTCTCCGACGGCCTGCGCGACGTCCTGCGGGACGGGGCCTCGATGCCGTGGGGCGACGCGGCGATCCTGGCGGTCTGGGCGGTGCTGGGCCTCGGCGCGGCGGCGAAGTTCTTCCGCTGGGAGTAACCGTAAGGTTCCGTTCCGCCATATACGCCCCCCTCGTGAAAGCGCGCACAAGCACCGCCCTACGATAGGGCCCGTGCAGACCCCCCTCGCCTCCATCGCCCAGCGCTGGACCCCGTCCCCCCGGACGCTCCGGCGCGCCGCGCTCGCCGCCGTCGTGATGAGCGTGCTCATCATCGTCACGGGCGGCGCGGTCCGGCTGACCGGTTCCGGTCTCGGCTGCGACACCTGGCCGAAGTGCACGGACGACAGCCTCATCGTGACGCCCGAGCAGGGCTACCGGGGCGCGATCGAGTTCGGCAACCGGATGCTGACGTACGTCCTGTCGGCCGCCGTCGGCTGGGCGATCGTCGCCGCCCGCTCCACCAAGCCGTGGCGGCGCGGGCTCACCCGGCTCGCCTGGGCCCAGTTCTGGATCGTGATGAGCAACGCCGTCATCGGCGGCATCACGGTGTGGATGGGCCTCAACCCGTGGACCGTCGCCGGCCACTTCCTCGCCGCGAACTCCCTGCTCACGGTCGCCGTCATCACCTGGCACCGCACCGGCGAGGGCGACACCGCCCCCCGGCCGCGGGTGCCCCGCCCGGTCCGCAAGCTGTCCTGGGCGATCACGATCGTCTCCGCCCTGCTCATCGTGCTCGGCACGACGGTGACCGGCGCCGGCAAGCACGCCGGCGACAGCAGCGACGTCCCGCGCATGCCGTGGGACTGGACGGACGCCGCGCACATCCACGCGATCGCCGCCTGGGTCGTCTGCGCCCTGGCGCTCGCCATGTGGCTGGTCCTGCGCGTGGTCGACGCCCCGGACGACACCCGCGCCCGCGCCCGGGACCTGCTGATCGTGCTGCTCGCGCAGGGGGCCATCGGCTACGTCCAGTACTTCACCGGCGTCCCCGAGCTCCTGGTCGCCGCCCACATGCTCGGCTCCTCGCTGATGTGGATCGCGGTCCTGCGCCTGGCCCTGAGCCTGCGCGAGCGCCCGGTCCCGACCCCGGAGATCCCGGCCCAGACCGACCCCGAGCTCGCGAACGCCTGAGACGCGCGCGGACCGGTGTCCGCGACCGCCCGGGCCCCCGCCCTCGCGCGGGGGCCCGGGCGCTTCCGGCTAGACGCCGACGGGTCGGCGGCCCAGCGCCTCGGGCAGGTAGCCGGACCGGACGCCCGGCTCCCAGCCGTGCGCCAGGTGCGCGAGCGCGGCCAGCGCCACGGCGCCCGCCGGCAGCAGGGTCCTCGGCTCCGGATCGGCTCCGACGCTCGCGCGGTGCTCCTCCAGCCGGTCCGCGAGCGCCTGCTCGAACGCCTCGCGGTCGTCGTCGAGCAGCACGCGCAGCAGCCGCTGGTCGGGGCCGAGCGCACCGGCCCCGTCGAGCGCCCGCGCCGCGCCCGCCCGCTCCTCCGCGTCGGGCCGGCGCACCGGGACGGGCCCGGGCACGGCGCCGGGGTACGGCCCGCTCTCGACGGCCAGGTACGCGCACAGCGCGTCCATCTCGGCGAGGTCGGCGGGCTCCGAGACCGAGTCGAACCGCGAGTAGGGCACTCCGGAGCGGATCGCGGGGGCGTAGTCCTCCCGGAGCAGCGGGCCGATCACCCGGCGCCGCTCCCAGATCAGCCCGCTGATCAGGCAGAGCGCGAACGCCTCGGTCCACGTCCGCGCGGTGGGCACCCGGTGTCCCCGGTCCCAGCCCTCGTCGAAGAGCTGGTCGTCGCTGGACAGCGTTTCGTCGGCGAGGGGCAGCGGGAGGTCCCAGTCGCCGTCGGGGAAGCATCCGATGCCCAGCACGCCGAGCGCGCACTCGGCGGCGGTGACCAGCGCCGTCCGCGAGGGGTCCGCGCCGAGCGCCGGGTCCTCGGAGGTGCGCGCTCCGACGTGGTCGAGGAGCACGTCGCGCAGCTCTCCCACCCTCGACAGCGCCATGCCCCCGTAGCGGAGGTCGTGCCAGCGGTCGAAGGTCTTCCCCCGGGCGTCCTCCAGCGCCCGCTCGATCCTCGTCGCGTCGACCTGGTGTCGCTGCACTTCCCGCACGCTTCGCTCCCCGTGATCCGTTCGATTCCGCCATGAACGCTACCAACGGGGACTGACAGCGGGTCAGGTCAGCCGGTAGACCCGTCGCGCGTTTCCCGCCGCGATCAGCGCGGCCACCCGCTGCGCGTCCGTACGGGACCAGGCGCCGTCCGTCACCCACTCCCCGAGCACCCGGGTGAGCGCCGCGCGGAAGGCGCCGGCCGCGACCGCGTGGAGCTCGGGCAGGCCCCGGGCGCCGCTGGAGAAGAGCAGCTTCCCGAAGGGCGCCCGTTCGAGGACCTCGGCGAGGACGGCCGCCGCCCGGGCGCCCGTGTGGGCCAGGACGGGGCCGAGGTCGGCGTACACGTGCGGATGGAGTCCGGTCAGGTGCGCCGCCGCCCGGTGGTGCGGATAGGTGTGCAGCAGGACGAGGTCGGCGCCGAGGCCCGCGGTGGCCGCGGCGAAGTCGGCGAGGACGGCCGGGTCCCGGTCGCCGGTGTGCAGCTGCAGGGGGCGCCCGGCGGTGACCGCGATCCACAGCAGGTGGCGCAGCAGGACGGGGTCGGTGAGCGGGCCGCCGGGCGGGCGGGCGGCCAGCCAGCGCCCCGCGGCGCCGCGCACCTCTCCCGGGCCGGGCGGCCCGGGCGCGCTCGCGAGCCCCTGGCGGACGCCTTCGGCAGAGGCGAGGGCCACGGCTCCGGCGGCCGCCGTGTGGACGGCCTCGGCGAGGTGGGCGAGGAAGGCCTCGACGGAGCCCGAGCTGTCGGCGACCTGTTCGGCGAGGCGTTCGAGGCGGACGATCTCGTGGGCCGCGGCGGCGCCCGCGGCGCCGAGCTCGGCGGGGGGCGTGAGGTCGCCGGGGAGCCCGGTGTCGACCAGATAGGTGGAGATCCCGGAGGCCCGGAGCAGCCGGCGGCCGGCCTCGGCGGCACCGAGTTCCCTGCGGCGGGCGAGGTAGCGGGCGGGCGGGCAGTGCGGTTCCAGGCCGAGGAGCGGCGGGCACCAGCGGCGCACGGCGAAGCCGGTCTGGGTGTCGAAGAAGGTGGTGCCGGCGGCGGGCAGCACCGCGGCCCCGCCGGGGCGGGCGCTCAGATGGGCGCCGAGGTGGGCCTCGAAGGTGCCGAGGCCGAGCTCCGTACGGAGCACCCCGTGGCAGTGCTGGTCCACCAGGTCCGGCGTGTCGATCATCTCGGGGGGCTCCCTGTGTGGACGTGTCTCCACACGTCCTAACGGGTGAGCCCCGCGCGAGGTTGTTGCCTCAGCCCTTGGAGGAGCCGCCGATCTGGATACCGGCCATCCGGGTCCACTCGTACGGACCGGTGGCGACCTTGGCGGCGAACTCGCCGTCGAACTCCTCGTGGAGGGTCAGGCCGGCCTTCTCGGCGGCCTGCTGCGCGACCGCGTACGTCGGCGCGACGAGGTCGCCCCAGCCGCCGTCCGTGCCGACCAGGACGATCCGGGTGCCCGCCTGGCCGATGTGCGCGAGGTGTCCCTCGGCGCCGTCGTGCGCCTTGGAGAAGGCCCGGATCTCCTTGGCGAGCCTGGCCGCCCTGCGCTCTTCCTGCTTCGTTTCTGCCATGACACGGATGCTACCGAGGGGTAGTTCCACTGGCGACGGCCGGGCCACGTGGGACAGCCCACACGGCCCGGCCGTCGGCCGTGCGCGATCGGATGAGCGCTCGGCTCAGCGCAGGAAGGGGTCCACGGCGACCGCCACGAAGAGCAGCGAGACGTAGGTGATGGACCAGTGGAAGAGGCGCATCTCCTTGAGCTTGGCGCCCGTCACCTCGGCCTTGGCGCGGTTGAGGAGCGCGTGCGCCTCCCAGAGCCACCAGCCGCCGGTCACCAGGGCCACGGCGGTGTAGAACCAGCCGGTGTAGCCCAGGGGGGTGAGCAGCAGGGAGACGGCGACCATGACCCAGCTGTAGAGCACGATCTGCTTGGCGACGACCTTGTTGGAGGCGAGCACCGGAAGCATGGGCACGCCCGCGCGTGCGTAGTCGTCCTTCACCTTCATCGACAGCGGCCAGTAGTGCGGCGGCGTCCAGAAGAAGATGACGAGGAAGAGGATGACCGCGGCCCACGACATCGAGTTCGTGACGGCCGACCAGCCGATGAGCACCGGCAGGCAGCCGGCGATGCCGCCCCAGACGATGTTCTGCGCGGTGCGCCGCTTGAGGATCATCGTGTAGACGACCACGTAGAAGAGGAGCGCGCCGAGCGAGAGGGCGGCGGACAGCCAGTTGACCAGCAGGCCGAACCACAGCGTGGAGACCACCGCGAGGGTGAGTCCGAAGACCAGTCCCTCCCGCGGGGTGAGCACGCCGGTGACGAGCGGGCGCTGCGAGGTGCGGTCCATCAGCGCGTCGATGTCGCGGTCGATGTACATGTTCAGCGCGTTCGCGCCGCCCGCGGAGAGGTAGCCGCCGAAGCAGGTGGCGAGCACCAGCCACAGGTCGGGCACGCCCTGCTCGGCGAGGAACATCACCGGAACGGTCGTGATGAGCAGCAGCTCGATGATCCGCGGCTTGGTCAGCGCCACGAATGCCTTGACGCGGGCCCCGAACGGCCGATGGCCCCCCGGGCTGGGAGTCAAGACGACCCCTGCGGGTCGGGACTCGACGGCCGTCACGCACACCCCTGACAGAGAAATTCCCAGCAAGCTCCCCGCGTGAAGAAGGGGTAAAGCTTGCGCGTACCACGCCACTGTAGACGTTGCCCAGACGCCGATCTTCGCGGGGGTGGGGTCGTGTTGGTGCGGTACGTCCCAAGGGGTGGACACGGTTCGGGGGCGGCTGCGGACCCGGCTCGGGAGGCGAACTCCCACGACCACCGGCACTCTTGCTGTGTCCTTTCATTTCTCCGCTCATTTGAGGGGCATGAACACGAAAAGAGGGGCGTTCCGCGGGGGTAGGCTCGACAACGCCGGTACACCCTCAGTCACCGGCTACAGACATGTGGAGAGGAGCCCTGACCCAGGGTGAGCACTAAGCCGACCACCACAGACCTCGAGTGGACCGAGTTGGACCAGCGGGCTGTCGACACCGCCCGCATCCTGGCCGCGGACGCCGTACAGAAGGTCGGCAACGGCCATCCCGGTACGGCGATGAGCCTGGCGCCCGCCGCGTACACCCTCTTCCAGAAGGTGATGCGGCACGACCCGGCGGACCCCGAGTGGGTCGGGCGCGACCGGTTCGTCCTCTCCGCGGGACACTCGTCCCTGACCCTCTACACCCAGCTGTACCTGGGTGGCTTCGGTCTTGAGCTGGACGACCTGAAGGCGTTCCGTACCTGGGGCTCGAAGACCCCCGGCCACCCGGAGTACGGCCACACCGCCGCCGTCGAGACGACCACGGGCCCGCTGGGCCAGGGCGTCGCCAACGCCGTGGGCATGGCGATGGCGGCCCGCTACGAGCGCGGTCTGTTCGACCCGGAGGCCGCGACCGGCGCCTCGCCGTTCGATCACCGGATCTACGTGATCGCCGGTGACGGCTGCCTGCAGGAGGGCATCTCCGCGGAGGCCTCCTCGCTCGCCGGCCACCAGAAGCTCGGCAACCTGATCCTGCTGTGGGACGACAACCACATCTCGATCGAGGGCGACACCGAGACGGCCGTGTCCGAGGACACGATGAAGCGGTACGAGGCGTACGGCTGGCACGTCCAGCGCGTCGAGCCGCAGTCGAACGGCGACCTGGACCCGGCCGCCCTGTACGCGGCGGTCAAGGCCGCCGAGGCGGAGACCGAGCGCCCGTCGTTCATCGCGATGCGCTCGATCATCGCCTGGCCCGCCCCGAACGCGCAGAACACCGAGGCCGCGCACGGCTCGGCGCTCGGCGACGAGGAGATCGCGGCCACCAAGCGCGTCCTGGGCTTCGACCCGGAGCGGACCTTCGAGGTCGGCGACGAGGTCATCGCGCACACCCGCGCGCTGGGCGACCGCGGCCGCGAGGCCCGCGCCGCGTGGGAGAAGCAGCTCGCCGAGTGGCGTACGGCCAACCCGGAGCGCGCGGCCGAGTTCGACCGCATCCAGGCGAACGAGCTGCCGGCCGGCTGGGCCGAGAAGCTCCCGGTCTTCGAGGCGGGCAAGGGCGTCGCCACCCGTGCCGCCTCCGGCCAGGTCCTCAAGGCGCTCGGCGCGGTCGTCCCGGAGCTGTGGGGCGGCTCGGCCGACCTCGCCGGCTCGAACAACACGACGATCGACAAGGACTCGTCGTTCCTGCCCGAGGGCAACCCGCTGCCGGAGGCCGACCCGTACGGCCGCACGATCCACTTCGGCATCCGCGAGCACTCCATGGCCGCGGAGATGAACGGCATCGCGCTGCACGGCAACACGCGCGTCTACGGCGGCACCTTCCTGGTGTTCTCCGACTACATGCGCAACGCGGTGCGTCTCTCCGCGCTGATGCACCTGCCCGTGACGTACGTCTGGACCCACGACTCGATCGGTCTGGGCGAGGACGGCCCGACGCACCAGCCGGTGGAGCACCTCGCCTCGCTGCGCGCGATCCCGGGTCTCAACGTGGTCCGTCCGGCCGACGCCAACGAGACGGCGATCGCCTGGCGCGAGATCATGCAGCGTCACACGAAGGTGTTCGGCAAGGGTGCCCCGCACGGCCTCGCGCTGACCCGCCAGGGCGTGCCCACGTACGCGCCGAACGAGGACACGGTCAAGGGCGGCTACGTGCTGTTCGAGGCCGAGGGCGGCTCCCCCGAGGTCGTGCTGATCGCCACGGGTTCCGAGGTGCACCTGGCCGTCGAGGCCCGCGAGCAGCTCCAGGCCGAGGGCGTCCCGACCCGTGTGGTCTCGATGCCGTCCGTGGAGTGGTTCGAGGAGCAGGACCAGGCGTACAAGGACTCGGTCCTGCCGCCGTCGGTCAGGGCCCGGGTCGCGGTCGAGGCCGGCATCGGTCTCACCTGGCACAAGTACGTCGGCGACGCCGGCCGGATCGTCTCCCTGGAGCACTTCGGCGCCTCGGCGGACGCGAAGGTCCTCTTCCGCGAGTTCGGTTTCACGCCGGAGGCGATCGCCGCCGCCGCGCGGGAATCCGTGGCCGCCGCCGCGCGCTGACGCCCATACGTACGACTTATTGGAGATGCAATTCTCATGACAGACGCTCTCAAGCGCCTCTCCGACGAAGGCGTCGCGATCTGGCTGGACGACCTCTCGCGCAAGCGGATCACGTCCGGCAACCTGGCCGAGCTCATCGACCAGAGCCACGTGGTCGGTGTGACGACGAACCCGTCGATCTTCCAGAAGGCCATCTCCTCGGGTGACGGTTACGAGCAGCAGCTCGTCGACCTCGCCGCCCGCAAGGTGACCGTCGACGAGGCCATCCGCATGATCACGACGGCGGACGTCCGTGACGCCGCCGACATCCTGCGGCCGGTCTTCGACGCGACGGACGGCCAGGACGGCCGGGTCTCCATCGAGGTCGACCCCCGTCTCGCCCACGAGACGGCCGCCACCATCGCCGAGGCCAAGCAGCTGGCCTGGCTGGTGGACCGCCCCAACACCCTGATCAAGATCCCGGCCACCCGGGCGGGCCTGCCGGCGATCACCGAGGTCATCGGCCTCGGCATCAGCGTCAACGTGACGCTGATCTTCTCGCTGGAGCGCTACCGCGCGGTCATGGACGCCTACCTGGCGGGTCTGGAGAAGGCCCGCGAGCGCGGCCTCGACCTCTCCAAGATCCACTCGGTGGCCTCGTTCTTCGTCTCCCGCGTGGACTCGGAGATCGACAAGCGCCTGGACGGCATCGGCACCGACGAGGCCAAGGCGCTCAAGGGCAAGGCCGCCCTGGCCAACGCCCGTCTGGCCTACGAGGCCTTCGAGGAGGTCTTCTCCTCGGAGCGCTGGGCCGCCCTCGACAAGGCGCAGGCCAACAAGCAGCGTCCGCTGTGGGCCTCGACCGGCGTCAAGGACCCGGCGTACAAGGACACCCTGTACGTCGTGGACCTGGTCGCCCCGGGCACGGTCAACACCATGCCGGAGGCGACCCTGGAGGCCACCGCCGACCACGGCGAGGTCGCCGGCGACACCATCCGCGGCACCTACGACCAGTCGCGGGCCGAGCTGGCCGCCGTCGAGAAGCTGGGCATCAGCTACGACGACGTCGTCCAGCTCCTGGAGGACGAGGGCGTCGAGAAGTTCGAGGCGTCCTGGAACGACCTGCTCAAGTCCACCGAGGCGGAGCTGGCGCGCCGCGGATCTTCGGAGGCGTAAGCACTTTGAGCGCAGTCCACGGAGCCAACCCGCTCCGTGACGCCGCAGACCGACGGCTCCCGCGCATCGCGGGGCCGTCGGGTCTGGTGATCTTCGGCGTCACGGGCGATTTGTCCCGTAAGAAGCTGATGCCTGCCGTCTACGACCTGGCCAACCGCGGCCTGCTGCCGCCGGGCTTCTCGCTCGTCGGCTTCGCCCGCCGCGAATGGGCGGACGAGGACTTCGCGCAGGAGGTCTACGAGGCCGTCAAGCAGCACGCGCGCACCCCCTTCCGCGAGGAGGTGTGGCAGCAGCTGATCCAGGGCATGCGGTTCGTCCAGGGCGACTTCGACGACGACACGGCCTTCGAGCAGCTCAAGACGACGATCGAGGAGCTCGACAAGGCACAGGGCACGGGCGGCAACTTCGCCTTCTACCTGTCCGTGCCGCCGAAGTTCTTCCCGCTGGTCGTCCAGCAGCTCAAGAAGCACGGCCTCGCGGACCAGAAGGACAACTCCTGGCGCCGCGCGGTCATCGAGAAGCCCTTCGGCCACGACCTGGTCTCCGCCAAGGAGCTCAACGAGGTCGTCCACGAGGTCTTCCCGCCCGAGGCGGTCTTCCGGATCGACCACTACCTCGGCAAGGAGACCGTCCAGAACATCCTGGCGCTCCGCTTCGCCAACACCCTCTTCGAGCCGATCTGGAACCGTTCGTACGTCGACCACGTGCAGATCACCATGGCCGAGGACATCGGCATCGGCGGCCGCGCCGGCTACTACGACGGCATCGGCGCCGCCCGTGACGTCATCCAGAACCACCTGCTCCAGCTGCTCGCACTGACCGCCATGGAGGAGCCCGCCTCCTTCGACGCCGACGCGCTGGCCGCCGAGAAGACCAAGGTCCTCGGCGCGGTGAAGCTGCCCAAGGACCTGGGCGAGTCCACGGTCCGCGGCCAGTACGCGGCCGGGTGGCAGGGCGGCGCGAAGGCCGTCGGCTACCTGGAGGAGGACGGCATCGACCCCCGGTCGAAGACCGACACCTACGCGGCGGTCAAGCTGGAGATCGACAACCGCCGCTGGGCGGGCGTCCCGTTCTACCTGCGGACCGGCAAGCGCCTGGGCCGCCGCGTCACCGAGATCGCGGTCGTCTTCCAGCGCGCCCCGCACTCCCCCTTCGACCACACCGCGACCGAGGAGCTCGGCCGCAACGCCATCGTGATCCGGGTCCAGCCGGACGAGGGCGTGACGGTGCGGTTCGGCTCCAAGGTGCCCGGCACCCAGATGGAGATCCGGGACGTGTCGATGGACTTCGCGTACGGCGAGTCCTTCACGGAGTCGAGCCCCGAGGCGTACGAGCGGCTCATCCTGGACGTCCTGCTCGGCGACTCCAACCTCTTCCCGCGCGTCGAGGAGGTCGAGCTGTCCTGGAAGATCCTCGACCCGATCGAGCAGTTCTGGGACACGCACGGCACGCCCGCGCAGTACCAGTCCGGGACCTGGGGTCCGGTCGAGGCGGACGAGATGCTCGCACGAGACGGCAGGAGCTGGCGCCGGCCATGAAGACCGACCTGACGGACACCACGTCCTCCAAGATCAACAAGGCGCTGGTGCTCGGGCGGCGGGCGATCGGCACGCCGGCCGTCGGCATGGTGCTCACCCTCGTGATCGTCACCGACGAGGAGAACGCCTACGACGCGCTGAAGGCGGCCAACGAGGCGTCCCGCGAGCACCCCTCGCGGACCCTCGTCGTCATCAAGAGGGTCTCGCGCTCCCCGCGGGACCGTGCCACGGCGCGGCTCGACGCCGAGGTCCGCCTCGGCGCCGACGCCAGCACCGGCGAGACGGTGGTGCTCCGGCTGTACGGCGAGGTCGTCGACCACGCCCAGTCGGTGGTGCTGCCCCTGCTCCTCCCCGACGCCCCCGTCGTCGTCTGGTGGCCGGTGAACGCGCCGTCCGACCCGGCGAACGACCCGCTGGGCGCGCTCGCCCAGCGCCGGGTGACCGACACGTACGCCGCCGAGCAGCCCATCCACGAGCTGACCGCGCGCGCGGACGCGTACACCCCGGGCGACACGGACCTCTCGTGGACCCGGATCACCCCGTGGCGTTCGATGCTGGCCGCCGCGCTCGACCAGGTCGTGTGCGAGGTCACCTCCGCCGAGGTGGAGGGCGAGGAGTTCAACCCCAGCGTCGAGCTGCTCGCGATGTGGCTGGCGGACCGGCTGAAGGTGCCGGTGCGGCGCTCGAAGTCGGCGGGGCCCGGTCTGACCTCCGTACGGATGGAGACCAGCTCGGGGCCGATCGTCCTCGACCGGCCGGACGGCTCGCTCGCGACGCTCTCCATAGAGGGGCAGCCCGACCGTGCGGTGGCGCTCAAGCGCCGCGAGACGGCCGAGCTGATCGCGGAGGAGCTGCGCCGGCTCGACCCGGACGACACCTACGCGACGGCGCTCAGGTTCGGCCTGGAGCGGCTCGACGAGAAGGCCGCGACCACCGCTCCCGAGCCGGCCGGTCCCGCGGCCGTGACGGAGACCGTCGCCGTCGAGGAGACCGTCGCCGTCGAGGAGACGGTCGTCGAGGACGCCCCCGCGGCCAAGCCCGCGGCGAAGAAGTCCCCGGCCAAGAAGGCGGCGGCCAAGTGAGCACCCCCCAGCTGGTCGTCCACCGCGACAAGGAGCTGATGGCCCAGGCCGCCGCGGCCCGGCTCATCACCCGGATCGTGGACGCCCAGGCCGCCCGGGGCTCCGCCTCGGTCGTGCTGACCGGCGGCCGCAACGGCAACGGCCTGCTCGCGGCGCTCGGTTCGGCACCCGCGCGGGACGCGGTCGACTGGTCGCGGCTCGACCTGTGGTGGGGCGACGAGCGGTTCCTGCCCGAGGGCGACCCCGAGCGGAACGTCACCCAGGCCCGTGCGGCGCTGCTCGACCGGGTGCCGCTCGACCCGGCCCGGGTGCACGCCATGCCGGCCTCGGACGGGCCGTACGGCTCCGACGTCGACGCCGCCGCGGCCGCGTACGCGCAGGAGCTGGCCGCCGCCGCGGGTCCCGGCGACCACGGCGGGGTGCCGACGTTCGACGTGCTGATGCTGGGCGTCGGCCCGGACACGCACGTGGCCTCGCTCTTCCCCGAGCTGCCGGCGGTCCGCGAGACCGAGCGGACGGTGGTCGGGGTGCACGGCGCGCCGAAGCCGCCGCCGGTCCGCGTCTCGCTCACGCTCCCGGCGATCCGGGCGGCGAAGGAGGTCTGGCTGCTCGCGGCCGGTGAGGACAAGGCGAAGGCCGCGGCGATCGCGCTCTCGGGCGCGGGCGAGGTGCAGGCCCCGGCGGCCGGCGCCTACGGCCGCTCGCGGACGCTGTGGCTGCTCGACGCGGCGGCCGCGTCGGAGCTGCCGCGGAGCCTGTATCCGCCGGCCTCGGCCTGACGTACCCGTCCGGAGGCCCGGTTCACCGCTCGGTGAGCCGGGCCTCCGGCGTGTGTACGGGTTCCAGGAAGGGCGCCAGGAGCCCGGGGACGGCCTCGGCGGCGAAGGTCAGGCCCTGGCTCTCGCCGGCGTCGAGGATGTCGTACGCGCCCTCGCCCGCCGCCGTGGTCGCGGTGACGGTCAGGATGCCGGCGCGGCGCTGGAAGTACGACCGCTTGACCGTCCAGCCGATGACGCCGGAGCGCTGGAGGGCGACCGTCGTCCGCCGGACCGTACCCGAACGGGTGACCAGCCAGGCGCCGCTGACGCCGTGTCCGAGTCCGCGGTACGCGTCGAGGGCGAAGAGCACGGCGACCGGGGTGAGGACGAGGGCGCAGCCGGCCGCCACGTACAGCAGGACCGGCGTGAGGAGCGCGCCGAGCACGGCGAGGAGCGCGGCGGGCCCCAGGACGCTCCACAGGGCCCAGCGCAGCCGCCGGGTGCGGGCGGCCCGGGGGTGGGTGGCGAGCGGTGTCCCGGTCGGGGGCTCCGGCTCGCCCAGGACCCGGGCGGCGACCCGCTCGGCGTGCTCGCGGGGGACGGCCGGCAGCAGGTTCTTCAGATCGCCGTGCTTGTCGTCGTCGTCCTGGGCGAGGCCGGTGGCGACGGCGTCGACGCGCGCGGCCCCGAACAGGCGCGCCCCGAGCGGCTCGACGAGCTCGATCCCGCGCAGCCTGCGCTCCTCCAGCGTGACCGAGCGGGCGGTGAACAGGCCGCGGCGGACGCGGAGCGTTCCCCCGGGCTCGCGCTCCAGGCGGTAGTTCCACCACATCTCGACCCAGAGGCCGAGGGCGCCGACCGCGCCCGCAGCGGTGGCGATCAGGAGCAGGTCGAGGATCATCCAGGTCACCGAGACGCCCTGGAAGCGGTCCCCTATCCAGTCGATGACCTTCCCCTGGGCACCGAACCAGTCGCTGACCTGCATGACGGCCCCGGCGGCGGCGCCGCCGAGCGCGGGGGCGACGAAGGAGACCGGGGCGTAGCGGATCCAGCGCGGGTCGAGGGTGGCCAGGGCGCTGTCGTCGCCGGTGTCCCCGGGGGACGGGGCGCGGGCGAGGAGCTCCTGGCGGAGTCGTTCGCCCTCGGCGCGGGTGACCAGGTCGAGGGCGAGGGTGGACTCGCCGCCGGTGTGCTCGCCGGTGCCGATGCGGACCTTGACCAGGCCGAGGACGCGCTGCAGCGGGTTGGCGGTGAGGTCGACGCTGCGGATCCGCTCACGGGCGAGGGAACGGCGCTTGAGCAGCAGGAGCCCGGTGTGGAGGTCGACCCGCTCGGGGCCGACGCGGTAGCGGGTGCGGCGCAGCCGGACCCAGTCGGCGGCGGTCCCGGCGAGGACGAGCAGGGCGGCACCGGCGAGGACCCAGGCGACGGCCTGCCACAGGGGCCTGCCCCCGGCGAGGCCGGCGACCGCCGGGAGTGCCGCGCCGCCGGCCACGCCGCAGAGGACGGCGGCACCGGCGAGCAGGGTGCGCGGGTCGAGCCGCCGCCACTCCTCGCTCATGTGGCGTCCCCGGGGGTGGCCCGGGTGAGGAGGGTGAGCCGCTCGGCGAGTGCGGCGGCCCGTTCGTGGTCGAGGCCCTCGATGCGGATCGCGCCCCTGGCGGAGGCGGTGGTGACGGTGACGGTGGCGAGCCGGAAGGCCTGCTCCAGCGGTCCCCGCACGGTGTCGACGGTCTGGATCCGGGACATCGGGGCGATCCGCCACTCCTGCCAGAGGGCCCCGGTGCGCACGTAGACGGCCTCGTCGGTGACCTCCCAGCGGTGCACCCGGAACCACCAGGCGGGGAGGAACGCGGTGCAGGCGAGGCCCAGGGCGGCCACGGCCCCGGCCGAGAGCAGCAGCCAGGACCGCGCGGGCCCGATCAGCGCGCCGAGCACGGCCAGGACCGTCACCGGGACGGCGGTGGTCACGAGCAGCCGGACCCGCCACCAGGTGACGGCCCGCTCGTCGACGGCGTTCCTGGGCGGCCGGAGCCGCACCGCGTTCTCCCCCGTCATGCGACTACCGTCCGCGCAGCGAGCGGTAGGCCGAGACGAGCGCGGCGGTGGAGCTGTCGAGCTGCTCGGCCCCCTCGCCCTCCGTCAGGACGGGCTCGATCCTCTTGGCGAGGACCTTGCCGAGCTCGACGCCCCACTGGTCGAAGGAGTCGATGTTCCAGACGGCGCCCTGGACGAACACCTTGTGCTCGTAGAGCGCGATCAGCTGGCCGAGGACGGACGGGGTGAGGGCCTCCGCGAGGATCGTGGTGGTCGGGTGGTTGCCCTGGAACGTCTTGTGCGGGACGAGCTCCTCGGCGACGCCCTCGGCCCGGACCTCCTCGGGCGTCTTGCCGAAGGCCAGCGCCTGGGTCTGGGCGAAGAAGTTGGCCATGAGCAGGTCGTGCTGGGCGACGAGGCCGGGCAGCAGGTCGTCGACGGGGCGGGCGAAGCCGATGAAGTCGGCCGGGATGACCTTGGTGCCCTGGTGGATCAACTGGTAGTAGGCGTGCTGCCCGTTGGTTCCGGGGGTGCCCCAGACGACGGGCCCGGTCTGCCAGTCGACGCGCTCGCCCTGGCGGTCCACCGACTTGCCGTTGGACTCCATGTCGAGCTGCTGGAGGTAGGCGGTGAACTTGGACAGGTAGTGGGAGTACGGCAGGACGGCGTGCGACTGGGCGTCGAAGAAGGCGCCGTACCAGACGCCGAGGAGGCCGAGGAGCAGCGGGGCGTTCTCCTCGGGCGGGGCGGTGCGGAAGTGCTCGTCGACGAGGTGGAAGCCGTCGAGCATCTCCCGGAAGCGGTCCGGGCCGATGGCGATCATCAGGGAGAGGCCGATGGCGGAGTCGAAGGAGTAGCGGCCGCCGACCCAGTCCCAGAACTCGAACATGTTGGCGGTGTCGATGCCGAACTCCTCGACCTTCTCGGCGTTGGTCGAGAGGGCCGTGAAGTGCCGGGCGACGGCCTCCTGGCCGGCTCCGAGACCGGCGAGGAGCCAGTCGCGGGCGGAGGTGGCGTTGGTGATCGTCTCGATGGTGGTGAAGGTCTTCGAGGCGACGATGAACAGCGTCTCGGCGGGGTCGAGGTCGCGGACGGCCTCGTGGAGGTCGGCGCCGTCGACGTTGGAGACGAAACGGACCGTCAGGTCCCGCCGGGTGAAGGAGCGCAGGACCTCGTAGGCCATGGCCGGGCCGAGGTCGGAGCCGCCGATGCCGATGTTCACGATGTTCTTGACCGGCTTGCCGGTGTGGCCGGTCCACTCGCCCGAGCGGACCTTGTCGGCGAAGGCACCCATCCGGTCGAGGACGGCGTGGACGCCGGGGACGACGTTCTCCCCGTCGACCTCGATCACGGCCCCGCGGGGGGCGCGCAGCGCGGTGTGGAGGACCGCCCGGTCCTCGGTGGTGTTGATCTTCTCGCCGCGGAACATGGCGTCACGAAGCTCGGCGACGCCGGTGACGGCGGCGAGTTCGCGCAGCAGGGTCAGCGTCTCGTCGGTGACGAGGTGCTTGGAGTGGTCCAGGAGGAGGTCGCCGACGCGCAGGGTGTGGCGGGTGCCCCGCTCGGGGTCGGCGGCGAACAGTTCGCGCAGATGGGTGTCGCCCAGCTGCTCACGGTGCTTGGCGAGAGCCGCCCACTCGGGCAGCCGGTTGAGCCTGGTACGGCCTTCGCTGGTCATCTCGGACATCGCCCATTCCTTCTCAATACTGCTTGTCTGCCCCGCTGCACCCCCAAACCTAATTGATCAGAGGGGCCAGCGACGCGACGGCGAGCGCGAACAGCGCCGCCGCGAGGAGGGCCGGTGTGTGCGGCCCGAGCCCGGCGGCCGCCGCGCCGCCGAGCAGGGCCCCGAGCGGGGCGCCCGCCACGGCGAGGGTGCGGAAGGCCGCGGCGATCCGGCCGAGCATCCCGTCGGGTGCGCGCTCCTGCATGAGGGTCGTCTGCTGGACGTTCCACACCGTCCCCATGAAGCCGAACACCGCCATGGCCCCGACCGATACCGCGAGGACGGGCACCGCGCCCATCAGGACCAGGCAGCCGGTCTGGACGGTCCCGGCGAGGAACACGGCGCGGATCCGTCCGGTCCGCTCCGCGATCCGCCGGGCGAGGAAGCCGCCGGCGACGGCGCCCAGCGCGTACCCGGTGATCGTGGCGGCGTATCCGGCGTTCCCCGCGCGCAGGCCCTCGGTGACGTGGACGACGAGCGTGGCGATGAGCGCCCCCATGCCGACGTTGCAGAGGGTGGTGGCGGTGCAGAGCCGTCTCAGGTGCCGGTCCGCCCGCAGGACGGCCAGTCCCTGGGCCATCTCCCTGCGGAGGGTCGAGCCGGCCGGGCGGGGCGGGCGCCCGGGCGCTCCGGTCCGCAGGGACGCGATGAGGAGCGCGGCCAGGACGTACGTGGCGGCGTCGGCCGCGTACGGGACGGCGGGCCCGGCGAGGAGCAGGAGCGGCACCGCGGGTCCGGCGAGGAGGCCGCCGGCGAGCTGCTGGCCGGTCATCAGACGGGCGTTGGCCGCGGCGAGGGTGTCGGCGGGGACGAGGGCGGGCAGCAGGGCCGTCGCCGCGTTGTCGAAGAGGGTCTGCAGGGTGGTGAGGGCGAAGGCCAGGACGAGCAGCAGGGCGATCGTGGCGTGCCCGAGGGCGACGGCCGCGGCGAAGGCGGCCACGAGTCCGCCGCGGACGACGTCGACCGCCCACATGGCGCGCCGCTGGTCGACGCGGTCGGCGACGGCCCCGCCGAGGAGCCCGAAGAGCAGCCAGGGCAGGAAGCCGCAGGCGGTGACGGAGGCGATGAGGAAGGGGTCGTCGGTGAGCGAGGCGGCGAGCAGCGGCAGCGCGGCCGTGCGCAGCGAGTCGCCGAACCGGGAGACCACGGCGGCCGTCCACAGCCGTCCGAAGCCGCCCCGCCACGCGGGCGCGGCCCTCGTACCGCCCACTGCCTCCGTCGTCGCCACGGCGCCCCCTCGGTCGATCACGTCCGCGACCGACGGTAGAGGACGCCACTGACAACGGAACGCACGAACGGGGCGTTGCCCCCCCCCCCCGGAGCCGGGCCCGCCCGGCGGGGGACACCGCCACACCCCGGGCAGAGAAAACCCCCCCCCCGT
>NZ_JBHWFF010000005.1:144493-157685 GCF_042733785.1 Streptomyces sp. NPDC059695 | reverse complement strand
CTCCGTCTCACCCCCCCCCGTCCGCGGGCGGCCCCCCCACCTCCCCCCCCCCCCCCCCCCCGCGCCTGCCCCCCCCCCAGCCGCGGCCCCCCCCCCCCCCGTTCGTCACACCGTCACACCAGGCTTCAGATCTCGCCCCGCAGCTTGGCGAGCGCCTCGGCGAGGATCGCCTCGCCGTCGGCGTCGCTGCGCCGCTCACGCACATAGGCGAGGTGGGTCTTGTACGGCTCCGTGCGCGGCGGGTCCGGCGGGTTGTCCCGGTCCTGACCTGCCGGGAAGCCGCAGCGCGGGCAGTCCCAGGTGTCCGGGATCGCCGCGTCGCTGGCGAAGCTCGGCTGCGTCTCGTGCCCGTTCGAGCACCAGAACGAGATACGGGCGCGCGGCGCCGATTCGCCTCGCTCGGCCTCGCCCATCGGCCCCGCTCCGACCCGGCTTCCCCGGATCGCGTTGCCACTTGCCACGGTCGTAACTCCCTGCGTGATGGTGCTCGAAGATGCCCCAGTCTACGTAAGGCCCAACGCGCGTCCAGTGATTGGAGTTACCCGTCCAACTTCATCAGCAGACCGAGCACCACAATGCAGGCGAACCAGAGCAGACCGACCACGACCGTGATCCGGTCCAGGTTCCGCTCGGCGACCGAGGAGCCGCCGACGGAGGACTGCATGCCGCCTCCGAACATGTCGGAGAGGCCGCCGCCCTTTCCCTTGTGCATCAGCACGAGCAGCATCAGCAGCGCGCTGAAGACGATCAGGGCGATCGAGAACCCCATAACCACGGCTGGACCAACTTCCTCGGACTTATACGGACGGGGGCCGGGCACCTGCCCGACCCCCGCAAGGGTACGACGTAACTCCGCTACCGCATACTCACTGGTCGCGGAAGCGCGCGATCTTGACGAACTCGTCGGCGTCCAGCGCCGCGCCGCCCACCAGGGCGCCGTCGACGTCCGGCTGCGCCATGATCGCGGCGACGTTGCCGGCCTTGACGGAGCCGCCGTACTGGATGCGGACCTTGTCGGCCAGCTCCTGCGAGTACAGCTCGGCGAGGCGGCCGCGGATCGCCCCGCAGACCTCCTGGGCGTCCTCGGGGGTGGCGACCTCGCCGGTGCCGATGGCCCACACCGGCTCGTACGCGATCACGATCGTCTCGGCCTGCTCGGCCGGGACGTCCTTCAGGCCGCCGTCGAGCTGGGCCAGGGTGTACGCGACCTGGTCGCCCGCCTTGCGGACGTCCAGGCCCTCGCCGACGCAGAGGATCGGGGTCACGCCGTGCTTGAAGGCGGCCTTCACCTTGGCGTTGCAGACCTCGTCGTTCTCGGCGTGGTACTGGCGTCGCTCGGAGTGGCCGACGGCGACGTAGGCGCACTTCAGCTTGGAGAGCATCAGGCCCGAGATCTCGCCGGTGTAGGCACCGGAGTCGTGCGCCGAGATGTCCTGGGCGCCGTACTTGATCTTGAGCTTGTCGCCGTCGATCAGGGTCTGGACGGACCGCAGGTCGGTGAAGGGGACCAGGACCGCGACCTCACAGGCGTCGTAGTCCTTGTCGGTCAGGGCGAAGGCGAGCTTCTGGACGTGGGCGATGGCCTCCAGGTGGTTGAGGTTCATCTTCCAGTTGCCCGCCATCAGCGGGGTACGCGTGCTCATAAAGGGGTCAGTCCTCCAGTGCGACGAGGCCGGGGAGCTTCTTGCCCTCGAGGTATTCGAGGGAGGCGCCGCCGCCGGTCGAGATGTGTCCGAATGCCGATTCGTCGAAGCCCAGGATGCGGACGGCCGCGGCGGAGTCGCCACCGCCGACCACCGTGAAGGCCGGGGAGTCGACGAGCGCCTGGGCGACGGCCTTGGTGCCCTCGGCGTAGTCGGGGTGCTCGAAGACGCCCATCGGACCGTTCCAGAAGACGGTGCCGGCGTCGGCGAGCTTCGAGGCGTAGAGCTTACGGGTCTCCGGGCCGATGTCCAGGCCCTCCTGGTCCGCCGGGATGGCGTCCGCGGCGACCGTGGAGGGGTTGGCCGGAGCCTTGGTCCTCAGGTCCGGGAACTCGGACGCGACCAGCACGTCGACGGGGAGCACGAACTCCACGCCGCGCTCGTCGGCGCGCTTCAGGTAGTCCAGGACCGCCGGGATCTGGTCCTCCTGGAGCAGCGAGATGCCGACCTCGTGGCCCTGGGCCTTGAGGAAGGTGTACGCCATGCCGCCGCCGATGAGGATGCGGTCGGCCTTCTCCAGGAGGTGGTCGATCACGCCGAGCTTGTCGGAGACCTTCGCGCCGCCGAGGGCGACGACGTACGGCCGACGGACGTCGTCCGTGAGCTTCCTCAGGACGCCGACCTCGGTGGCGATGAGGTAGCCGGCGGCGTGCGGGAGGCGCGCCGGGAGGTCGAAGACCGAGGCGTGCTTGCGGTGCACGGCGCCGAAGCCGTCGCCGACGTACAGGTCGGCGAGGGAGGCCAGGGCGTCCGCGAAGGCGCCGCGCTCGGCGTCGTCCTTCGAGGTCTCGCCCGCGTTGAAGCGGAGGTTCTCGATGACGGCCACCTGGCCGTCGGCGAGGCCCTCGACGGTCGTCCGCGCGGACTCGCCGACCGTGTCGGTCGCGAAGGCCACGTCGGCGCCGAGCAGTTCACCGAGGCGGGCGGCGGCCGGGGCGAGCGAGAACGCCGGGTCCGGGGCGCCCTTGGGGCGGCCCAGGTGGGAGGCGACCACGACACGGGCGCCGGCGCGGGAGAGCGCCTCGACCGTGGGGACGACGGCGCGGATGCGGCCGTCGTCGGTGATGGTGGTGCCGTCGAGCGGCACGTTGAGGTCGGCACGCACGAACACGCGCTTGCCTGCGACGCCCTCTTCGAGAAGCTCGTCGATCGTCTTCATCTGTTAACAGACTCCTTGGTACGCGGTGGAGCACACAAACAGGGCTCGCACAGCGCATCGTCGCGCTGCCCGAGCCCTGCTCCCATCGAAAACCTGCCCTGAAGCTTAGAGCCGGCCGCCGACGAAGACGGTGAGGTCGACGAGACGGTTGGAGTAGCCCCACTCGTTGTCGTACCAGCCGAGGATCTTGACCGTGCTGCCGTCCTGGACCATCGTCAGGGAGGCGTCGAAGGTGCAGGACGCCGGGTCGCTGACGATGTCCGAGGAGACGATCGGGTCCTCGGTGTAGAACAGGATGCCCTTGAGGTCGCCGTCGTCGGCGGCCTTCTTGAACGCGGCGTTGACCTCGTCCTTGGTGACCTCGCGGTCGAGGGTGACGACCAGGTCCGTGGCGGAGCCGGTCGGGACGGGGACGCGCATCGCGATGCCGTCGAGCTTGCCCTTGAGCTGCGGCAGGACCAGGGCGGTGGCCTTGGCGGCGCCCGTCGTGGTCGGGATGATGTTCTCCGCGGCGGCGCGGGCGCGGCGCAGGTCCTTGTGCGGGAAGTCCAGGATGCGCTGGTCGTTGGTGTACGCGTGGACCGTCGTCATGAGGCCCTTGACGATGCCGAAGTTCTCGTCGAGGACCTTGGCCATCGGCGCGACACAGTTGGTGGTGCAGGAGGCGTTGGAGATGACGTCGTGCTGCGCCGGGTCGTACTTGTCCTGGTTGACGCCCATGACGATGGTGATGTCCTCGTCGGAGGCCGGAGCCGAGATGAGGACCTTCTTGGCGCCGCCGGCGAGGTGCTTCGCGGCGTCGGCCTTCTTGGTGAAGATGCCGGTCGACTCGATGACGATGTCGACGCCCAGGTCGCCCCAGGGGATGTCGGCCGGGTCGCGCTCGGACAGCACCTTGATGGTGTGACCGTCGACGGTGATGGTGTCGGCGGTGTGGGTCACCTCGGCCTTGAGGCGACCCAGGATGGTGTCGTACTTCAGCAGGTGTGCGGTGGTCGCGGTGTCACCCAGGTCGTTGACAGCCACGATCTCGATGTCAGCACCCTGCTCAAGGAGCGCGCGGAAGTAGTTCCGGCCGATGCGGCCAAAGCCGTTGATGCCTACGCGGATCGTCACGAACCGATCTCCTCGTTAGGAACGCCGGTGTATCGACGCCGGCGAGATTTTTGTTTTTTGGGATGTCCCCGACCGCTTACGACCCTACCTCCCCACCCGCCCGCCGGTGACATCCCGCGCAGCCGTACGAGCCCGGAAAGTGAGGGAGAACGGCCGACGGCCCGTACCTACCAACGGGTACGGGCCGCCGTGGGACCTTTGTCCCCACTACGCTCCGTCAGCGCCGGAGCACCGCGAGGGCGCGGCCGAGGACCCGGGCGCGCTCCGCCGTTCCGGGCACGTGCTCCAGGCCGAAACCGAGGAGGACGGTGTCGCGCGTGGTGACCGCGGCCTGGGAGTGGAAGAGCGCTCCGGAGCGCGTCCAGTCGGAGGCGTTGCCGGGGCTGCCGGCCGGGGCGCCCGGGGTGGACCAGGCGCCGAGGGAGGTCTCGAAGCCCTCGGACTCGGTGGTGGTCCCGGTGACGAGCCGGGTGTCGTCGACGAACGCGCCCATCTCACCCGTACCGGGGTCGGAGACGTACGAGATCGCGAGCTCGACCTTCTTGCCGGCCCAGGCGCTCAGGTCGACGGAGGCCTGCCGCCAGCCGTTGGAGGGGCCGGTGAAGGCGTTCCAGGAGCCGGTGGTGCCGCTGGGCGCACAGCCGTCCTCGCCGATGGTGAGGTAGTGGGCGAGGAAGGGGTGGCCGCGGACGTAGAAGCCCTCGCCGCAGTCGGCGGGCGGCTCGGTGGAGGTCCCGCCGTTGGTGTCGGGCAGGGTGGTCCAGTCGTCCTGTCCGACGGTGTGGGCCTCGACGACGAGGTTGTCGTAGCCGGGCTCGGTGTTGTAGCTGACCTGGAAGTCCAGGCGCGGCCCCGAGGCGGCGGCGACGCCGGTGAGGTCGACGGTCCTGGCGAGCCGGGCCCAGGTGTCGTCGGCGTGCTTGACGGCCGCGAACGTCGAGCCCTCCGCGGGTTCGAACGGGGTGCGGACGCCCGGGTAGTCGCCGGCGGAGGCGCTGCTCGCGAACTGCGGGAAGTCCTTCGGCTTCAGGGTGTCCGAGGTGACGGTGTAGGCGCCCGCGTTGTCGAGCGGGTTGCCGTCGGCGGCGGCGAGCTTCGCGCCGACGCCGGCGAAGGCGCCCGTGCCGGCGAAGGCGGGCGGGTTCTTGAGGCCCGCGCGGTGGTAGGCGCCGAGGTAGTACTGGGCGAAGTCGTTGGTCTCGGCGAGGCCGACCTCGGTGAGCCCGCCGGACTTCTCACCGGCGTTGACGAGCTTGCCGCCCTCGTTGAGGTAGGCGCGCACGGCGAGCTGGGCGGCTCCGGAGGGGCGCTCGGCGCCGGTGTACCAGACGACGGTGCGGAAGTGGGAGAGCACGCCGAGGGCGTCCGGGGCGCCCTGGGTGGCGACGTCCCAGACCGCCGCCCCGCGCTTGTTGTCGGCGAGCGCCTTCACGTACGCGGCGGCGTGCCGGGCGGCGGTGCTGCCGCCCTCGTCGGCGAGGACGAGCACGTCGCCGCGCGGGCGCTCGGCCACCTTGTACGTGAAGGGGGCGGAGGCGGTGGCCCGGCCCTCCCGGGTGCGGGCGGTGAACCAGACCTCGACGGAGTCGCCGGGACGGGCGTCCTCGACCTCGGCGCGGTACTCGTCGAAGTAGAGGTTGTCGTCGCCGCCGTAGGTCTCGCCGCCCTTCCAGGCCTCCAGCGCCTCGCTGTGGGTGCGGCCGCCGTTGATCCGGTACTTCAGGGTCTTGGCGCGCAGCGACCTGCGGGCGGTGACGGCGACCTCCTGCTCCTCGCCGCGGGCGTAGGAGGTGGCGAAGGTCTTCGGGGTGAGGTCGGGGGCGTCGATGCCGACCGGGGAGACGGGCCGGTCCGGGTGGGCGGAGGTCTCGGCGACGGCGAGCGCGAAGGGGATGTTCTTCGCGAACTCGGCCTGGATCAGCTTCTCGTCGTCCGGGAAGGTGAAGACGGAGGCGCAGTCGCCCGGGTTCCAGACGTCGTTCGGGTCGACGCGGGAGGCGGTGGCACAGGTCGACATCTCCGGGGTGAACATCTGCATCCCGTTGACGTTGGCGGCGTGTCCGTCCGCCTCGCCGTTGGTGATGTACAGCTCCGAGGAGACCTGCGGCCGGTAGCCGGGCACGGCGGACTTCTGCGGGGTGCCGGCGAGGGCCCTGAGGGCCACGTCGTCGGGGGTGTCGGTGGCGACCTGCCAGCCCACGCCGTACAGCAGGAGCTGGGCGGCCGAGTGGTAGTTGACGCCGTACGCGAAGCCGATGCGCTTCTGGAAGGCGTCCAGGGCCCTGGTCTCGGGCTCCGACATGGCGGCCTTGCCGCGGAAGGTCTCGTCCGCCGGGTCGGGGGACGAGCCCTCGTTGTCGTACCCCCACTTGTAGGCGAAGTTGCGGTTCAGGTCGACTCCGTCGCCGGAGCCGATCCTCCCGTCGCCGTCGTTGTCGCGGAGGTTCTTCCGCCACTGCCGGTGGGCGGGGTCGGCGTGGGTGTAGTCGTAGCCGTCCGGGTTGGCGGAGAGCACGAACCACAGCTCGGTGGAGTCGACGATGCGGGTGATCCGCTCGTCCTTGCCGTACTGGTCGAGGTAGTAGTGCATCAGCCGCCGGGTCATCTCCGGGGTGATCCACTCGCGCGCGTGCTGGTTGGACATGTACAGCGTGGCGGGCTTCGAGCCGTCCTCGGCGCGCTGGGCGCCCCTGGTCAGCTTGAGCGCGAGGATGTCCTGGCCCTTGAGGGTCTTGCCGATGGAGACGACCTTGGTCAGCCCGGGGTGGGCCCGCGCGGTGTCCAGGATCTCCTGCTTGAGGCCGTTCGGGCCGCCGTACGGGCGGAAGACGCCGTCCCCGGCCGCGGCGACCCGCTTCTCGGCCTGGGCGCCGATGGTGTGCTCGGCGATGCGGACGCCCTGGCCGCGCAGCTGCCCGGCCTGCCGGCCGGTGAGGAAGAGCTCGACCGTCGCCGAGCCCTTCGCCGGGACCTGCTCGGTGAGCTCGTGGGCGTCGGCACCGGCGTCGAGGAGCAGCGGGACCTGCTCCTTGGTGACCTCGGCGCGCCACACGGAGAGGCCGTCGCCGTCCCGGTCGTTCGTCTGCGCTCCGGCGACGGGTGCCGCCGCCACTCCGGCGATCAGCAGTGAAGCCGCGGCGAGGATCGATCTCGCTCTGCGTCTCATGAGCCCCCCTTGCTGTTGTCTGTCACGAAGGTGAACAGACGCCAGGCTCTTGGGCGCTCATGGGCCTGTCAAGGGTGCCTCGCGGGCGTACGGAAAAGCTGCCGGTGCCTCAGAAAGGCACCGGCAGCCCGGAGTTCACTCTTCCGTACGAATCTCCCCGACGGGCTCAGCCGACGAGGCTGTCGTCGAGCTCCTCCGTCAGGTTGGACTCGGTCCCGGGGATCCCCAGGTCCTGCGCCCGCTTGTCGGCCATGGCGAGCAGCCGGCGGATCCGGCCGGCCACCGCGTCCTTGGTCAGCGGCGGGTCGGCGAGCGCGCCCAGCTCCTCCAGGGAGGCCTGCTTGTGCTCCATGCGGAGCCGCCCGGCGGCGGCGAGGTGCTCGGGCACCTCCTCGCCCAGGATCTCCAGGGCGCGCTGCACCCGGGCCCCGGCGGCGACCGCGGCGCGGGCCGAGCGGCGCAGGTTGGCGTCGTCGAAGTTGGCCAGGCGGTTGGCGGTGGCGCGGACCTCGCGCCGCATCCGCCGCTCCTCCCAGGCGAGCACCGACTCGTGCGCGCCGAGCCGGGTCAGCAGGGCGCCGATGGCGTCGCCGTCGCGGACGACGACCCGGTCCACGCCCCGAACCTCACGGGCCTTCGCCCCGATGGAGAGGCGCCGGGCCGCGCCGACCAGCGCGAGGGCCGCCTCCGGACCCGGGCAGGTCACCTCCAGGGAGGAGGAGCGGCCGGGCTCGGTCAGCGAGCCGTGCGCGAGGAACGCGCCGCGCCACGCCGCCTCGGCGTCACACGTCGCGCCGGAGACCACCTGCGGGGGGAGGCCCCGGATGGGACGGCCGCGGCCGTCCACGAGACCCGTCTGCCGGGCCAGCTGGTCGCCGCCCGCCACCACCCGCACCACGAAGCGCGAGCCGCGCCGCAGACCGCCGGGGGCCATCACGATCAGCTCCGAGCTGTGCCCGAAGATCTCCAGGATGTCCCGCTTCAGGCGGCGGGCCGCCATCGCGGTGTCGAGCTCCGCCTCGATCACGATGCGGCCGCTCACCAGGTGCAGCCCGCCCGCGAACCGCAGGATCGACGAGACCTCTGCCTTCCTGCAGCAGGTCCGGGTGACGGGAAGCCGGGAGATCTCGTCCTTCACCGCTGCCGTCATCGCCATGGGCCGATCCTTCCATGCATCCGAAAAATACGGTCGTACGCGGCGGCCAACAGCTCCGGGTCATGCTTGGCGGAGCCGTCGGGGCGGGCCACCGGCGCCAGCTCGACCGCGGCGCCGAGCCGCTTGGCGGCATCGACGAGGGGCTCCCTCGCTGACACGTCGGGCACGGCGGCCTCGTCGGCCAGCACCACGTCCAGGGCGAGTTTAGGGGCGTGTCGTCCCAAAACCTCCAAATGACGCTGCGGGGAGAAGCCCTCTGTTTCTCCGGGCTGCGGCGCGAGGTTCAGCGAGAGCACCTTCCGGGCCTTCGTCTCGGCCAGGGCGTCGAGGAGCTCGGGGACGAGAAGGTGCGGGATCACCGAGGAGAACCAGGAGCCGGGACCGAGCACCACCCAGTCCGCGTCCAGGACCGCGGCGACCGCCTCGGGCACCGCCGGCGGGTCCGGCGGCACGAGGTGCACGGACTGCACCTCGCCGGGCGTGAGCGCCACGGTCGCCTGGCCGCGCACGGTGTCCACGTCGTCCGGCCGCTCCGGGTCGTGGCCCCTGACCAGCGCCTGGAGCTCCAGGGGCACGGCGGACATGGGCAGCACCCGGCCCTGGGCGCCGAGCAGCCGGCCGACGAGGTCGAGGGCCTGGACGGGGTCGCCGAGCTGCTCCCAGAGGGCGACGATCAGCAGGTTGCCGACGGCGTGGCCGTTGATCTCGCCCTTGGACTGGAAGCGGTGCTGGATCACCCGGGCCCAGGTCTGGCCCCAGTCGTCGTCGCCGCAGAGCGCGGCGAGCGCCTTGCGCAGGTCGCCCGGGGGCAGCACGCCGAGCTCCTCCCGGAGCCGGCCGCTGGAGCCCCCGTCGTCGGCGACGGTGACGACGGCGGTGAGGTCGCCGGTGATCCGGCGGAGCGCGGCGAGGGAGGCCGACAGGCCCATGCCGCCGCCCAGCGCGACCACCTTGGGCTGGGCGCCGCGCCTGCGGAGCGTACGCCGCACCGTGAGGGTGGAGGCACGCCGACGGGACGGCTTCACTCGCGCCCCATGTCCCGGTGGACGACGACGGTCTCGACCCCTTCGGAGGCGAGGCGGGCGGCGAGGCGCTCGGCGGTGGCGACGGAGCGGTGCTTGCCGCCCGTGCAGCCCACGGCGATGGTCACGTACCGCTTGCCCTCGCGGCGGTAGCCGGCGGCGATCAGCTGAAGGAGCTCGGTGTACCGGTCGAGGAACTCCTTGGCGCCGGGCTGGTTGTAGACGTAGTTCGACACCTCCTCGTTGAGGCCGGTGAAGGGGCGCAGCTCGGGGACCCAGTGCGGGTTCGGCAGGAAGCGCATGTCGACGACCAGGTCGGCGTCGACCGGCAGGCCGTACTTGAAGCCGAAGGACATCACGGTGGCCCGGAGCTCGGGCTCCTCGTCGCCGGCGAACTGGGCGTCCATCTTGGCGCGCAGCTCGTGGACGTTGAGGCTGGAGGTGTCGATCACCAGGTCGGCGTCGCCGCGCAGCTCGCGCAGCAGGTCGCGCTCGGCGGCGATGCCGTCGGTGATGCGGCCGTCGCCCTGGAGGGGGTGCGGCCTGCGGACCGACTCGAAGCGCCGGACCAGGGCCTCGTCGGAGGACTCCAGGAAGACGATCCGGCGGGTGACCTGCTTGGCGTCCAGGTCGGCGAGGGACTCCCTGAGGTTGTCGAAGAACTGCCGGCCGCGGACGTCGACGACGACCGCGATCCGGGCGACGTTGCCCTGGGAACGGGCGCCGAGCTCCACCATGGTGGGGATCAGCGCGGGCGGCAGGTTGTCCACGACGAACCAGCCGAGGTCCTCCAGACACTTCGCCGCGGTGGACCGGCCGGCTCCGGACATGCCGGAGATGATCACCAGTTCGGGAATGGCCGCCTCGGCGCCGTTGTCGCCGGGGGTCTCCTTCGTGCCCGTACTCACGTGTCCTGCTCCGTCTTCTCGGTCGTGCGGGTGGTGCGTGTCGCGCTCGCTCATGCGGTGGTGCCCCCGTCGTCTTCCATGATCTCTCCTGTGGCCGTGTTCACGGCGGGTGCGGCGGGGGCCGCCCGGGCCAGGGCCACGGCGACCGCCTCCGCGGTCTTCCGGCCGAAGCCGGGGACCTCACAGATCTGCTCGATTGTCGCCTGCTTCAGCCGCTTCACCGAGCCGAAATGCTTGATCAAAGCCTGTTTGCGCGACTCCCCGAGGCCGGGGACGGCGTCGAGCGGGCTGGTCCGGAGGCGTTTGGTCCGCTTGGAGCGCTGATAGCGGATGGCGAAGTCGTGAGCCGTGTCACGTACCCGCTGGAGCAGATAGAGACCCTCGCTGGAGCGGGGCAGCACCACGGGGTCGTCGTCGCCGGGCAGCCAGACCTCCTCCAGGCGCTTGGCGAGGCCGCAGACCGCGACGTCGTCGATGCCGAGCTCGTCGAGGGCGCGGCGGGCCGCGGCGACCTGCGGCTGCCCGCCGTCGACGACGACGAGCTGCGGCGGGTAGGCGAAGCGCCGGGGCCGCCCGTCGTCCTGCGCGTCCTCGGCGGGGACCTCGCCGCCGGCGGGGACGTCACGGCCGGCCGGGCCCTCTGCGCCGGGCGGGGCCTCGCCCTCCGCGAGGGCACCCCACTCCCCCGTACGGTCCTTCTCGGCGAGGTAGCGCCTGAAGCGCCGGCTGATCACCTCGTGCATGGACCGGACGTCGTCCTGGCCCTCGAAGCCCTTGATCTGGAAGCGGCGGTACTCGCTCTTGCGGGGCAGCCCGTCCTCGAAGACGACCATCGAGGCGACGACGTCCTCGCCCTGGAGGTGCGAGATGTCGAAGCACTCGATCCGCAGCGGCGCCGAGTCCAGGTCCAGTGCCTCGGCGATCTCCTCCAGGGCCCGGGAGCGGGTGGTGAGGTCGCTGGCGCGCTTGGTCTTGTGCAGCACGAGCGCCTGCTGGGCGTTGCGCGCGACGGTCTCCATCAGGTCCTTCTTGTCGCCGCGCTGCGGGACGCGCAGCGAGACGAGGGAGCCGCGGCGGCCGGAGAGCCAGGCCGAGACGGACTCCGCGTCCTCGGGCAGCGCCGGGACCAGGACCTCCTTGGGGACCGCGTCGCCGCGCTCCTCGCCGTACAGCTGCTGGAGCGCGTGCTCCACGAGCCCCGCCGTGTCGACGGCCTCGACCTTGTCCGTGACCCAGCCGCGCTGGCCCCGGACGCGTCCGCCGCGCACGTGGAAGATCTGGACGGCGGCCTCCAGCTCGTCCTCGGCGAGGGCGATCAGGTCGGCGTCGGTGGCGTCGGCGAGGACGACCGCGTTCTTCTCCATGGCCCGGCGCAGGGCCTCTATGTCGTCGCGGAGCCGGGCTGCCTTCTCGTACTCCATGTCCTCGGCCGCGATCATCATCTGCTTCTCGAGGCGGCGGATGTACGTACCGGTGCGGCCGGCCATGAAGTCGCAGAAGTCGTCCGCCAGTTCGCGGTGCTCCTCGGGCGTGACCCGGGCGACGCAGGGCGCGGAGCACTTGCCGATGTAGCCGAGGAGGCAGGGACGGCCGGCCGAGGCGGCGTTCCGGAAGACGCCCGCCGAGCACGTCCGCACCGGGAAGACCCGCAGCATCAGGTCGACGGTCTCGCGGATCGCCCACGCGTGCGCGTACGGCCCGAAGTAGCGCACGCCCTTCTTCTTGTGCCCGCGCATGACCTGGACGCGGGGGAACTCCTCGTTCATCGTCACCGCGAGGTACGGGTAGCTCTTGTCGTCCCGGTACTTGACGTTGAACCGGGGGTCGAACTCCTTGATCCAGGAGTACTCCAGCTGCAGCGCCTCGACCTCCGTGGACACCACGGTCCACTCCACCGAGGCGGCCGTCGTCACCATGGTGGCCGTGCGCGGGTGCAGGCTCGCGAGCGGCTGGAAGTAGTTCGCCAGCCGCTGGCGCAGGGATTTCGCCTTCCCGACGTAGATCACCCGGCGGTGCTCGTCGCGGAACTTGTAGACCCCCGGGGAGTCGGGGATCTGCCCCGGCTTGGGGCGGTAGCTGGAGGGGTCGGCCATGCTCCCCACCCTACTGGCGGGCACCGACACTCAGGGCGGGCACGCTCGTTGGCCGGGCATGGCTCAGGACACTTCAGGACGGCTGGCGGACCGGGTGTGCGTGATCACCGGCGCGGCGAGCGGCATCGGGCGGGCGACGGCGGAGCGCTTCCTCCGGGAAGGGGCCGTGGTGGTCGCCGCGGACGTGGACGGGGACCGCCTCGCCACGCTCACGGGGGTGATCCCGGTGGTCGGCGACGTCTCCCGCGAGGAGGACGCCCGGCGGATGATCACCACGGCGGTGGAGCGCTTCGGACGGCTGGACGTCCTGGTGGCGAACGCGGGCGTGATCCCGCTGCTCTCCGTCACCGAGGCGGAGGGCTCGGACTTCGACCGGGTGATGGCCGTCGACGGCCGGGGCATGTTCCTGACCTGCAAGTACGCGATCGAGGCCATGCTCGTCTCGGGCGGCGGGGCCATCGTGTGCACCTCGTCGATCTCGGGCGTGGCGGGCCAGGCGAGGCAGGCGGTGTACGGGCCGGCGAAATTCGTCGCGACCGGTCTGACGAAGCACCTGGCGGTGGAGTGGGCGGAGCACGGCATCCGCGTCAACGCGGTCGCCCCCGGGACCATCGAGACCGAACGCGTCGCCGCCGCGCGCGTGGAGCCCGGCGGGCCGGCGTACCTGGCGGAGGTCGCCCGCGGCCACCCGATGGGGCGCTTCGGCACGCCGGAGGAGGTGGCGGCGGCGATCCTGTTCCTGGCGTCGGAGGAGGCGTCGTTCGTGACGGGCGCGGTCCTCCCGGTGGACGGCGGCTACCTGGCCCGCTGACCCGGGCCGCCCCGCGCCCGCCTCGTCCGCGGCCGGGGGGGCCGCCGTGGGCGGGGGC
>NZ_JBHWFF010000005.1:52811-144483 GCF_042733785.1 Streptomyces sp. NPDC059695 | reverse complement strand
CCGGCCCCCCGCCCGGGCGCCCCCCCCCGCCCGCGGGGGCGGGGGCGGGGGGGCCCGGGGGGGGGGGGGGCCGCCCCGCGGACCGACCCCCGGCCCGTGTGGGCCCACGCCCGGCTGGGCGGTGCCCCGCCGCCGTGTGGGCAATCGTCCCGCTGGGCGGGACGGGTGGGCACACGGGACGGCGCCCTTCGCGGCGCCTCCGCATTCCGCGCCTCGACCCGCACCACCAGCGTGCTGCACCAGGGGTGCGGGTCAGGGCGTGGAAGCCTAGGCCCGGCACGGGGCGCCGTCCGTTGTGCCCACCCGTTCCGCCCCGGCGGAACGCATGCCCACAACGGGGCGGGGCGCAGGCCCAAGGCGGGTCCCGCGGGAGCGCGGGGTCCCGTGGCTCAGGCGCGAGGGACGGCGCGGCGGCGCCGGAGCGTCGCCGTTGCCGCCAGCAGCACCACACCCAGCCCCGCGCCCGCCATCACCGTTCCGCCACCGGCGACGGCCCCGGACTCCGCCGTCGCCTTCACGTCGTAACCCCCCGCCGCCCCCTTCCTCGCGTAGGCCGAGCCCGGCAGCTTGTCGCCGTAGGCGTGGGCGACCCGCGACCGGTAGGCCGCGAGGCTCGTCCCGTCGCGGCCGACGGCCCGTACCGCGTCCTCGTCCAGCGGCAGCACCTTCGCCCCCTTCTGGACGTACCACGCGTCGATCTGCGGCTCGCGGAAGACGAGACCGCCCCGGCCCATCTCCGCGTAGCGGATCTCGTCGTCACCGGTGGCGATGTTCACCACCTGCCAGCCGCCCGGCTGCTTCACCGTCCACAGGGAGGCCTTCTGCCCGTCGGAGGCGACGGCCCTGCTGGCGCGGAACTCGACGCGGGCGACCGGCGCCCCGGGCTTCCCCGCGACGAAGTCCGGGGAGAGGACCCGCACCGGCACGGAGGCGCCGTCGACGCGCGGCGCGGCCGCCGTGCGGGCGAGGGCCCCGTCGCGGGCGAAGAACCGGGACAGGGTGTCCAGCGTCTGCGGCGAGGACGCGGCCTGTTCGGGGGTGGGTGCGGGCGGGAGGCTCTCGGCGGCGGCGGCCGGGAGCGCCCCGAGGGCGACGAGCGCGCTGAGCAGGCCGAGCGCGGCGGCGGTCCGTACGGTCCTCATCGTCGTCACGCCCCGATCCGGTAGAGCGAGTGGGTCCAGGAGAACGAGCTGTTGTTGACGTACCAGGCGTGCGAGGCCCAGTTGTAGCGGTCGCTGGAGGGCCAGGGGTCGCCCCAGTAGACCCAGCTGTTGGCGTCGTCGTAGCCGTAGATCACGTGCATGTGGCCGCCGCCGCTCGACCACTGGATGCGCGTCTCGACGGGCCGGTCGGCGTTGATCTCGGTCTGGACGGTCGAGTAGCGCAGCCAGCCGTCGACGTACGAGCCGGGGCTGATGCCCGCCCAGCTCAGTCCGGTCTGGACGTTGCCGAGGGTGGCCTGCGAGTTGGGGCAGTCGTAGCCCTGCTGGCGGTTGAAGGCGGCGTTGCAGAACTGGTTCTGGCTGTAGTTCCGGCCGTACCAGGTGGCGATGGTGTTGCCGCTCGCCGCCCAGCACCAGTTGGTCTTCTGCTGGGCCTGCATGGTGATGTTCAGCCGCTTGGAGGCGAGGGCCGAGTCCGCGCCGGCGGGTGCGGCGGAGGCCGAGGTCGTGGGGACGAGGAAGAGTGCGGCGGCGGAGAGTGCCGCGAGGTGGAGCCTTCTTCTGCGCATCGCGTTCCTCCCGGAGAGGGGGGTGGGGATGTGGGGGGTGGAGGAGCGCGTCCGGACGCTGGTCAGGAGCATCTGCCGTTGTCCGGAACGGGTCAACACGCTTCAATGCGGGGTGACATCGGACTGTGAACGGTGTGACCCGGGTGTGAACGGACACCCGTGGCCCACCTGCCCGCGCTCCCCACGCGGCACGACGGTCCGTGCCCCCACCGTGAACGTTCACTGAGGAGCCCTCGTGAGCCACACCGAGGCCGATCTGGCGCAGTTGCTGCACACCGGCCCCTTCCATCTGGCGCTGCGCACCGCGCTCGCCGTGCGCGGGCTGCCGCTCCAGCGGGTCCAGCACCATCTCGCGCACCGGGGCGTCAAGGTCGGGGTGACGAGTCTGAGCTACTGGCAGCAGGGCGCCCGCCGGCCGCAGCGCCCGGAGTCCCTGAAGGCCGTCCGGGCCCTGGAGGAGGTGCTCCAGCTGCCCGGGAACTCGCTGCTGCGGCTCCTGACGGAGGACGCCGCCGGCCGCACCGAGGTGGAGCGCCCGGCGGGGCGCTCGTACCGCTCACTGGTGGAGGCGTCGGGCTCGGTCGAGGAGCTGCTCGCCGAGCTGGAGTCCCCGGCGGACGGCGGGCTGCACACGGTGGGGCACCACGAGCGGGTACGGATCGGGGCGGGGCGGGAGCTGGTCGGGCGCGAGTCGCAGCACGTGGTGCGCGCGCACCGGGACGGCGTGGACCGCTATCTGGCCATCCACCACGGCGACCCCGGCTGCGACCCGTCCCGGGTGGTGGTGCGGGCGGTGGAGAACTGCCGGACGGGCCGGGTGCGGTGGCACGCCGGGACGGGCGTGGTGGTCGCGGAGCTGCTCTTCGACGCGCGGCTGCGGGCCGGGGACACGTATCTGTTCTCGTACGGCTTCGAGGACGGTACGGCGGGTCCGAGCGGGGAGTACGTGCGCGGGTTCAGCTTCGCGGGCGGGCAGTACGTGCTCCAGGTCCGCTTCGACGAGGCGGCGCTCCCGGTGCGGTGCCGGAGGTTCGCGCAGGTCTCCGCGGGGGCGCCGCGCGGCGGCCGTGCGGAGCTGACCCTGAGCGGCCGGCACCGCACGGTGCACGTCGTGGAGCAGGGGGTGCGCCCGGGGATCCTGGGGATCGACTGGGACTGGGCGTGAGGCCTCAGGCCTTGGGGGCGGCGGACTCGGGGCCGGCCACCAGCCTGCCGTCCTCGACGCGGACGGGGACCTCGGGGAGCGGGACGGTGGCGGGGCCGCGGAGGGCCTTGCCGGTGGTCACGTCGAAGCGGCTGCCGTGGCAGGGGCAGTTGCCCTCGTTCTCCTCGACCTTGTCGAGGACGCATCCGGCGTGGGTGCACTGGGCGCTGAAGGCCCTGTACTGGCCCTTGGCCGGGCAGCTCACCACGAGCCGCTGCTCGCGGTAGAGCTTGGAACCGCCGACGGGGACCTCGTCGGGCGCGCCGAGCGGGACCGGGGCGGTCGGGGTCGGGACCTCGGCGTGGCCGAGCTTGGACTCGGTGGAGCAGGCGGCGACGCCCAGCCCGGCGGCTCCGGCGAGGGCCGCGCCTTTCAGTACGGTGCGGCGGCTGGACTGGCCGGACATGAGCGCTCCACGGTTCGCGTCGGGGACAAGACCCCCCAGGGGTGACCGAACCGACGATACCGGCGCCCCCTCCCCCGCCCTCGGCCGGGCCCTGAGCTGCGGAAGGCCCCGCGACGGGGCCCGGGCAGGACCCCGGGTGGGGGCCCTGCCCGGAACCTCACGCCTTGCGGGTCCTGGCCGTCGACTTCTTGGCCGCGGCCTTGGTGGCGGTGCCCTTCGTCGCCGCGGCCTTGGTCGCGGTGGCCTTGGTCGCGGTGGCCTTGGTCGCGGTGGCCTTCGTCGCCGTGGCCTTGCCGGCGGCGGCCCTGGTCGCCGCCGCCTTCGTCGCGGTCTTCTTGGCCGGGGCCTTCGCCGCCGTCTTCTTCTTCGTCCCGCGGGCCGCCGGGATCGTCCCCGCGGCGTCGCTGATCCGGTCGGCGCCGAGGATCTCGCGGAGGAACTTGCCGGTGTGGCTCGCCGGCACCGAGGCGACCTCCTCCGGCGTGCCCTCGGCGACCACGAGGCCGCCGCCGCTGCCGCCCTCCGGGCCCATGTCGATGACCCAGTCCGCGGTCTTGATGACATCGAGGTTGTGCTCGATGACGATCACCGAGTTGCCCTTGTCGACCAGGTTGGACAGGACCTTGATCAGCTTCGAGATGTCCTCGAAGTGGAGACCGGTGGTCGGCTCGTCCAGCACGTAGACCGTGCGGCCCGTCGAGCGCTTCTGGAGCTCGGAGGCGAGCTTGACGCGCTGCGCCTCGCCGCCGGAGAGCGTCGGCGCGGACTGGCCGAGGCGGACGTAGCCGAGTCCGACCTCGTTGAGCGTGCGCAGGTGCCGGGCGATGGTCGGGACGGCCTCGAAGAAGTCGAGGGCCTCCTCGATCGGCATGTTCAGGACTTCGGCGATGGACTTGCCCTTGTAGTGGACCTCCAGGGTCTCCCGGTTGTACCGGTCGCCGTGGCAGACCTCGCACGGGACGTAGACGTCCGGGAGGAAGTTCATCTCGATCTTGATCGTGCCGTCGCCGGAGCAGTTCTCGCAGCGGCCGCCCTTGACGTTGAAGGAGAAGCGGCCGGGCAGGTAGCCCCGGACCTTGGCCTCCATCGTCTCGGCGAAGAGCTTGCGGACGTGGTCGAAGACGCCGGTGTACGTCGCCGGGTTCGATCGCGGGGTGCGGCCGATCGGGGACTGGTCGACGTGCACGACCTTGTCGACGAGCTCGTCGCCGTCCACGCGCGTATGCCGTCCGGGCACCGACTTGGCGCCGTTCAGCTCGCGCGCCAGGTGGGTGTAGAGGATGTCGTTGACCAGGGTCGACTTGCCGGAGCCGGAGACGCCGGTGACCGCGGTGAGGACGCCCAGCGGGAAGGAGACGTCGATGTCCCGCAGGTTGTTCTCGCGTGCCCCGTGCACGGTGAGCCGGCGGCCCGGGTCCACCGGGCGGCGGATGTCCGGAGTGGCGATCGCCCTGCGGCCGGACAGGTACTGCCCGGTCATCGACTCCTCGTTGGCGAGGAGCTCCTTCAGGGAGCCGGAGTGGACGACCTTGCCGCCGTGCTCGCCGGCGCCGGGGCCGATGTCGACGACCCAGTCGGCGACCTTGATCGTGTCCTCGTCGTGCTCGACCACGATGAGCGTGTTGCCCATGTCCCGGAGCCGGACCAGGGTCTCGATCAGCCGGTGGTTGTCGCGCTGGTGGAGGCCGATGGACGGCTCGTCGAGCACGTAGAGCACGCCCACCAGACCGGAGCCGATCTGGGTGGCGAGCCGGATGCGCTGGGCCTCGCCGCCGGAGAGCGTGCCCGCCGCCCGGTTGAGCGAGAGGTAGTCGAGGCCGACGTCGACGAGGAAGCGCAGCCGCTCGTTGACCTCCTTGAGGACCCGCTCGGCGATCTTCTTGTCGCGGGCGTTGAGCGTGAGGCGGGAGAGGAACTCGGCGCAGTCGCTGATCGACATCCCCGAGACCTCGGCGATGGACCGGTCCATGACCGTGACCGCGAGGACGATCGGCTTGAGGCGGGTGCCCTCGCAGGTGGGGCAGGGCACCTCGCGCATGTAGCCCTCGAAGCGCTCGCGGCTGGAGTCGCTCTCGGCCTCGGTGTGCCGCCGCTTGACGAAGGAGACGGCGCCCTCGAAGGCCGGGGTGGTGTAGGCCCGCTCGCGTCCGTACCGGTTGCGGTAGCGGACCTCGACCTGGGTCTTGTGGCCGTGCATCAGGGCCTTCTTGGCGCGCTGCGGCAGCCCGGCGTACGGGATGTCCGTGCGGAAGCCCAGAGCCTGGGAGAGTCCGCCGATGAGCCGGCCGAAGTACTCCTTGGTGTGGCCGTGCGACCAGGGGTGGATGGCGCCCTCGTCGAGGGACTTGTCCTCGTCGGGGACGATCAGCTCCGGGTCGACCTCCATGCGCGTGCCGATGCCGGTGCAGTCCGGGCAGGCGCCGAAGGGCGAGTTGAAGGAGAAGGAGCGCGGCTCCAGCTCCTCGAAGGACAGGTCGTCGTACGGGCAGTAGAGGTGCTCCGAGTACATCCGCTCGCGCTCGGGGTCGTCCTCGGCGAGGTCGACGAAGTCGAGCACGACCATGCCGCCGGAGAGTCCGAGCGCGGTCTCGACGGAGTCGGTGAGCCGGCGCTTGGCGCCGTCCTTCACGGTGAGGCGGTCGACGACCACCTCGATCGTGTGCTTCTCCTGCTTCTTCAGCGTCGGCGGCTCGCTCAGCTGGACGGTCACGCCGTCGACCCGCGCGCGGCTGTAGCCCTTGGTCTGGAGGTCGGCGAAGAGGTCGACGAACTCGCCCTTGCGCTCGCGCACGAGCGGGGAGAGCACCTGGAAGCGGCTGCCCTCGGGGAGCTCCAGGACCTTGTCGACGATGGCCTGCGGCGACTGGCGGGAGATGGGCCGGCGGCACTCGGGACAGTGCGGCTTGCCGATGCGGGCGAAGAGCAGGCGGAGGTAGTCGTAGACCTCCGTGATGGTGCCGACCGTCGAGCGCGGGTTGCGCGAGGTCGACTTCTGGTCGATGGAGACGGCGGGCGAGAGCCCCTCGATGAAGTCGACGTCCGGCTTGTCCATCTGACCGAGGAACTGCCGGGCGTACGAGGAGAGCGACTCGACGTACCGGCGCTGCCCCTCGGCGAAGATCGTGTCGAACGCGAGGGAGGACTTGCCCGACCCCGAGAGCCCGGTGAAGACGATGAGGGAGTCACGCGGGAGGTCGAGCGAGACGTTCTTGAGGTTGTGCTCGCGAGCGCCACGGACGATGAGACGGTCGGCCACGCCGGTCCGCACCTTTCTTGAGAGAGCGGATGTGCCTGACACACCCAACAACCAAGGATGCCGGATGCTTCCACCGAGCCTATAGCACGCACATTCGATTTCCGGCCGTCCCGAGACCGCTTCACCCGAACGAGTGGCGGCGCTAGGGTCGGCGCCATGATCGACCACGAACGTGACCTGGCCTCCGTGCGCGAGGCGACCGACCGTCTGCTGACCGCCGCCGCCTCCTGGGACAACGCGGCGGCGGCCGAGCCGTCACGGCTTCCGGGCTGGACCCGCGGCCATGTCCTCGCCCACGTCGCCCGCAACGCCGACGCCCTCGTGAACGCCCTCCAGGGACGACCCATGTACGCGGACGCCGCGACCCGGGACGCCGACATCGAGCGCGACGCCGGCCGACCGCTCGACGTCCACCTCGCCGACCTGCGCGAAAGCGGTGACCGCTTCCAGACCGCGGGCGCCGAGCCCGCCGACTGGACCCGCACGGTCGAGCTCCGCAACGGGGTCACCGACAGCGCCTCCCGGATCCCCTTCCGCCGCTGGGTGGAGGTCGCCCTGCACCACGTCGACCTGGGCGCGGGCTACGAGCTGGAGGACCTGCCGGAGGAGTTCGTCCAGCGGGAGATCGACTTCCTGGCGGAGCGGTTCGCCGGCCACAAGGACGTGCCCTCGACCGCCGTCCGCGCCGACGACGGCCGCATCTGGACGACCGGCGGCGGTGCCGAGGGAGGCCCCGTGGCCGTCTCCGGCCCCGCCCCCGAGCTCCTCGGCTGGCTCGCCGGCCGCCGCGACGGCTCCGCCCTGAAGACCGAGGGCGGCCCCCTGCCGGAGCTTCCGCCGCTGTAGCCGCCACTGTCACTCCCCGGGGCTAGTCTGAGGCCATGACGTACAGCGGAGTGGTGAAGGTCGGCGGCGCGGCGGACGTGCACGAGCTGACGGACCTGATGATCTCGAAGGTCGCGGTCGGCCCGATGGACAACAACGCGTATCTGCTGCGCTGCCGGGCGACCGGCGAGCAGCTGCTGATCGACGCGGCCAACGAGGCCGGGACGCTCCTCACGCTGATCGGTGACGACGGCATCGCCGCCGTCGTCACCACCCACCGGCACGGCGACCACTGGCAGGCCCTGGAGGAGGTCGTGGCCGCGACCGGCGCCAGGACGTACGCGGGCGCGTACGACGCGGAGGGCATCCCGGTCCCGACCGACGTCCCCGTCGAGGACGGCGACACGATCCGGGTGGGCCGGGTGGAGCTGACCGCGCGCCGCCTGGTCGGTCACACCCCGGGCTCGATCGCCCTGGTCTACGACGACCCGCACGGCCACCCGCACGTCTTCACCGGCGACTGCCTCTTCCCCGGCGGCGTGGGCAACACGTGGAAGGACCCCGAGGCCTTCGCGAGCCTGATCCACGACGTGGAGACCAAGCTCTTCGCCGCCCTGCCCGACGAGTCCTGGGTCTACCCCGGCCACGGCAGGGACACCACGCTCGGTGACGAGCGCCCGCACCTCGCGGAGTGGCGCGAGCGCGGCTGGTGACCCCCGGCGCGCGGCCCCCGAGCTGCGCACCCCCGCACGCCCCCGTAACCGGGACGGCGACGGGGTAGTTGGCGCCACATGCGCCAAAGTCACCCTCCGTCGCCGGTCCCGACGCCCTCGATGGGGCGGCTCGCCGCCGCCTCGCTCGTCGGCACCGCCATCGAGTTCTTCGACTTCTTCGTCTACGGGACCGCCGCCGCGCTCGTCCTCGGGCCGCTCTTCTTCCCCACCTTCTCGCCCCTGGCCGGGACCCTGGCCGCCTTCGGCACCTTCGCCGCCGGGTTCCTCGCCCGCCCCCTGGGCTCGGTCCTCTTCGGACACGTCGGCGACCGGTACGGCCGGCGGCCGGTCCTCTTCGCCTCGCTGCTCCTGACCGGCTGCGCCACCGTCGCGGTCGGCTTCGTCCCGACGTACGCGACGCTCGGCATCGCCGCCCCGGCGCTCCTGCTCACCCTCCGCTTCCTCCAGGGCCTCGGTCTGGGCGGCGAGTGGGGCGGGGCGGTCCTGCTCACCGCCGAGCACGCCCCCGCGCACCGGCGCGCGCTGTGGTCGAGCTTCCCGCAGGTCGGCCCGTCGATCGGCTTCCTCCTGGCGAACGGGGTGATGCTGGCGCTCACCGCCGGGCTGAGCGACGCGGAGTTCCGCTCCTGGGGCTGGCGGGTGCCGTTCTGGGTCGCGGGGCTGCTCGCGCTCGCCGGGCTGCTGCTGCGCTCCTCGCTGGCGGAGACCCCGCAGTTCGAGGAGCTGTCGGCGACCGGACGGCGCGCGGGCGCCCCGCTGGCCGAGATCGTGCGCGACCACTGGCGCCTCGTGCTGCTGACGGCCGGGGCGCTCGCCGTCGGGTACGCCGTCTTCTACTCGGTCTCCACCTGGGCGCTGGCCTACGGCACCGAGCGGCTCGGGGTGAGCAGCACCGTGATGCTGGCCTGCGTGATGGCGGCGGTGGCCGTGATGGGCGTGCTGACCCCGTTCGTGGCGCTCCTCGGCGACCGCTGGGGCCGCCGTCCGCTCTGCCTGGCGGGGTGCGCCGGCTGCGCGCTCTGGATGTTCCCGATGGTGGCCCTGCTGCACACGGCCCGGCCGCCGCTGATGTTCCTCGGGTTCCTGGGCGCGCTGCTGGCCTTCATCACGATGTTCTCGGTGGTCGCCGCGTACCTGCCGGAGCTGTACGAGCCGCGCGTCCGCTGCACCGGCGCCGCCGTCGGCTACAACCTGGCCGGCGTCCTGGGCGGTGCGCTGACGCCGATCCTGGCCACGACCCTCTCCGAGGGCGGCTCCGGCCCGCCCTGGGGCGTCGCGGCCTACCTCACGCTGGTCGCCCTGGTGAGCCTCGGCTGCTTCGCCCTCCTCCCGGAGACCCTCCCGGGCCGCACCGGGGAACCGGCACCGGAGCCGGCGGCCGTCTGAGCCCGCGGCACGGGGCGGGGCGCCCCGCGGACACGGCGACGGCCGACCGGAAGGGATCCGGTCGGCCGTCGGTGGTGCGGAAGGGCGTCAGGCCTCGACGCTGTCCTTCGGGGTGTCCTCGGGGGCGGCCGGCGTCGCGGCGGCCTCCGCGGCCTCGCGCTGTGCCTGCCTCCTGGAGGCGATCAGGCTGGTGATGGTCGTGATGACCAGGACACCGCCGATGAACGCCAGCGAGAACGGGATGGTGATCTCCGGGACGTGCACCCCGGACTCGTGCAGCGCGTGCAGCACGAGCTTCACGCCGATGAAGCCGAGGATCACCGACAGGCCGTAACTGAGGTGGACCAGCTTCTTGAGCAGGCCGCCGATCAGGAAGTACAGCTGCCGCAGACCCATGAGGGCGAAGGCGTTGGCGGTGAAGACGATGTACGGGTCCTGGGTGAGGCCGAAGATCGCCGGGATGGAGTCGAGGGCGAAGAGGATGTCGGTGGTGCCGATGGCCAGCATGACGACCATCAGCGGGGTCATGATCCGCTTGCCGTTGTTGACGATGAAGAGCTTGGTGCCGTGGTAGCGGTCGGCGACGCCGAACTTCTTCTCGGCCATCTTGAGGAGACGGTTCTCCTCCCAGTCGTCCTCCTCCTCGTCGGAGCGCGCCTCCTGGATGAGCTTCCAGGCGGTGTAGATCAGGAACGCGCCGAAGATGTAGAAGACCCACGAGAAGCTCGCGATGATCGCGGCGCCCGCGGCGATGAAGATCGTGCGGAGGACCAGGGCGATCACCACGCCCACCAGGAGCACGCGCTGCTGGAGGTGCGAGGGGACCGCGAACTTCGCCATGATCAGGACGAAGACGAAGAGGTTGTCGACGCTGAGCGACTTCTCGGTGACGTAGCCCGCGAAGAACTCGCCCGACGCCTGGCTGTTGCCGAAGACCAGCAGGCCGAGTCCGAAGAGCACGGCCAGCACGATCCAGACGATCGTCCAGATTCCGGCTTCCTTGACCGACACGTCATGGGGCTTGCGCCCGATGAAGAAGTCGGCTCCGATCAGGGCGGCGAGACCGAGAATGGTCACTACCCACAGAGTCATTGAAACGTCCACTGCGCCTCCGGCGTCGTACGGCTACTGATCAGCGTCGTCGCTGCCGGAGGTCTCTTCCACCCGGGCGGCGGACGGGCCGCCGGGCCGACGCCCCGGGATCGGATCGATGATGATCCGTCCGTATTGACGGGTACGCCGCGCAATGGGGAGTACTCCCCTCCGCACCAAGAAGACTACCCGAAAGACCAAGAGAAGGTAAAGAGAAGGGTAAAGAGCCCTCAAAAGGCCAGCTCAAAGGCCCTTTCCATGGCGAGCGGCCGCCACGCGCGTGAGGACCTGGCGGAGGATCGCGCTGCCCGGCGGAACGAGCGGCGGCTCGTACGACCAGGCGTGGCCGACCCAGGGATCGGCGAGGTGGTCGTCGGGCACGGGGGTGAGCCGCAGCAGCGAACGCCACAGGGGGTCGAGCAGCGGCCCGTACGCCGCCGCGTCCTCCCGGTCCGCGACCATCAGCAGATGGACGCCGACCGAGGGGCCCTCGTCGGCCAGGTACCGCAGCCGGGTGACCGCCCGGTCGTCGAAGCCGTGCGGGAAGTCGTGCACGATCAGCAACTGCCGGGCCGCGTCCAGACCCGGCGGCAGCGCGTCGGCCGCACCGCCCCGCACTGCCATCTGCAGCAGGTCGACCCGCTCGGTGAGCTGCTCCAGGACCGCCGAGACACCGGCCGCGCCCCGGGCGGGCGGCGCGGCGGCCCCCGTCTCCACGAGCGGCGCGAGGGCGGCGGCGCCGGCGCCCGCCGGGTCGACGAGATGGACGGTGAACGCGCCGGCCGGGTGCGCCGCGAGGAGCCGCGCCGCGTGCGCCACCGCGCAGTCCAGGGCGAGCCGCCGCAGCTCGGCCTCGTCCAGGAAGGCGGCCGCCTCGCTCCGGCCGCGGCCGGAGTCCACCCACAGCCCGCGCTCCAGCGGCAGCCGGACGAGCATGGGGATCCGCAGGTCGGTGCGCTCGGGGAGGTGGAGGTCGCCGAGACGGACGGCCATCGGCTCCTCACCCGGGACGCGGTAGCCGTGCCAGACGGGGTTGTCCCAGCGCGCGTACGCGACGGGCAGCGCCGGCTCGACGACCTCGGACTCGACGGCGAGCTGGGCCAGGTCCCGGTCCAGGACCTCACGGGCGCGCCCCACGAGCTCGTCGTGCCGGGCGCGGGCGGCGGCGCGCGCGGCGTCGTTCGCGCCGCCGGCCCGGGACCGGTAGTCGGTGAGCGCCTCGTCGAGCTCGCGGTTGAGCCGGGACTCCGCGAAGTCGCAGGCGCTGCGGTAGGCGGCGGCGGTACGGGCCAGGTCCTCGAACATGCCCCACACCTGGTTGTAGAGCCGCTCGTCCATGGACCAGCCCGAGGCGTCCCCGGCGACCGGCACGGGCGGCGCCCGCCGCGGCTCGGGAGCGGGAGCGGGCTCGGCCGCCCGGCGACGGGGGTGGGCGTAGTTCAGGGGCCCGCCGGGCGCCGGTGCGGGGCCGGGGGCGGACGGGGGCGTCGGGTCCGGCGCGGGCGGTGCCGTGCGGGGGACGCGCTCCGCCCGGGGGACGCGGGGGGCGGGGGCCTCGGCCGGCCGGTCGCGCTCGGGGGCCACCGCCGCCAGGATCGACGCGGCCAGCTCCTCGGCGCGCTCCAGGCCCTGGTCGCCGAGGAGGGCGGCGAGCCCGCCCTCGTACCCCTGGCCCATGGCGCGGACCTTCCAGGCTCCCTGGCGGCGGTACAGCTCCAGGGCCACGACGGCGGACTCCCGGTCGAGTCCGGTGAGGGTGTAGCTCGCGATCTCGGTGCCGTCGGCGCCGGCGACGGCGACGAAGGGGGCGGCGAGGGCCCCGAAGCGGGCGGCGGCGCCGGTGAGCGCGAGGAGGACCGAGACGCGGTGGACGGTCCCGGGGACCGCGTCCAGGTCGACGGTGAGCCGGTGGTCGGCAGCGGCCGGTCCGGGCACGCCGACCCCGGGGAGGGCGGGTGCGCCGGGGTGGGCGATGCACTCCGCGCCGGCCACGCGGCCCTGCTCGTCGCCGAGGGTGACCCCGGCGACGACGGGGTGACCGGCCGACACCCGGATCTCCAGTCGGGTCTCGGGCAGGGGGTGGTTCTGCCCCCGGACCAGCTCGGCCGTCATCGTCTCTGTCCCCTCAGCGTTTCCTGGTGCCGGGCAAGTTCATGCGGGACAGCTCCCGGCGGCCTGGTGCCACCGGGAGCTGCGGGTGTGTCGTGCCGGGCCTGGTTACAGGTGCGGCAGGATCGCCGGCATCAGGTCCTGGAAGGTGCGGCCGTTGGCCGGGTTGCCCAGGGCGGTCATCTGCCAGCCGGAGCCGACCCGGTGCACCTTCGCCATGATCTGCGCGGTGTAGTTGCCGCCGCCGTCGAGGGTGTAGCGCGCGAGCTCCTGCCCGTTCGTCTCGTCGACGATCCGGCAGAAGGCGTTCTGCACCTCCTGGAACGTCTGCCCGGTGAAGGAGTTCACCGTGAAGACGATCTGGTCGATGTGGACCGGCACCCGCTCCAGGTCCACGAGGATCGCCTCGTCGTCGCCGCCCTGGCCCGCGCCGCCGACCAGGTTGTCGCCGGTGTGCTTGACCGAGCCGTCGTCGCTGACCAGGTGGCGGAAGAAGACGACGTCGACCGGCTGCTTCTCGGCGAAGAGCACGGCCGAGGCGTCCAGGTCGATCTCCCGGGTGCGCGAGCCGAAGAGACCCCGGCGCGGCGCGGCCTGCCAGCCGAGCCCCATCCGCACCTGGGTGAGGCTGCCCCCGCCCTTCTTCTCCAGGCTGATGGCCTGACCCTTGGTCATGTTGACCGACACGCGTCTGCCCCTCTCGTTGGCGATTCCCCGCGCCCGCTGTCCGGTGCGTGCGGTTGTCGAGCACCCTACGCAGCGGCACCGACACAGCGGAGACTCGGTCCGGTTTTGTGTCGGTCTTGCAACACACCGGACCGCCCCTCCTGGCCGCCCGCCGTCGGGTCCGTCCCGGCCCGGCCGTCGGCCCTCCGCCGCCCCGTCAGGCGAGCCCCGCCTCCTTCATCTGGCGCAGCTCCTTCTTCAGCTCGCCCACCTCGTCCCTGAGCCGGGCCGCCACCTCGAACTGCAGCTCGGCGGCGGCGGCGCGCATCCGGTCCGTCATCTCCTCGATGATCGCGGCCAGTTCGGTGGCGGGCCGGTCGCCGAGCTCGACGGTCGAACCGGCCTTTCCGCCCTTGCCCCGGGCCGTGGGGCCGTGCGCGGCCAGCGAGGGCACGGGGGCCTTCGCGCCCTTGCCCTCCTTGCCCTGCCGGTAGCCGGTGCCGAGCAGTTCCTCGGTGTCGATCTCCTCGCGCGCGATGGTCGCGACGATGTCGTTGATCTTCTTGCGGAGCGGCTGCGGGTCGATGCCGCGCTCGGTGTTGTACGCGATCTGCTTCTCGCGGCGCCGGTTGGTCTCCTCGATGGCCTGCTCCATCGCCGGGGTGATCCGGTCCGCGTACATGTGGACCTGGCCCGACACGTTGCGCGCGGCGCGGCCGATGGTCTGGATGAGAGAGGTCCCGGAGCGCAGGAAGCCCTGCTTGTCCGCGTCGAGGATGGCGACGAGGGACACCTCGGGGAGGTCGAGGCCCTCCCGGAGCAGGTTGATGCCGACGAGGACGTCGTACTCTCCGGCGCGCAGCTCGCGGAGGAGCTCGATGCGGCGCAGGGTGTCGACGTCGCTGTGCAGGTAGCGCACCTGGATGCCGAGCTCCAGGAAGTAGTCGGTGAGGTCCTCGGCCATCTTCTTGGTGAGGGTGGTGACGAGGACCCGCTCGTCGCGCTCGGCGCGCAGCCGGATCTCGTGGACGAGGTCGTCGATCTGGCCCTCGGTGGGCTTGACCACGACCTCGGGGTCGACGAGTCCGGTGGGCCGGATGATCTGCTCGACGAAGCCGTCGCCGCGCGAGAGCTCGTACGTCCCGGGGGTGGCGGAGAGGTAGACGGTCTGCCCGATCCGCTCCTGGAACTCCTCCCACTTCAGCGGGCGGTTGTCGAGGGCGGAGGGAAGGCGGAAGCCGTGGTCGACGAGGGTCCGCTTGCGGGACGCGTCGCCCTCGTACATGGCGCCGATCTGCGGCACGGTGACGTGCGACTCGTCGATGACGAGGAGGAAGTCCTCGGGGAAGTAGTCGAGGAGGGTGTTCGGCGCGGAGCCGGGGTCGCGGCCGTCGAAGTGCATCGAGTAGTTCTCGATGCCGGAGCAGGAGCCGATCTGCCGCATCATCTCGATGTCGTACGTGGTGCGCATGCGCAGGCGCTGGGACTCCAGGTGCTTGCCCTGCTTGTCGAGTTCGGCGAGGCGGCCCTCCAGCTCGCGCTCGATGTCGTTGACGGCCCGCTCCATGCGCTCGGGGCCCGCGACGTAGTGGCTGGCGGGGAAGACGTACAGCTCGTGGTCCTCGCTGATGACCTCGCCGGTGAGCGGGTGGAGGGTGGAGAGGGCCTCGATCTCGTCGCCGAACATCTCGATGCGGACGGCGAGCTCCTCGTACACCGGGAAGATCTCGATGGTGTCGCCGCGCACCCGGAAGGTGCCGCGGGTGAACGCGAGGTCGTTCCGCGTGTACTGGATGTCGACGAAGCGGCGGAGCAGCTGGTCGCGGTCGATCTCCTCGCCGACCTTGAGCGGGACCATCCGGTCCACGTACTCCTGGGGCGTGCCGAGGCCGTAGATGCAGGAGACGGAGGCGACCACGACGACGTCCCTGCGGGTGAGCAGGGAGTTCGTCGCGGAGTGGCGGAGCCGCTCCACCTCCTCGTTGATGGAGGAGTCCTTCTCGATGTACGTGTCCGACTGCGGGACGTACGCCTCGGGCTGGTAGTAGTCGTAGTACGAGACGAAGTACTCGACGGCGTTGTTCGGCAGGAGCTCGCGGAACTCGTTCGCCAGCTGCGCGGCCAGCGTCTTGTTCGGCGCCATCACCAGGGTGGGGCGCTGGAGCTTCTCGATCATCCACGCCGTGGTCGCCGACTTGCCGGTGCCGGTGGCGCCGAGGAGGACGACGTCCTTCTCGCCCGCGCGGACGCGCCGCTCGAGGTCGGCGATGGCGGTCGGCTGGTCGCCGCTGGGCTTGTACTCACTGACGACCTCGAAGGGCGCCACCGAACGTTCGATCTTGGAAACGGGCCGCATGCAACCACCGTACGACCCGGCACCGACAGTCGGGCGGTGATCGGCTCACCGCCCGGTCGCCGGGCGTCCCGTCACCAGTCCTGGGAACGGTGTCCGGCGCGCGGGACGCTCCGGCCGGGGGAGCCGCGGCCGGCCCGTCCGGCGGGGCGCCGGCCGGGACGGGCGGTCCAGTTGGCGGGCTCGCCGTAGGACGGCACGTGGCGCGGGGCGGGCACGCCGGGGCGGTGCGGGGTCCGGGCGGCGGGCCGCTGCCAGTCCGGGTCGCCCATCACGAGCAGCGGGTCGAACATGACGACGACGGCGGCCAGGATCAGGAAGACCGCCGGGCCGATCAGCATGGGCAGGAGGAGCGAGGTGGCGGTGTCCCCGGTTCCGGGGCGGGCCCCGGTGCCGTGCAGGTGGACGCTGACGGCGGCCATGGCGGTGTAGTGCATACCACTGACCGCTCCGCCCATCACCAGGCTCGCGCCGAGACTGGCCAGAAATCCATGGACGGAGACGGCCGCCCAGAGGGCCGCGGTGGCGGCGACGACGGCGATGACCACGGAGAGGGCGACCGTGAGGGTGTCGTACTCGATCTTGCCCTGGAGGCGCATACCGGCCATGCCGAGGTAGTGCATGGTGGCGACGCCGAGGCCCGTGATGGTGCCGCCGGTGACCAGGGTGAGGGCGGTCGCGCCGCGGTAGCCGACGATGAAGATGCCGATGCCGACCATGAGGACGGCGACGCCCAGGCTGGCGAAGGTGAGGGGGCGGTCGTAGGCGACGGGCGCCTGCTGGACGGAGAAGCCCATCATCGCGATGAAGTGCATCGTCCAGATGCCGGTGCCGATCGAGGTGGCGCCGAGGGCGAGCCAGCCCGCCTTGAAGCTGTCGTGGTGGCGGAGCGATCTGGTCGTGCACCGCAGGCCGAGGGCGCCGCCGAGGCAGGCCATGAGAAAGGCGGCCAGGGGCGTCACGAGCCCGTAGCTGAATCCGTCGACCGTGCCCTGCATGAGCGTGTGTCCTCCACCCCTGGTGCAACGTCGTCCGAAAACAGTCGGTACCGCTGGGTAGTACTACCGGGGCGAGATTATGGCGCGCGGGCAGCCCGGCGACCACGTGACCGGGGAATTTCCATGCGCGAGACCGGAGCGAGACCGGTCCGTGACCTCGGTGACGGGTCCGGACCGGCCCGTCGGCTCCGCCCGCGTTCCTGGCCGACGGCCGCGGGATTGTCGGTGGCGGGTCGTACCGTGGGCGGCATGGACATCGACACGGGGGCGGCGGCCGGGACGGCGGGCACGGAGCGGACCGGCACGGTGGAGTGGACGGTCGTGGAGAGCGCCATCGGGCCGCTCCTCCTCGCCGCGACCGGGCGGGGGCTCGTGCAGGTCGGGTTCCACGCCGGCCCGGAGCGGCGGGAGCGGATGCTCGACCGGCTGGCGGGGCAGCTCGGCGCGGAGCCGGTGGAGCGCGCATCGGGACGGCTCGCCGAGGCGGTGCGCCGGCTCGACCGGTACTTCGCGGGCGAGCCGGACGACCTCGACCTGCCGCTGGACTGGTCGCTGACGACCGGCTTCAACCGTCAGGTGCTGCGCGAGCTGGCGGCGGGCGTCCCGTACGGCACGGTCGTCGGGTACGGGGACCTGGCGAGACGCGTGGGACAGCCGGGCGCGGCGCAGGCGGTCGGCGCGGCGATGGGCTCCAATCCGCTGCCGCTGGTGGTGCCCTGCCACCGCGTGGTGGAGAGCGACGGCGGCCTCGGCGGCTTCGGGGGCGGCCTGGAGACGAAGAGACAGCTGCTGGCCCTGGAGGGCGTGCTGCCCGCCCCTCTCTTCTGAGCTCCCGGGCGGACCGGGGAGGGAGGCGGCGTTCCCATGGGATGGGACGGCTGGCACACTCACGTAAGTGACGCATACCCCCAGCGCCCCTGACGCCGTCGTACCCGGCTCCATATCCGCCCCGGTCACCCCCGACGAGCTGCCCGCGCTCCGGCGGCGCGTCCAGGCCGGGCTGATCGCCACCCAGATCCTGGGAGGCCTCGGCATCGCCATCGGCTTCGCCCTCGCCGCCGTCCTGGCGCGGGACGTCAGCGGCACCGAGGCGCTCTCCGGTCTGGCGTCGACGGCGTCGGTCGCCGGTTCCGCGCTGCTCGCGATGCCGCTGGCCACGCTGATGACCCGGCGGGGGCGCCGGGCGGGGCTCGTCCTGGCGTACCTCCTCGCGGCGGTGGGCGCCGGCGTGGTGGTGCTCGGGGCGGTCCTCGGGAACTTCCCCCTCCTGCTGGCCGGGCTCGTCGGCTTCGGCGCAGGGTCCTCGGCGAACCTGGCGGCCCGCTTCGCCGCCGCCGACCTGGCCGAGCCGGACCGCAGGGCCCGGGCCATCTCCACGGTGGTGTGGGCGACCACGATCGGCGCGGTGCTCGGCCCGAACGTCGCCGCGCCCGCCGGGAAGAGCGTCTCGGGCCTGGGCGTCCCGGCCGCCGCGGGCCCGTTCGTCTGGGCCGCCGGCGTCTTCGTGCTGGCCGCCGCCGTGGTGGCCGTGCTGCTGCAGCCCGACCCGCTGCTCACCGCACGCGCGCTGGACGCCGGGGCGGGCGAGGCGCCGGAGGGGCGCTCCCTGCGGGCCGGGATGGACGCGGTGCGCAAGTCCCCGCGCGCCCGGATCGCGCTCGTCACCATCGCGGGCACGCACACCGCCATGGTGTCGATCATGTCGATGACGCCGGTGGCGCTCACCCACCACGGCGCCGGCATCCAGCTGGTCGGACTCGTGATCAGCGGGCACATCACGGGGATGTACGCCTTCTCGCCGTTGATGGGCTGGCTGTCCGACCGGCTGGGCCGGCTCGCGGTGATCGGGCTCGCGGTCGGGCTGATCGGCACGGCGGCGCTCGTCGCGGGCACGGCGGGAGCGTCCCACGGCCGGACGGCCCTGGGCCTCTTCATCCTCGGCCTGGGCTGGTCGGCGGGGCTCGTGTCCGGGTCGGCCCTGCTCACCGACTCGGTGCCGCAGGCCGCGAGGGCCGCCGTCCAGGGGCTCTCCGACTTCGTCATGAACACGGCCGCCGGGCTCGGCGGACTGGCGGCGGGCCTGATCGTCGCGAAGGCGGGTTACGGTCCGCTGAACGCGATCGCCGCGTGCCTACTGCTGCCGATGGCGGCGCTCGCGCTGCGGGGCGCGCTCCGGAAGGCCTGACAGGACCGGCCCCCTCACCCCGGAACCGCCGGGGACGAGGCCCCGTCGGCCAGCCGCCGCGGGGTGCCCGAGCCGTCGGCGGGCACCGACCAGACCGCTCCCCCGTATCCGTACGCGAGGGTCCGCGCGTCCGTCCACAGCGCCTGGTCGTCGACGCCGCGCCGCTCGGCGACGGCGTGCTCGCGTCCGGTGCGCAGGTCGTACACGTACAGCCGCCAGGGCTCGCGCGGGCCGTCGGACACGCGCTTCTTGAAGGCGACGCGGCTCCCGTCCGGGGAGAGCGAGGGGCATTCGACGTTCTCCCGCAGGGCCCGGGCGGACCAGTTCCGCATGTCCCCCTCGACGAGACGGGTCCGGCCGCCCGTCGAGACGGTGGCGTAGAAGCGGTTGTCGTCGGCGGCGAAGCCGACGCCCCAGTAGTTCACGTCGGGGGCGTGGTGGCGGCGGCCGTCGAGGGTGAGCGGGATCTGCTCGATGTTCTTCACCAGATAGCCGGTGCGCAGGTCGAGGATCGAGGTGCGGGTGGAGAAGGCCGTGCGCGCGTACGAGTCGCCGGTGGCGAACATCGTCCAGGACAGCATGCGCCCCGAGGCGGAGACCCGGGCCCGGCTCGGGATGCCCGGCAGGCCGATGCGGCGCACCTCGCGCAGCCGCCGGTCGAGGACCAGGACGTACGAGCGGGCCGGCACGCCCGGCCGCCGCTGCAGGCAGAGGGCGGTGCCCCCGGCCGCGTGGAAGCGGTCGCAGGAGGGGCCTCCGGTCACCCGTCCGCCGGGCGCGGCGGGGTCCACCCGCGCGACGCGCCCGCTCGCGGTGTCCCGGACGTAGAGCGCGCCGGGGCCGGCGTCCAGGGTGAAGCCGGGGTCGGCGGTCCCGGTGGCGGCGGCCCGCCCGGAGGCGGCCCGCAGGGTGTAGGCGGTGGCCCCGCCGCCGAGCAGCAGGAGGGCGAGGACGAGGATCGCCGCACGCGCGCGCGTGGAGGCGGGAACGTTCATGTCGTGGTCCCTTCGGGGTGCGGCCCCGACGACGGAGGCCGGACGTGCGGCCCGGACGACGGAGGCCGGACGTCCGGCCCGGACGGAGGCGGCCCGGCGCCCGGGCGGGAGGGCAGCAGCCGGGCCGCGGCGCACAGGGCCGCCGCGAGGGCGAGAAGCGCCGCCACGAGGGCCGTCTCCGGTCCGCTCGCCGTCCATACGGCACCGAAGGCGACGGCTGCCCCGAGCCGGGCGAGGGCCTGCGCGGTCTGGACGACGGCGAGACCGCCGGCCCGCCCTCCCTCGGCGAGGAAGGGTCCGGTGAGCGCCATGAGGACGCCGTCGGTGGTGGCGTAGAAGACGCCGAGCAGCACGAGGACGCCCACGAGGGCCACCGAGCCGGGCACCGGGGCCAGGAGCAGTCCGTAGGCGAGGAGCAGGGCCCCGTGCCCGTGGAGGAACGGCCCGCGGCGCCCGAGGCGGTCGGCGAGGCGGCCCGCCGGGACGGCGAGCAGCAGATAGACGCCGGCGGCGCCGAGCGGCAGGAACGGGAACCAGGTGGGATCGAGGGCGAGGCGCCGCTGGAGCAGCAGGTAGAGGAAGGAGTCGCCAACGGTGGCGGCGCCGAGCAGCGCGGCGCAGAGCACGATCCGGCGGTACGCGGGCGAGTGCCGGAGCGCGGCGAGGAGTCCTCCCCGCGCGCGTGGGGCCGCTTTCCCGCCCGGCGACGTGCTCCGCGTGCGCCCGGGAACGAGGAGCAGCCACAGCAGCACGCCGAAGGCGCCGGCGCAGAAGCTGACGGCGAAGACCGCCTCGTACGTCTCGGCCGTCGCCCAGAGCAGCGCGAAGGCGGCGAGCGGTCCGAGGAGGGCGCCGGTGGTGTCCATGGCGCGGTGGACGCCGAAGGCGCGGCCCAGGTCCTCGGGCGGACTGTGCAGGGTGATGAGCGCGTCGCGCGGGGCGGTGCGGACGCCCTTGCCCAGCTTGTCGGCGGCGAGCGCTCCGGCGATCCAGCCGGTCGCCCCGCCGGCGAGGAGGAGGCCCAGCCGGGAGCAGGCGGAGAGCGCGTAGCCCAGTCCGCCGATCCGCTTGTGGTGGCCGCCGCGGTCGGCGGTGGCGCCGCCGAGGAGCCGTACCAGCGCGGTGGCGCCGGTGGAGAGGCCGTCGAGGAGCCCGAACTGGAGCGGGGAGAGGCCGAGTCCGAGGACCAGGTAGAGCGGCAGGACGGCGGTCACCATCTCCGAGGAGACGTCGGTGACGAGGCTGACCGCACCGAGGGCGAGGACGGTGCCGGGGACGCGCCGCCGGGTCCCGTGGGGACGGGGCGGCGCGTCGCGGCGACCGGTGGTCGCGAGGTACATCAGTGGCAGGTGTAGGTCGGGCCGGAGTCCTTGACCTGGTCGTCGGTGCCGACGTACTGCCAGGTGTAGGTGGTGTCGGTGAGGTCCAGCTTCAGGACGCCGTACGGTCCGCTGATCCGCTTCTGGCTGTTCGGCTGGACGGTCTCGATGGGGTACGGCTCGGCGCCGCCCATGCCGCCGACGATCTCGACGATGCCGTCGGCGGTGGCCCGCCCGTTCGGGTCCTGCGGGGCGAAGCGCTCGTAGTGGTGGTCGTGTCCGTTGAGGACGAGGTCGGTCCCGGCGCCGTAGAGGATCTGCCAGACGGGCTTGGAGACGGGGTCGTTGCCGTGGCCGCCGGAGGAGTACAGCGGGTGGTGGAAGTAGGCGGCGACGCAGCCCCTGGTGTTCCGCGCGAGGTCGTCCTTGAGCCACTGGATCTGCGCGGCGTCGTCGAAGGTGTTGGAGTCGAGGGCGACGAAGTGCCAGTTGCCCTTGTCGTAGCTGTAGTACGGCTTGCCCTGCGGGTAGGCGATCGCGCCGAAGTACGACTTGTAACCGGAGAAGGCGCCGGCCGGGTCGTAGGACTCGTGGTTGCCGGGGACGGGCCGGGTCTGCGCCTTGAAGGCGCCCCAGGTCTTGTCGTAGTAGTTCCGGAAGTCCGCGAGCCGGGCGTCGTCGTACTGGTTGTCACCCATCGTCAGGTAGAAGGACGGGGCGATCCGCTGGGCGAGCGCGGCCGTCTTCGGATGGGCGCAGGAGCTGCTGGAGGCGGTGCACTGGGCGGCGATGTCGCCGGCCGCGACGACGGTGAAGGCGCCGGTGGGCGGGGGCGTGGTGGAGGTGGTGCCGTACACCTCCACGGTGTAGAGCGAGTAGCCGTACGAGGTGCCGCGGGCGGTCCCGTACACGCGGAGGTAGCGGCCGGTCCCGGTGAGCCCGGTCCAGTCGTCCGTGGCGCCGTTGCCCGCGGTCTCGGTGGCGAGCCGGGTCCAGGTGGTGCCGTCGGCGGAGATCTCGACGCGGTAGGCCTTGGCGTGGGCGGCCTCCCAGACGAGCTTGACGCGGGAGACGGTGGCCGAGGGGCCGAGGTCGACGCGGATCCACTGGGGGTCGGAGCCTTCGGCGCTGGCCCAGCGGGTGGTGGCGTCGCCGTCGAAGGCCTTCTCCGGGCCGAGGGTGCCGTCCTCGACGGAGGAGGCGGTGGCCGGCCGGCCCTGGGAGATCAGGGTGTCGGCGGCGGCCCCGGCGCGGTCCGGGAGGGCGAGGAGGAGTCCGCCGACGAGCAGCAGCACGGCGGCGAGGACGAGGTGCGGACGGTCGGTAGTGCGGCGAGGTGGGGCGGAGGCGAACAGGCGCATACCTGGGCTCCCTGGCCTGGGGGCGGCGAGAGCTGGACACCGGTGCGGGGCACCACGGCCGCGCCGGACGGCACGGACCGGGTCGCCCGTGCCGCGCGGTGCGGGCACGGGCGACCGGCCGGGTGGCGATTCGGGCGCCACGCGGTGGGGCGGTGCTCGGCGGCCGGGTCAGAGCTCTCGCTGAGCGCGTCACGCCCCTCGGGTGGGGCGCCGCGCCGAGCCGCTGCCGGGGAGACTAGCGGACAGGAAGGTTTCCTACCAGACCCTCGACTCCCGGACGTGCGGCCCGGGTCCACTCGGCGCGGGCGGGGCTCAGAGGCTGATGTGGTACGCCTTGCGCAGGGTCTCGTGCACGGTCCAGGTCGTCCGGTCGCCCTCCCGCAGCACGCACGCGTCACCGGGGCCGATCTCCAGGGTGGCGCCGCCCTCGACGGCGACGGTCGCGCGCCCGGAGACCACGACGAAGAGCTCGTTGGCCTCGGTGTCGGTGACGACGCCGGGCGTGATCTGCCAGATACCGCGCAGCTGCTTGCCGTCGGCCGACTCCCACAGCACCTTGCCCGTCACCTCGGGCGTGCCGGAGACGATCTGGGCGGGGTCGAGGGGCTCGGCCTCGAGCTCCGCGTCGGGGATGTGCACGGCGAAGGAAGGCAGGTCATGAGTCGTCATGGGCGGTGACTGTAGCCGGACTCCGGAGGGGTTCCGAGGCCGGGACCGGATGGAAGAACAGCCTCCGTTTCGGCTCCCACCAGGAGCGATGCCGAGGGCCGGGCCCGGCGACGAAATCCGTACCGGCCCTCGGGCGCGGCGCCCCAAGGGCGTCGCCGCCCTCGCCGCCACCGCCGTCCGGCGGTCCGTCACGGATTCCGCGGCTGCCTCCCGGCGTGTGGCGGGAGGTCGCCGACGAGGTTTGCGGGGCGGGTGGGCGCGCCAAGGAATGGGACATGCCCACACAGATGTCCGAAGAGGTACGGGAAGCGCTCCACGAGGGCCGGCCCGTCGTCGCGCTGGAATCGACGCTCATCGCCCACGGTCTGCCGCGCCCGCGCAACCTCGCCGTGGCGGCCGAGCTGGAGGAGGCGGTACGGGCCGGGGGAGCCGTCCCCGCCACGATCGCGGTGGTCGACGGAACGGCCAGAGTCGGGCTCGACGCCGCGGCCCTGACCCGGATCGCCGAGGACCCGTCGGTGCGCAAGCTGGGCCACCGCGACCTGGCCCCGGCCCTGGCGACCGGGGCGACCGGGGCGACGACGGTCTCGGCGACCGCCTGGCTGGCGGACGCGGCGGGCATCCGGGTGTTCGCGACGGGCGGGCTCGGCGGCGTGCACCGCGAGTGGAGCGAGACGCAGGACGAGTCCGCCGACCTGCGGCTGCTCGCCCGGGTCGGGATCACCGTGGTGTGCGCCGGGGTCAAGTCGATCCTCGACGTGCCCGCGACGCTCCAGCGCCTGGAGACCCTGGGGGTGACGGTCGTCGGCTACGGCACGGAGCACTTCCCCGGCTTCTACCTCTCCTCCTCGGGCGAGCCGGTCGACTGGACCCTGCGCACCCCGGACGAGGTGGCCGGGGTGATACGGGCGCAGGACGGTCTCGGCGGGCCCCGGGCCGCCCTGGTCGTGGCGAACCCGGTGCCGGTGACCGAGCAGCTGGACCCCGCGCTGCACGACCGGGTGCTCGCGCGGGGCCTCGCGGCGGCGCGGGAGAAGGGGATCACCGGACAGGCGGTGACGCCGTTCCTCCTCGCCTACCTGATGGCGCACACGGAGGGGGCGTCCCTGGAGGCCAACCTCGCGGCGGTACGGGGCAACGTGCGGCTCGCGGCGGGCATCGCGCGCGCGTACGCCGCGGGGGCGGCGCCCGGCGCCGTCGGACGGTGACCCGGCCCGGGGGCGCGCTGCTCGTCGTCGGGGACGTCGTCACCGACGTCGTCGCCCGGCACCGGACGCCGCTCGCTCCCGCCACGGACACGGCCGCGGACATCCGGACCCTCCCGGGTGGCGCCGGAGCCAACGCGGCCTGCTGGGCGGCGCGTACGGGCGGCGCCGAGGTGCGGATACTCGGCCGGGTGGGCACGGACGCGGCCGGCTGGCACGAGCGGGCGCTGCGGAGGGCGGGGGTACGCCCCCTGCTCGTCCCGGACCCGGAGGCGCCTACGGCCACCGTGATCGCGCTCGTGGACGGCTCGGCGGAGCGCACCTTCCTGACGGACAGCGGGGCCGCGCTGCGCCTCTCCCCCGCCGACTGGTCGCCCGCCCTCCTGGACGGTGTGGCCCGGCTGCACCTCTCGGGGTACCTGTTCTTCGCCGCGACCAGCCGCGAGACGGCCCTCCGGGCTCTGCGGGACGCGCGGGAGGCGGGCGTGCCGGTCAGCGTCGACCCGGCGTCGGCGGGGTTCCTGGCGGAGCTGGGGGCGGACCGGTTCCTGGCGGCGGCCGAGGGCGCGGAGACGCTGCTGCCCAACGCCGACGAGGCCCGGTCCCTCACCGGGCGCGAGGAACCGGATTCGGCGGCGGCGGAGTTGAGCCGGCGCTTCCCGCTCGTCGTGGTCACCCTCGGGGCGGCGGGCGCCCTGGTCGCCGAGGGCGGCACGGTCATCGCGCGGGTGGCGGCGCCCCCGGCGCGGCCGGTGGACTCGACGGGCGCGGGCGACGCGTTCACCGGCGCGTTCCTCGCGGCGCGGCTCGCGGGCGCGGACGCGGCGGAGGCCGCGGGGGCGGGCTGCCGCGCGGGCGCGGAGGCGGTCGCCACGGTGGGCGGGAGACCCCCGTCGGGGCCCGGTGACGGCTGAGTGCGGCAGACCCCCGTCGGGGCCGGGTGACAGGTGGGCGTGGCAGACCCCCGTCGGGGCCGGGTGACAGGTGAGCGCGGCCGACCGGCCGCACGGGCCGCCGCGTCGCGAACTCCGATCGCCAGGGGTCCTCCTGCCGATCGCGCCGCGCGCCCGGCCTGATCGGCCGGGCACCCCCTACGACCGGAGGCCCGTCCAGGCGGGGTGGCGCGGGTCGTCGGCGCGCACGACCGCGTCCGCCGACTCCGCGGGACCGACCTCCGCCTCGTACCGGGCGAAGGCGGGCAGCGTCCAGGACTCCTCCGTGCGCCGGGCGAGCGCGGCGGGCGAGAGGCGCAGGTGCACGGTGAGGTCGAAGGGGAACCAGTGACCCAGCAGGAAGGGTCCGTGCAGCACGAGCACCCCACGCGGCGGCAGCGTGACGTACGGGCTGCGGGTCGCGCGGTCCGTGGCCGGGTCCCACAGGTCGGGCAGCACACGCCCGGTGCCGCCCGGGTCCAGCGGGCCGAAGACCTCCCGCCACAGGGCCCCGGTGTCGGTCCACCCGCTGTAGTACGCGTCGGGGTCCCGCTTCCCGTACTCGTACCGGAGCGAGGCGGGCCGCAGGAATCCTCCGGTGCCCACGACGTGGACCGCGCGCCCGCGGGTGCGCAGCGCCTCCGCGAGGAGTGCGGCGAGCTCGTCCCCGGGCGCCGCGGGCGGCCCGTCGACGCCGACCTTGAGCCAGGCGTCGCCCTGCCCCGCGGGGGTCGCGTCGAGGTGGCCGGCGAGCGCCTCCGCCAGCCGGTCCCAGGTGATCGCCTCGTATCGCATCCCGCTCATCCTGCCCGTCGCTCCCCTGACGTGTACCGGCTGACACCCACCGCATTACGGTGACCTGGCCGTGCGACCGTACGGCACCCGGGAGGAGAGGTCCCCATGAGCCCGCGCCAGGAAGCACTTCCCTACGAGACCACGGAGACGACGACGCCCTTCGGACTCGGCCTGCATCACGTGCAGCTCTCGCTGCCGCCGGGCGAGGAGGAGGTGTGCCGCCGCTTCTACGTGGACGTGCTCGGCATGACCGAGGTCCGGAAGCCGCCGGTCCTGGCGGCGCGCGGGGGCCTCTGGGTGCGCTCGGACGCGCTGGAGATCCACCTGGGCGTCGAGGACGACTTCCGTCCGTCCCGGAAGGGGCACCCGGGCATCCTCGTCGGCGACCTCGACGGCCTGGCGGAGCGGCTGGCCGACCGGGGGGTCGAGGTGACCTGGGACGACGACTTCCCCGGTCACCGGCGCTTCTACGTCGCGGACTGCCACGGGAACCGGCTCGAGTTCCTCAGCCCCGAGCACGGATCCGTCGTCCCGGCTTGACCCTGCCGCTGGCGTCACGGTTCGACCATCGGTCCATGGACACCACCACATCCACCAGGGTCGTCGTCGTCACCGGCGCGGGCACCGGCATCGGCCGGGCCACCGCGCGCTCCTTCGCCGGGCAGGGGGCGACGGTCGTCGCCGTCGGCCGAAGGGCGGAGCCGCTGCGGGAGACCGCCGAGGGGCACCCGGGCATCCGCCCGTTCACCGCCGACGTCACGGCGGACGGGGCGGCCGAGGAGATCGTCCGTTCCGTGCTGGCGGCGCACGGGCGTCTCGACGTCCTCGTCAACAACGCCGGGATCGCCTCCGGCGGCCCGCTCGGCACCCTCGACCGCTCCGTGATCGCCCCGCTCCTGGAGACGAACCTCGTCGCCCCGGTGCTGCTCACCCAGGCCGCCGTCCCCGCGCTGCGGGACTCCCGGGGCGTCGTAGTGAACGTGACGACGACGATCGGTCAGCGCGGCTGGCCCGCCAACTCCGTCTACCCGGCGACCAAGAGCGCCCTGGAGACCCTGACCCGCTGCTGGGCGGTGGAGCTCGCGCCGGCCGGTGTCCGGGTCGTGGCGGTCGCGCCCGGTGCCATCGAGACGCCGATCGCGGACCACATGGCGCTCTCCCCCGAGCGGCGGAAGGCCGTACGGGAGTGGCAGATCGCGCGCACCCCGCTGGGGCGGGTCGGCAGGCCCGAGGAGGTGGCCTGGGCGATCACCTCGCTCGCCGCCCCGGACGCCGCCTTCCTGACCGGAACCGTCCTGCCCGTCGACGGCGGTGCGCTGGTCGCGTGATACGACTGCGCGAGGAGGTGGCGTCCTTGCGCATCGGCGAACTGGCCCGGCGGACCGGGGTGTCGGCCCGCGCGCTGCGGCACTACGAGCAGGCGGGGCTGATCGCGTCGGCCCGCGCGGCCAACGGGTACCGGGTGTACGAGGAGGTCGCGGTCGCCCGGGTGTCGAACATCCGCTACCTGCTGGACGCGGGGTTCACCCTGGACGACGTGTCCGCGTTCCGCACCTGTCTGGACGGGGACGTCTCCGCGGTCCCGCCCTCCGCCCGCGCGCTGGAGATCGCCCGTGAGCGGCTCGCCGTGATCGACGCGCGCATCGCGGCACAGACCGCCGCCCGCGACCGGCTGGCGAAGGCCCTGGCCGCGCGGACCTGAACTCAGGCCGGCACGCCCACCGCTGCCGGGCGTTCGAGCGCGGCGCGGCCGGCCTCGACCGCCTCGCCCAGCGTCAGCTCCCCGGCGGCCAGGGCCCGGCACGTCGCCGTGTCGGTCCGCAGCCGGACGTCCGGGGCGGCCACCCCTCCGTCCCCGTAGGCCACGTCGCCGCCGGCTCCGATCCGTACGTGGAACTCGCCCTCGTCGAGGGTGACTTGGACGACACCCGCGCCGAGCTCGGCGAGCGCGCCGAGCAGCGGGATCGCGTACCAGTGGGCGCGGACGGCGTCGGTGGGCCGCGGCTCCCCCAGGTCGGGCGCGCCCCAGGCGGCGAGGGTGCGCAGTACGGGCAGCAGGTCGCGTCCGCGCGGGGTGAGTTCGTACACGTTCGCCGAGGCGGGCGGGGGCAGCCGGCGCCGGGTGACGAGCTCGGCGCCCTCCATGTCCTTGAGGCGTCCGGCGAGCATGTCGGTGCTGACCCCGGGCAGGTCGGCGTGGAGGTCGGTGTAGCGGCGCGGCCCGGCGAGCAGTTCGCGGACGACGAGCAGGGTCCAGCGGTCGCCGACGAGGTCGAGGGCGCGCGCGGCGGCGCAGTGCTGGTCGTAGCTGCGGCGGCGTGGCTGACGTGGCATGCGACGCAGTCTAGACATGTTGTTGGACTTTCCAAGCTCGAACTTGGTAAAACCAAGCAACACTGATTCCGGGGACCTGGGGAGGTCGGACATGGAGTTCCGGCAGTCGAGCAAGCTGAGCGAGGTCTGCTACGAGATCCGCGGCCCGGTGATCGAGCACGCCAACGCGCTGGAGGAGGCGGGGCACAGCGTCCTGCGCCTCAACACCGGCAACCCGGCGCTCTTCGGCTTCGAGGCCCCCGAGGAGATCGTCCAGGACATGATCCGGATGCTCCCCAAGGCCCACGGCTACACCGACTCGCGCGGCATCCTCTCCGCCCGGCGCGCGGTCGCCCAGCGCTACCAGTCCATGGGCCTGCCGGACGTGGACGTCGACGACATCTACCTCGGCAACGGCGTGTCCGAGCTGATCTCGATGGCCGTCCAGGCCCTCCTGGAGGACGGCGACGAGGTCCTCGTACCCGCCCCGGACTACCCGCTGTGGACGGCGGTGGTCACCCTGGCGGGCGGCAGGCCCGTGCACTACGTGTGCGACGAGTCCGCCGACTGGTACCCGGACCTCGACGACATGGCGTCGAAGATCACCGACCGCACCAAGGCCGTCGTCATCATCAACCCGAACAACCCCACCGGCGCCGTGTACCCCAGGGAGGTCCTGGAGGGCATCTTCGAACTCGCCCGCCGCAACGGCCTGATGGTCCTCGCCGACGAGATCTACGACCAGATCGTGTACGACGACGTCGTCCACCACCCGGCCGCGTCCCTCGCCCAGGACCTGGTCGTCCTCACCTTCGGCGGACTGTCCAAGACCTACCGGGTCGCGGGCTTCCGCTCCGGCTGGCTGGTCGTCACCGGGCCGAAGCAGCACGCGAAGAACTATCTGGAGGGCCTCACCATGCTGGCCTCCATGCGGCTCTGCCCCAACGCCCCCGCCCAGTACGCCATCCAGGCCGCGCTCGGCGGCAAGCAGTCCATCCACGAGCTGACCGCCCCGGGCGGCCGGCTGCGCGAACAGCGCGACCGGGCCTGGGAGAAGCTCAACGAGATCCCGGGCGTCTCCTGCGTGAAGCCGAAGGGCGCCCTGTACGCCTTCCCTCGCCTGGACCCGGCCGTGCACCGGATCCACGACGACGAGAAGTTCGTCCTCGACCTGCTGCTGCGGGAGAAGATCCAGGTCGTGCAGGGCACCGGCTTCAACTGGCCGCGCCCGGACCACTTCAGGATCCTGACCCTGCCCCACGCCGACGACCTCGACGCCGCGATCAGCCGCATCGGCCGATTCCTGAGCGGCTACCGGCAGTGACGCGCACCCCCCTCTCCTGTCATGATCTACGGATCTGAAGGCCGAGGGGAACGGGAGGGCGGCCGGTCATGGATGCGGCGCTGATAGCCGTGGCGGGAACGCTGTTGGGTGTCGTCTTCACGCACTGGTTCCAGGGGCGGGCCACCGAGCGCACGGCCGCCCTCGCCCGCACCGAACAGCTCCGGCAGGAGCGGATCGCGACCTACAGCGCCTTCGCGGGCGCGGTCGTCGACTACCGGCACAGCCAGAACGACCGCTGGTTCCGGGCGGCCCGGCAGCCCGGCTCGGAGGAGGCGGAGGAGTCCCGGCACGCCTCCTACCGGCAGCGCACCGCCGCCCGGCAGGCCCTCTTCCGGGTCCAGCTGGTGTGCGACGACCCGAACGTCCGACGGCTCGCCGAGGAGGCCTTCGTGGACTCCCACTGCATGCACGAGGCCGTCGACGAGGCGGACCGCGCCCGCCGCTCCGCGCAGGCCAAGGAGGCGCTCGCCGTGTTCATCGCCGCCGCCGCGCCCGGCGTCCGCTGAGCGGGGACCGGCCGTGGACCTCGTCGCGCCCGTCGTCGTCGAACCGCTCAGACGCCGCCGCTGCTCCGAATGCCACCGGGGGCCGCTGGAGCGGATGATCGTCGAGTTCAACGCGCCGGTCTGCCTGGACTGCGCCGACCTCGGCCATCTGGTCTTCCTGCGCCGCGGCGACACGGCGCTCACCCGCCGCGCCCGGGAGGCCAGCGCCCTCTGGGCCGTGGTCGTACGGCACAACCGGCGCCGCACCCGGTACGAGCGCCAGGGCCTGCTCGTGGAGGAGACCGCCCTCGCCGAGGCCGAACGGGCCTGCCTGGCGGACGCGGACGCGCGGGCCGCGCGGCGGGCCCGGGACGCGGCGCGGCGCGCGGCCCTGGACGCCGAGATCACCGAGGTCCTCCGGACGGAGATCCTGCGGCTCTTCCCGTCCTGCCCGGCGGACCGGGCCACGGAGATCGCCGTCCACGCCTCGGCGAAGGGCACGGGCCGGGTGGGCCGGACCGCGGCGGGCCGCTCGCTCGACCGCGGCGCGGTCACCGCCGCGGTACGAGCCTCCGTACGGCACGTGGACACGCCGTACGACTCCCTGCTGATGCGGGGCGTTCCCCGGCATCAGGCCCGGACGACGATCGCGCCCGCCGTCGAGGCGGTGCTCCGGACCTGGCGCGGGGGCGGCGGGACGGCCGGCCGGGAGCACGGCTGACGGCTCGGGCGTCAGCGCGTGCCGGCCGGACCGCGAGGTGCGGACCCTCAGACCTGGTCGCCGGCGCGGCGACCACGGCGGTACAGCACGGCGCCGCCGAGGAGCAGCGCGGCGCTTCCGGCCGCGGCGAGGCCCATGGCGTCCGAGCCCGTGTGGGCCAGCGAGGCCGTGCTCGTCTCACCCTGCGGCGCGGGGGCCGGGGCGGGCGGGGTCACGGTCTCGGCCTGCGGCACCGGCACGTTCTTCACGGGGGGCTGCGGGCGGGGCGTCGGCTTCTCGATCGGCGGCTGGGGCTCGGCCGGGCCGTTGACCCCGGTGTTCCCGATGGCCGGGTTGCCGATGCCGACCACGTTGACCGAGTTCCCGACGAGGTTCACGGGGAGGTCGACGGGCAGCTGGAGGCCGTTCCCGGAGAGGACGCCCGGGGAGCCCTGGGCGTGGGTCTCGGCGGTGGACCCGCCGCCGTTGGACGAGGCACCGTGCGAGCCGCCGCCGTGCGAACCGCCGGCCTGCTCGCCGCCGCGCGGGGTGCCGGGCTGGTCCTTGTGGATGCGGCCGCCGCCGTTCTCCTCCCCGTATCCTCCGGTCTCGTGCGCGGCCGAGCGGTTGGCGCAGCTGTTGCCCGCGGCGGGGTTGAGCAGCCCGACCACGTTGACCGTGTTTCCGCAGACGTTGACCGGCACGTGCACCGGCAGCTGAAGCGTGTTGCCGGAACCGACTCCCGGCGAACCGACCGCGGCGCCCTGTGCGCCGGCGTCGGCGTGGGCGGCGCCCGCCGAGAGGGCGAGCGCTCCACCCGTGACCAACAGTGTGGCCAGACCACTTCGGCGAATCTGCCTCATGGCTTCCTGCCTTCCGGAGGTGTACACGGGCAAGTGCCCGTACCGGAATCAACGCGACAAACGTGCTTGCCGGATCCGGCCGTTGACGGGTTTCACTCCATCGAGTGGGACTCCGTTCGAGTGCCGGGTCAACATCCGTCGACGTCTTTCGGCAGTCCGGCGCCCTCCGGTGCCCCCAACACCCGTCAGCGGCCCAGGAGATCGGTGAGCGCGCCCACCGGGTCCGGATCGGGGGCGCCGCGCGGCCACCAGTCCTCCCGCCCGGCGTCCGACTCGTACCCGTACCAGAGGCCGTCCCGGCCGAGCCTGAGCTGGAGGGCTTCCCCGGAGAGGCGGTTGCGCCAGGGCCGGAACGCCGCGAAGTCGGCGGCGATCAGCGCGGGTCTGGCCCGGTCGAACGGTCCGGCGGGCGGGTCCCAGGGCTCTTCGAGGACCGCGAGGCCCGCCGCACCTCCCTGCCGCCAGGCGGCGACGGCACGGGCGAGGTCCGTGGGGGTGCGGTCGAGGGCGTACGCCAGGTCGCGGTAGAGGGCGCGGGAGGACGCGGTCAGCCCGGAACCGGGGTGCGCGGCGGCCAGCCTCACCGCGTCCTGCCAGGGGGTGAGCTCGGCCACCGGGTCGCGTCCGGTGGCGAGGAAGGCGTGCGCGCGGGCGGCGGCCTCGGTGGCCAGGAGGTCGAGGGCGAGCGGATCGGGGGCGTCCGGATCCGGCGGGAAGACCGGAGGGCGGCCGGGCCGGTCCGGGACCGGCAGCTCGGGAGGCAGGGGCGGAAGCCCGGCCCCGGTGGCGGCGCCGAGCGCGATCCGGGCGGGGACCGTGGGCATCGGCGGGGCGGCGGCCGTCTCCACGGCACTCCGCGCGGCGTTGCGCCGGGTGAGTTCCGCCAGGAGCTCCTGCTCCCCGCGCCCGCGCATCAGGAAGAGGACGAACGGGTCCTCGTCGAGGAGACGGGCGGCCTGGTAGCAGAGGGCGGCGGCGTGCTTGCAGGGGTAGCCGTCGTCCGGGCAGGTGCAGTCGGGCACGAGGTCGCCCGGTGCGGGGAGCAGTCCGGTGACGGCCTCCAGTGCGTGCGGCACGTCCTTGTCGAGAAGGGCGGCGATGTGGTCGGGGCGGGCGGCCGCCTCGTCGAGGAACCGCTCCCAGCCGTCGTCGCCGAGGGTCCGCATCCTGATCTCGGTGCGGTACGGGCGGGGCCTGCTGCCGTGGACGTAGGCGACGACCCGGCCGGGGGTGACCGTGATCGCGTCGACGTGGCCGCGCCCCGCGTAGGCCTTGCCGCGCGCGAGCCGGGCCTGGTCCAGGGCCGTGGCCTCCAGCGCGGCGACCCAGGCGTTCCCCCACCAGGAGGCGGCGAACCGGCCGTCGGGGGCCGAGCGGGGCGCGACCTGCGGGAAACTGCGGCGGCGGTCGTCGTGGCGGGGGGCGGCCCCCCGCGCGGCCCGTGCGTCCCGGGGGTGGTTCACGAGGGCCTCCTCAGGGACACCAGGTCGGCGAGCTCCCGGTCGGTCAGTTCGGTGAGGGCGGCCTCGCCGGAGCCGAGCACGGCGTCGGCCAGGGCCCGCTTGGCGCGGAGCATCTCGGCGATGCGGTCCTCGACGGTCCCCTCGGCCATCAGCCGGTGGACCTGGACCGGCTGGGTCTGCCCGATCCGGTAGGCCCGGTCGGTGGCCTGCTCCTCCACGGCCGGGTTCCACCAGCGGTCGTAGTGGACGACATGGCCGGCCCGGGTGAGGTTGAGCCCGGTGCCCGCGGCCTTGAGGGAGAGCAGGAAGACGGGCACCTCGCCGGCCTGGAAGCGGTCGACCATGCGCTCCCGCTCGGCCACCGGGGTGCCGCCGTGCAGCAGCTGGGCCGGGATGCCGCGCGCGGCCAGGTGGTCGGCGAGGAGCCGCGCCATCGACACGTACTGGGTGAAGACGAGGACGGACCCGTCCTCGGAGAGGATCGTGTCGAGCAGCTCGTCGAGCAGGGCGAGCTTCCCGGAGCGGCCGGCCAGCCGCGCGGTGCCGCTGCCGCGCGGCGCCTGCTCCTTGAGGTACTGCGCGGGATGGTTGCAGATCTGCTTGAGGGAGGTCAGCAGGCCCATGACCAGGCCCCGGCGGGCGATGCCCTCGGCGCCCTCGATCCGCGCCATGGTCTCGCGGACGACCGCCTCGTACAGCGAGGCCTGCTCCCGGGTGAGGGCGACGGGGTGGTCGGACTCCGTCTTGGGCGGGAGTTCGGGGACGATGCCCGGGTCGGACTTGCGGCGGCGCAGCAGGAAGGGCCGCACGAGCCGGGCGAGCCGCTCGACGGCCTGCGCGTGCTCGATCTCCTCGTTGTTCTCGACGGCCCGGGCGTGGCGGGAGCGGAACGCCTTGAGCGGGCCGAGGAGGCCGGGTGTGGTCCAGTCGAGGAGCGCCCAGAGTTCGGAGAGGTTGTTCTCCACGGGGGTGCCGGTGAGGGCGACCCTTGCGGGTGCGGGGATCTCCCGGAGGGCCTTGGCCGTCGCGGAGAACGGGTTCTTGACGTGCTGCGCCTCGTCGGCGACGACCATCCCCCAGTCCCGCTCGGCCAGTCGGGCGGCGCTGGTGCGCAGGGTGCCGTAGGTGGTGAGGACGAAGCCGCCCTCGGTCCCGTCGAGGTCCCGGTCGGTGCCGTGGAAGCGCCGGACGGGCACGTCGGGGGCGAACTTCCGCACCTCCCGCTGCCAGTTGCCGAGGAGGGAGGCGGGGCAGACGACGAGGGTGGGGGCGCGGCGGGCGCGGCGGAGGTGGAGGGCGATGAGGGTGACGGTCTTGCCGAGCCCCATGTCGTCGGCGAGGCAGCCGCCGAGGCCGAGCGAGGTCATCAGGTCCAGCCAGGCGAGGCCGCGGAGCTGGTAGTCGCGCAGGGTGGCGGTGAGACCGGGCGGGGCCTGCACCTCCTCGGGGCCGGCCAGGAGCCGGTCCCGGAGCGCGGCGAGGGCCCCGACGGGGACGGCGGGCACGGACTCGCCGTCGACCTCGGCGGTCCCGGTGAGGGCGGCGGCGAGGGCGTCGACCGGTTCGAGCAGGCCGAGTTCACGCTTGCGGGCCTTGCGGACGAGGGCGGGGTCGACGACGACCCACTGGTCGCGGAGGCGCACGATCGGCCGGTGGGCCTCGGCCAGCTGGTCCATCTCGCGCTCGGTGAGCGGATCGCCGTCGAGAGCCAGCTGCCAGTTGAACCGCAGGAGCTCCTCGCTGTCGAAGAAGGAGGTGCCGTCGGTGGCGGAACCCGGCGCGGCGTGGGCGGGCCGCACGACCGCGGAGGCGCTGAGCGAGCGGGCGAGCTCGCGCGGCCAGTGGAGGGCGACCCCGGCGTCGGCGAGCCGGGCGGCGGCCGGGCCGAGCAGCTCGTACAGCTCGTCCTCGGTGACGGCGAGGACGTCGGGCACGTCCCGCTCCAGGAGCCGGGTGAGCGGGGGCCAGACGCGGGCGGCCCGGCGCAGGGCGAGGACGGCGTCGATCCGGGCGCGGGGCCCGAAGTGCTCGCCGTCCCCCGCCCAGAGCTCCGCCGCGTCGATGACGAGGGTCGGGTCGGCGAGGCTGTGGATCTGGAGGAGCGCGGCGGCGGCGTGACGCTCCCCGCCCGGCTCGCCGCCTCCGGCGCGCTCCGGGGTGTCAGGGGCGTCGGGGGTGTCGAAGAGTTCGTACGGCGACAGGTCGAGACGGAGCGAGACCCGCACCCCCGCGTCCATCCCGGCCGCCGCCTCGGCGGCCCAGGAACGCGCCCGAGGCAGGTGCTGCGGCTCGCGCGCCGCGAACGGCGCGCCGGCCGCGTGGGCCGCGGCCGGGGTGCGGGGCAGCACGTCGGCGACCGCGTCGAGGAAGGCACGCACCAGCGCCTCGGGCTCGGGGAGCCGCAGCGGGCCCCGGCCGGGCACGGGCACGGCGTACCCCTCGTACGGCAGGGCGGCGGCGACGGCCCGCAGATGGGCGATGTCCTCGGCGTCCAGAGGTCCGGCCCGCCAGGCGTCCAGGTCGTCGGCGGTCAGCCCCGGCAGCAGCCGCCCGCGCGCGGCGAGGTGCAGGGCGTGCAGGGCGGCGGCGCCCCAGCCGGCGGTGGCGGGGTGCGCGGCGGGATGGTGACGGGCGGCGACGAGGTGCGGCAGGGCGGCCGCGACGGGGAGGGCCACGGCGGGGACGGAGCGGCCCCGGGCGCCGCTGCCGTGCCGGCGGGCCACGGTCAGCTCGACCCGCTCCGCCCCGCTCGGCCCGGGGTCCGGCAGCTCCCCGCCGTCGGGGGCCCAGAAGGCGATCCGGCCGTCACGGGGAAGGGCGGCCGGCAGGAAGACGGCGGCGCTGGTCGTCCAGGTGTGTGCCACGGCTCCGCCCTCCTCCCGCTGTCCGTCGTTCTCGCACTGGACCTCCGACCTTACGGGTGGGGTCTGACAACGGGCGCCGGGCGGTTCCCCCGGGCGGCCCAACAGCGGATGACAGCGGTCGCCGCGGGCGGGATGGTGGCCTGAAACGACCCGACAGAAGAGGATCCGCCATGTCCGTTCGCCGGCGTCTCACGACCGTCACCGGGGCCGTGCTGCTCACCTTCGCCGTCGCCGGCTGCTCGGGCCTCGGCCGCACCGCCGTGGGCACGATCAAGTCCGAGACGCAGCACAGGTTCGTGGTGACCGTGACGAGTCCCCTGGTGAAGGGCTGCCACCGCCTGCCGCCCTCGGGCGTGACCAGGGTCGAGAACAACGCCCTGACCGACATCATCATGTACCGGACCCGCAACTGCGACGGGCCGAACTCCATCTACGTCCCCACCAACTCCGCGAACTGGATCGCCCCGGACACCCTGCCCTGGCGCAGCTACAGCGTCGTGCACTGAGCGGACGTCCGTCCGGGCCTCCCGGCAGCCGTTCCGTTTCCCTCGCCCCGGGTCCATGCTGGAAGTGGCCCCGGGGCTTCGTGGGGAGGTGCGACCGTCATGCGGACCGGGAACGAGCCGGCGAACGCGCGGAGCGCGCTGCGCCTGCGGTTCTGGCTGAGCGTCTGGGGGCTGCTGTGGGCCGCCTTCGGCACGACCGTGTTCTCCCTGGTGGGCCGCCCCGGCTGGGCGGCGGCCTGCGGGGTGCTGTTCCTGGTGGTCACGGTCGACCTGGCGGTGGTGGCGCACCACATCCACAGGGGCGCGCACTGGCAGCCGGGCCGGAGCGTCCCCCCGTACGAACCGGATCACGGCGGTACGCGACGCTGACGGCTCCGCCCGATCAGTCCCGGGTGTCGAAGCCCGCCGCCTGGAGGTACTCCGGCTTCGGGTCGAGCGCGGCGGCGAGGCGGAAGTGGCGCATGGCCTGGGCGGTCTGTCCGGACCGCTCGAAGGTCCTGGCCAGCGCGAAGTGCGCGAAGGCGTTGTCCGGCTCCCGCTCCAGGACCAGCTCGAACTCCAGCTGCGCGGGACGGAGCTGCGCGGCGGCGAAGAACGCCCGGGCCCGCAGCAGGCGCGCCGCGGTGTTCTCGGGATGGGCGGCGATCACCGAGTCCAGCAGCTTGACGGCCCCGCGAGGGTCCCGCGCGGCCAGCAGGTGCTCGGCGGCGCGGAAGTCGATGACGTGCGTTTCCGGGTTCCTGTCGGCCACGATGGCATCCTTCCCCTCGATCCGGTGGTTGAACACCGGACCCGGTGACCTCATTCCGCCGTGCGCCCTGCCGTCCGGGCAGACGGCGCTACCGTCCTGACACCGCTAGCTCTCCCCCACCGTGGCCTCGGCACGGCGCTCCAGCTCGTCCCAGACCTTGCGCACCTGCGGTTCGAGCGCGTCCAGCGGCCCGTCGTTGTCGATCACGAGGTCGGCGACGGCCAGCCGCTGCGCGCGGGTGGCCTGGGCCGCCATCCGGGCCCCGGCCTCGGGCGCGGCCATGCCGCGCAGCCGGACCAGCCGGTCCAGCTGGGTCTCCGGGGAGGCGTCCACGACCACGACCAGGTCGTACAGCGGCGCGAGCCCGTTCTCGGCGAGCAGCGGTACGTCGTGGACGACGACGTCTCCGGCGCCCGCGCGGCCCTCCAGCTCCGCCGACCGTGCCCCGACCAGCGGGTGGACGATGGCGTTGAGGGTGGCCAGGCGCTCGGCGTCGGCGAAGACGATGGAGCCGAGCTTCGGCCGGTCGAGGGTCCCCTCCGCGGTGAGGACGCCGTCCCCGAAGGCCGCCACGACGGCCGCGAGCCCCGGGGTCCCGGGCTCGACGACCTCGCGCGCGATCCGGTCCGCGTCGATCAGCACGGCTCCGTACGAGACGAGCAGCCTGGACACTTCGCTCTTGCCGGCGCCGATCCCGCCGGTCAGGCCCACCTTCAGCATGAGCGGCAGCTTAGGGCCTGCCGCTCGGGGGCTAGGCGTCGCCCTCCCGCTCCGCGAGGAAGCGCTCGAACTCGCGGCCCAGCTCGTCGGCGGACGGCAGGTCGACCGGCTCGGCGACGAGACTGCCGCGGGTCTCGGCACCGGCCGCCGCGTCGTACTGGTGCTCAAGGCCCTGCACGAGCGCGACGAGCTCCTCGTCGCCCTCGCCGATCTGGCGGTCGATCTCGGTCTGGGTGCGACGGGCCTCGGTCCGCAGCGAGTGGGCGACGCCCGGGAGGACCAGGCCGGTGGCGGCGGTGACGGCCTCCAGGGCGGTCAGGGCCGCGTCCGGGTACGGGGAGCGGGCCACGTAGTGCGGGACGTGCGCCGCGACGCCGAGGGTGTCGTGGCCTGCCTCGGAGAGCCGGTACTCGATGAGGGACTCGGCGCTGCCGGGCACCTGGGCCTCGTCGAACGGGCTGCGGTGCCCGGGCATCAGGTCGGTGCGGCTGCCGTGCGGGGTGAGGCCGACCGGACGGGTGTGCGGCACGCCCATGGGGATGCCGTGGAAGTTGACGGAGAGGCGCACGCCGAGGCGCTCGACGATCTGGCGGACGGCGGTGGAGAAGCGCTCCCACTCCACGTCCGGCTCGGGGCCGGAGAGGACGAGGAAGGGCGCGCCGGTGGCGTCCTGCACGAGACGGACCTCGATGGAGGGCGTCTCGTACGCGGCCCAGCGGTCGCGACGGAAGGTCAGCAGCGGACGGCGGGCACGGTAGTCCACGAGCCGGTCGTGGTCGAAGCGGGCCACCAGCTGGTGCGGGAGGGTGTCGAGCAGCCCGTCGACGATCTGCTCGCCGGTCTCGCCCGCGTCGATGTAGCCGTCGAAGTGGTAGAGCATGACCAGCCCTGCCGACTCCTGCGCCAGGGCCAGGTCGACGACGGCCACGCCCTTCGGGTCCCATTCGTACAAATCCTGGGGATCAAGCACGATTCCGCTCCTCCTCGTGTTCTCTCTGGAAACGCCCGGCGCGGCACGGCCATTCCCGGGTCGCGCGATCTTCCGGAGCGGAAATGGGCACGGACCCACGGCGAGCATTGGTCCAGACCTTGACATGCCCACGCTGTCTCCCTACCGTCTCGGGACAGCGTCGCGTTCAGTACCTCGACCACCGTGCACATACAGGAACATCCCGCCCTGTCCGCCGCCCGGAAGGCCTCCCATGCGCACCCGAACGCTGCTCCTCCCCCTGCTCCCGGCGTTCCTCGCCGTCCCCCTCGCCACCGCTCCGGCCGCCGCGGCGACCGTCGAGGTCTCCACCGCGGGCCAGCTGAAGACCGCCCTCACCAACGCCCGGCCCGGCGACACGATCCACCTCGCGGACGGCACGTACACCGGGAACTTCAAGGCCACGATCCCCGGCACCGCCTCGGCCCGGATCACGCTGACCGGCTCCCCGCGCGCGGTGCTCACGGCGGGCGGCGGCTACGGGCTGCACCTGAACGGCGCCTCGTACTGGACGGTCGAGGGGATCACCGTGACCGGCGGTCAGAAGGGGATCATGGCGGACGCCGCGGACGGCGTGGTGATCGACGGGGTGACCGTGCACGGCCTGGACATGGAGGGCGTGCACTTCCGCAACTCCAGCAGGAACGGGGTCCTCAGGAACGCGCGCATCTACGACACCGGGAACGACGGCCGGGGCATGGGCGAGGGGGTGTACGTCGGCACCGCCGGCAACCTCTCCGACCGGAGCGACGGCGCGCAGATCCTGAACAACGTCATCGGGCCGGACGTCGGCGGCGAGAGCGTCGACATCAAGGAGGGCACGACCGGGGCGAGGATCGTCGGCAACACCTTCGACGGGCGCGGACTGACCGGCGCCAACTACGACGACTCCTGGGTCGACGTGAAGGGCAACGGCGTCCTGGTGGCGGACAACACCGGCGTGAACACGACGAACAACGGCTTCGAGACCCACACCCAGCAGAGCGGCTGGGGCTGCGGGACGGTCTTCCGGGGCAACCGCTCGGACCTGACCGGCGCGACCGGCGCCCAGCGGCTCGCGATCAACGTCACCAACCAGGGCGGCGGCTGCACGACCACCGTGTACGCCTCGAACACGGTGACCGGCGGGAACGGCCTGACGAACGTCGCCGTCACGCCCTGAACCCGACCCCGGCGACGGGCCCCGGACACGACCGAGGCCCGCTCCCCCGAAGGGGAACGGGCCTCGGTTCGCTAGCGGCTAGCGCTCAGCGGAGAGCCTGTTCAGCTCTGGCCGCCGGCGAGCTTCTCGCGGAGGGCGGCGAGCGCCTCGTCCGACGCCAGGGCGCCGGAGTTGTCGTCCGACTCCGAGGAGTACGAACCACCCGAGATGCCCGCACCGGCGTTGCCGGCGGCCGGGGCGGCAGCGCCCTCGGCAGCGGCGGCCTCGTCGGCCTCGCGGGACTTGATGACCTGAGCCTGGTGCTGCTCGAAGCGAGCCTGCGCCTCGGCGTACTGGGTCTCCCAGGCCTCGCGCTGGGTCTCGAAGCCCTCGAGCCAGTCGTTGGTCTCGGGGTCGAAGCCCTCGGGGTAGATGTAGTTGCCCTGGTCGTCGTAGGACGCGGCCATGCCGTACAGGGTCGGGTCGAACTCGACCGAGGCCGGGTCGGCACCGAAGGACTCGTTGGCCTGCTTCAGCGAGAGGCTGATGCGACGACGCTCGAGGTCGATGTCGATGACCTTGACGAAGATCTCGTCGTTGACCTGGACGACCTGCTCCGGGATCTCCACGTGGCGCTCGGCCAGCTCGGAGATGTGGACCAGACCCTCGATGCCCTCGTCCACGCGGACGAACGCACCGAACGGAACCAGCTTGGTGACCTTACCCGGGACGACCTGACCGATCTGGTGGGTCCGGGCGAACTGCTGCCACGGGTCCTCCTGCGTCGCCTTCAGCGACAGGGAGACACGCTCGCGGTCCATGTCGACGTCGAGAACCTCGACGGTGACCTCCTGGCCGACCTCGACAACCTCGGAGGGGTGGTCGATGTGCTTCCAGGACAGCTCGGAGACGTGCACGAGGCCGTCGACGCCACCCAGGTCCACGAAGGCACCGAAGTTGACGATCGAGGACACGACGCCGGAGCGGACCTGACCCTTCTGGAGGGTCGTGAGGAAGGTCTGGCGGACCTCGGACTGGGTCTGCTCCAGCCAGGCACGGCGGGACAGGACCACGTTGTTGCGGTTCTTGTCCAGCTCGATGATCTTCGCCTCGAGCTCCTTGCCCACGTAGGGCTGGAGGTCGCGGACACGGCGCATCTCGACCAGGGAGGCCGGGAGGAAGCCGCGGAGGCCGATGTCGAGGATGAGACCACCCTTGACGACCTCGATGACGGTACCGGTGACGATGCCGTCCTCTTCCTTGATCTTCTCGATGGTGCCCCAGGCGCGCTCGTACTGGGCACGCTTCTTCGAGAGGATCAGGCGGCCTTCCTTGTCCTCCTTCTGGAGGACCAGGGCCTCGATCTCGTCGCCGACCTTGACGACCTCGTTCGGGTCGACGTCGTGCTTGATCGAGAGCTCGCGGCTCGGGATGACACCTTCGGTCTTGTAACCGATGTCGAGCAGGACCTCGTCCCGGTCGACCTTCACGATGACGCCGTCGACGATGTCGCCGTCGTTGAAGTACTTGATCGTCTCGTCGATCGCGGCGAGGAAGGCTTCCTCGTTACCGATGTCGTTGACCGCAACCTGCGGGGTGGTGCTGGTGGCGGTGGTCTCGGTGCTGCTCGTCATGTGGGAAAGGGCTCCGGTTACGGACAGAAAGTCGTAGGTACTGCTACGCCGAGAGCCCGTATCGCACCAAGAAGCCGGACAGCCAATGAAGTGCCCTTCCGCGAACGGAAGGGAACCCCGAGAACCGAGGGGACATACAACAGGTACGAGCGCGGCCTGCTCCGTCTGAGGCGCGCAGGCCCGCAGCGCAACCTTTAGCATACGGGGGCGGCCGGACAGGGTCAATGCGCGAAGCGCGCACCCTGGGCAGATCTGCTCAATTCCGGCAGCAGTCATGGCTCTTGCGCCACCACACAGGTGGTCCGCCGCACGGCGGCACTGAGCGCAAACTACATCGGCGGGCGAGATGAACCAAGAGTACGGACACGAAGACGGGGTCGACGGGGACGCCGACGAGGGCGAGGCGACCCGCCGTGACGCGGGGGACGCGGAGAGCAGCCGGGCGAGCCGCGGCTGGTGGGACCGGAACGCCGACGAGTACCAGAGCGAGCACGGTTCCTTCCTCGGCGACGACCGGTTCGTGTGGGGTCCCGAGGGGCTGGACGAGGCCGAGGCCGGACTGCTCGGTCCGGCCGGCTCGCTGAAGGGCCTCGACGTCCTGGAGATCGGCGCGGGCGCGGCGCAGTGCTCGCGGTGGCTGGCGGCGCAGGGTGCGCGTCCGGTGGCCCTGGACCTCTCGCACCGGCAGCTCCAGCACGCGCTGCGGATCGGTGGCGAGGTCCCGCTGGTGGAAGCGGACGCGGGGGCGCTGCCCTTCCGGGACGGTGCGTTCGACCTGGCGTGCTCGGCCTACGGCGCGGTGCCGTTCGTGGCCGATCCGGTACGGGTCTTCCGCGAGGTGCGGCGGGTGCTGCGGCCGGGCGGCCGCTGGGTCTTCTCGGTGACGCACCCGATCCGCTGGGCGTTCCCGGACGAGCCGGGGCCCGAGGGCCTCTCGGTCGCCGCCTCCTACTTCGACCGCACGCCGTACGTCGAGCAGGACGAGCGGGGGCGGGCGGTGTACGTGGAGCACCACCGGACCCTCGGGGACCGGGTGCGCGACGTGGTGGCCGGGGGCTTCCGGCTGGTGGACCTGGTCGAGCCGGAGTGGCCCGCCTGGAACGGCCAGGAGTGGGGCGGCTGGTCCCCGCTGCGGGGGAACCTGATCCCCGGGACGGCGATCTTCGTCTGCGAGCGGGACGGCTAGCCCCCGCTCGTTCGTCGTATTAATGGAGGGCCCTGTGGACAACTGGGCCCCCCATTTTCTCCGCGCGTACGAGACTGAGTGCGTGATCCGAAACGACGCGCTCGACCGTCTCCCCGTCCGCCATGCCGTCCCCGAGCTGCTCACCGCGCTCGCGGAGCGCGGCACGGCGGTGCTGTCCGCTCCTCCCGGCACCGGCAAGACGACGCTGGTGCCGCTGGCGCTCGCGGGGCTCATAGGGGACGGACCGGAGCGCCGGGTGCTCGTGGCCGAGCCGCGGCGGATGGCGGCGCGGGCGGCGGCCCGGCGGATGGCCTGGCTGCTCGGCGAGGAGGTCGGCGGCTCGGTCGGGTTCTCGGTGCGGGGCGAGCGGCGGGCCGGCCCCGCGACCCGGGTCGAGGTGGTGACCACGGGCATCCTGCTCCAGCGGCTCCAGCGCGATCCGGAGCTGGCCGGCGTGGACGTGGTGCTGCTCGACGAGTGCCACGAGCGGCATCTCGACGCCGACACGGCGATGGCCTTCCTGGTGGACGTCCGGGCCGCCCTGCGGCCGGAGCTGAAGCTGATCGCCGCGTCGGCGACGAGCGACGCGGCGGCCTGGGCGGACCTCCTCACGGTCCTGGACGGCGGCGGACCGGCGCCGGTGGTGCGGAGCGAGGGGGAGGTCCACGGCTGCCGGGTCTTCTTCGCGGAGCCGCCGCCGGGCATCCGGCCCGCCCACGGCACCTGGGTGGATCCGGCGCTGCTGCGGCACGTCGCCGCGACGGTCCGGCTCGCGCTGGAGCGCCACGAGGGGGACGTCCTCTGCTTCCTGCCCGGTACGGGGGAGATCGCGCGGACGGCCGGGATGCTGGCCGGCGTCGACGCGGAGGTGCTCCAGCTGCACGGGCGCGCCCCGGCGGCGGTGCAGGACGCGGTGCTGCGCGGTACGGAGCCGGGCGGGCGGCGCAGGGTGGTGCTCGCGACCTCGGTGGCGGAGTCGAGCCTGACGGTGCCGGGGGTGCGGATCGTCGTGGACTCGGGTCTCGCCAGGGAGCCGCGCACGGACCATGCCCGGGGGCTGGGTTCGCTGGCGACGGTGACGGTGTCCGAGGCGACGGCGACGCAGCGGCTCGGCCGGGCGGGCCGGGAGGCCTTCGGGTTCGTGTACCGCTGCTGGGCGGAGGCGAGCGACGGCGGCAGGCCGCGCTTCCCGTCGCCGGAGATCAAGGTCGCCGACCTGGCGGACTTCGCCCTGCGGGCCTCCTGCTGGGGCGATCCGACGGCGGAGGGGCTCGCGCTGCTCGACCCGCCGCCGGCCGGGGCGATGGCGGCGGCCCGCGCGGTGCTCGGGTCGATCGGGGCCGTCGACGAGGACGGCCGGGCCACGGAGCGGGGTGTCCGGATGTCCCGGCTCGGGCTGCACCCCCGGCTGGGGCGCGCACTCCTGGACGGGGCCTCCGAGGTCGGGGTGCGGCGGGCGGCGGAGGTGGTCGCGCTGATCGGCGAGGAACCCCCGCGCGACTACGGAGACGACCTGGTGGCGGCCTGGCGTGCGGCGCGTCAGGGATCCGACGGGTACGGCGCCCGGTGGCGGACCGAGGCGCGCCGTCTGGAGCGGTCGGCCGGTGAGGCGCGGGGCGGGGACGGAAGCGGCGTCTCCGGGGAACGGGGAGGCGCTTCCGGGGACGGCGACGACGCCGTGGCCGGCCTGGTGACGGCGCTGGCATTCCCGGAGCGGGTGGCCAGGGCCCGCGAGCAGGGCGGCTATCTGATGGTGTCGGGGAGCGGGGCGCGGCTCGCCGACGGTTCCCGGCTGCGGTCGAGCCCGTGGCTCGCCGTGGCGGTGGCCGACCGCACCGCTCGGGACGCCACGGCGCGGGTGCGGCTCGGGGCGGTGGTGGACGAGGCCGTGGCGTGCCGGGCGGCCGGCCATCTGCGGAGCACCGGCGAGGAGGTCCGGTGGGAGGACGGGGACGTGGTCGCCCGGTCGGTGGACCGGCTCGGCGCGGTCGAGCTGACCGTCCGCCCCCTGGGGGCCGGGGCCGCGCCGGCTCTCGTGCGGGAGGCGCTGCTCGACGGGCTGCGGCGCGAGGGGCTCGGGCTGCTGCGGTGGCGCCGGGAGGCGGGGGAGCTGCGCGAGCGGCTCGCGTTCCTCCACCGGGAGCTCGGGGAGCCGTGGCCGGACGTGTCGGAGGAGGCGCTCGTCGACCGGGCCGGCGAGTGGCTGGAGCCGGAGCTGTCCCGGGCGTCGCGCCGGGCCGATCTGGGGAGGATCGACGCCGGGGAGGCCTTGCGGCGGCTGCTCCCGTGGGCGTCGGGCGAGGCGGTGCGGCTCGACGAGCTGGCGCCGGAGCGGATCGAGGTGCCGAGCGGCTCGCGGATCCGGGTCGACTACAAGGACGGGCGGCCGGTGCTCGCGGTGAAGCTCCAGGAGATGTTCGGGCTGGCCGAGACGCCCCGGGTGGCGGGGGTCCCGGTGCTCGTCCACCTCCTCTCCCCCGCCGGCCGGCCGGCGGCGGTCACGGCCGACCTGGCGTCGTTCTGGCGGGACGGCTACCGCGCGGTGCGGGCCGAGCTGCGGGGGCGCTATCCGAAGCACCCGTGGCCGGAGGATCCGTCCGCGGCGGCGCCGACCCGGCACACCAGCGCCCGGCTCAGAGGGGAGCGCTGACGGGGGCGGGGACGGAGGCGGCGGGCGGTTCCGGCCGGGGGCGGCGGGAGCGGGCCTCCAGCCAGAGGGCGAGGGCGAGGAGGGCGAGGGCGAGGACGGTGAGGCTCCAGGGGATGTAGGAGACGAGCATGAGGACCATGAGGCGGTTGGAGGAGACCAGTTCGCCGACGCTCTCCAGGGAGTCCTCGCGCATCTTCACGTGGCCCGCGAAGACGGTGAGGGTGTCCTGCCCCATCAGCTTCTTGGCGTTGCGGAGCTCCTCCTTGTGGATCTCCTCGCCGTTGACGGGGGCTCCGGTGACGGGCTCGATCCAGAACATGCGCTTGGTCGTGTACCAGCGGGTGAGGCCCGAGTCGGCGAGGATCTCGGGGGTGATGCCCTTGACCGGCATGGTCTTGGGCATGGGGACCTTCGTCCAGGGGACGGTCTGCTCGAAGTAGTAGACCTCCATGCCGCGGAAGGTGCGGGTGCCCTTGTAGTGGATGGGGGCCGCGGTGCGGGTCTGGGCGTCGAAGTACTGGTAGTCCCGCTTCTCGGTGAGGAAGGGGAACTTGAACTCGATGCCCTCGCGCCGGACCGGGTCGCCGTCGACGGATTCGCCGGTGGCGTGGACGGGGTCCTGGGTGTGGGCGTCGAAGATGTACCGCTCCGGGACCTGGGAGACCATCTTGCCGTCGGGTCCGGTGACGTAGGCGAGGGCGTCCCAGACGACGACGTCGCGGCCGGCGTCGCGTTCGATGCGCCGCGACTCCTCCACGTTGCCCTTGAGGGTCTGGACGATCGTGATCCTGTCGACCTTCTCGGCCTTGAGCGTGGAGTAGTTGAGGAGGGTCGCGGGCCGCGCCTCCAGAACGGTGTTCTGGTACTGGTTCGCGGGGATCTTCGCCAGGCGGGGGAACGCGTACCAGCGCAGGGTCGGGGCCATGGCGGCGCAGAAGACGGCGAGGGCGAGGAGGACGAGGCTGGCTCGGCGGCGCACGGTCGTCCCCCTACTTCTGGAGACCGGGATCGGCGGTCAGCAGGGGCTTGGGCGAGGTGGGCCCGTCGGGCGGCAGATCGACCACGGCGAGGAGCAGGACGAAGAGGAGGACTGGGGCGAGTCCGATGGCGGCGGCGACGAGGGCGCGCATGGTCGGCCTCCCGGGATGCGATCTGATAGGTCGTCAGGGCGGGGGCACCGTAGCAACGCGGCGGTGAGATGAGAACACGTTGCACCCGGGTAACGCGAAGCGCCGCCCCTCGTCCGGTGCGGACGGAGGGGCGGCACAAAGGAACGGGGCGCGGTGCGGCGGACCCGGGAGCCGAGCCCGGGGGCCGAGGCCGGGAGCCGGGCCCGGGGGCCGAGCCCGGGAGCCGGACCCGGGGGCCGAGGCCGGGAGCCGGACCCGGGGGCCGAGGCCGGGAGCCGGGCCCGGGGGCCGGTCCCCGGGCGCGAGCGGTCAGGCCGAAGGGGAGGTGCTGGGCGAGGGGGTGGCCTCGGGCGTGCCGCTGCCGGTGGGCGTCGGGTCGGGGGTCGCCCCCGGGTCCGGCGTCGCGGGCGCGGTGACGGTGAGGTCGACGAAGGTGGTGCCGCCGCCCGGCGCGGTGAGCCGGATGAAGAAGGCGCCCGCCTTGTCGCCCGCGAGGAGGTCGCCCGACGCGAAGGTGAGCAGTCCGTTCGTCCCGGTCCTGAGGGTGACGGTGCGGACGGCCGTGCCGTCGGCGCCCTTGAAGGACGGGCCCTCGGCGGCCGCCGCGGAGTCCGTCTTGGAGGCGACGATCACCGCCGTGACGAGGACGCCGGGGGCGAGGGCGCCCTTGTCGGTGGCCTTCACCTGGACCTGCTGCGTGAAGGAGGTTCCGGTCGTGGCCGACAGGGCGTCGCCGTCGAGCCGGGTGAGGGTGTCCGCCTGGCGCTCCGTGACGGTCGCGGCGAAGTCGGCCGCGGCCAGGGTCCGGCCCACGACGGTGGCGCGCACGGTGAAGGACCCCGTCCTGTCGCCGGCCCGCAGGGCGGGCGAGGAGGCGAGGCCGGTGGCCCCGGTGGCGACGGTCGCGGTGGTGGTGCCGTCGGCGAAGCGGGAGTCGGTGGTTCCGGTGATCTCGAAGCGGATCTTCACCCCGGTGACCGGCTTGCCCGCAGAGTCGAGCGCCGCGATGCGGGGGGCGCCGGTGAAGGCGCTGCCCGTGGTCGCGGTCAGCTTCTGGTTGGCGACGATCGCGAGCCGTGTGACCTTGGCCGCCGGCGGGACGCTGGGCGGCGTCACCGGCGGGGTGACCGGGGGCTTGGTGGGGACGGTCGGGGGCTTGACCGTCCCGGGCCGGGTCTCCGAGGGCTTGGGCGTCGGGGTGACCGGCTTCGGCGACGGGGTCGGCGACGGGGGGACGGTCGGGAGCGGGGTGACGGGGCGGTCGCCCCGGCCGCCGTTGTCGCTGCGGTCGACCGGCAGCACGCCCGTGCCGTCCGGGACCTGGTGGGTGCCGCGCTCGTAGAAGGCGACCCAGGACAGCACCGTGTTCAGGTACTCCCGGGAGCGGTTGTAGCTGAGGATCGCCTGGTCGAGGTCGGCCTTGAGCGCCAGGTTGCGGTCGTTGGCGCAGAGGTAGAGGCCGGCGGCCTGCGCCGCGTCGTAGATGTTGTTCGGGTCCTTCTTCCCGTCGCTGTTGGCGTCCTGGCCCCAGGTGGCCCAGGTGGACGGGATGAACTGCATCGGGCCGACGGCCCGGTCGTGGATCCTGTCGCCGTCGTAGGCGCCGCCGTCGGTGTCGGTGATGTTGGCGAAGCCCTGGCCGTTGAGGGCGGGGCCGAGGATCGCGGGCGACGCCGTGCCGTTGGCGTCGACCCTGCCGCCGTTCGCCTGACCGGACTCGACCTTGCCGATGCCGGCGAGCAGCTGCCAGGGCAGGTTGCAGTCGGGGTCGGTCGAGCGTATGGACAGCTCGGCCCGCTTGTAGGCGGAGTAGACGGACGCGGGTATGCCGGCCTCGGCCGGGCCGGCGATGACCGGCAGACCGGTGGTCGGCCCGGGCTGCTTCGGCATGGTCAGCGGCGGCAGGTCCGTGTAGTACGAGGTGTCGCCCGTCGCGGAGTGGTCCCCGGACGGCGGCGCCGTCTCGCCGGCTCCTATGGCGTGGTCCCCGCCGGTGTTGTCCGCGGCCGGCGGGATCGCCTCCGGTGCCTGCGAGGCGGCGAGCGCGGCGACCGCCGCGGCCATCACCACACCACTGGTGGCTCCCTTGCGCAGCCGGTGGCCGATGTTCGCTGCCATGTCCGTCGTCCCCTCCCCATCGACGCGGCCCCACGCTCCCCGCGCGAAACCTCTGGCGACCCTATGCCAACTCCGGACCGGCGAGTACCGGCTCCTGACCGTGTTTCACGGTTTCGTCACCTCTTGGCCTCCCGGAGACCAGGTGAGTCCGGGAACCGACCGGAGCGCCTGTGCCCTCTTGCACTCCGGCCGGCTCCGCGCACCGCGCCCACGCACCGCGCCCACGCACCGCGTGAGCGGACGCTCCGACCGCCGTCGTCACCACACCCCTGGGGAGAACTCCCGTTGCCGTTCACGCTGAGTCATGCCGCCGCCGTGCTGCCCGCGCTGCGCCGGGACGGGACCGCACGCGGACCGCTGGTCGCGTCCGCGCTCGTCGCCGGGTCCTTCTCCCCCGACATGACCTACTTCGCCGCGACCGCGTTCCCCGACGCGATGACGTTCGGGGACGTCACCCACTCCCCCCTCGGGATCGTCACCGCCGACGTGCTGATCACCGCCGCGCTCCTGGCCGTGTGGCTGACCGTGCGCGAGCCGCTCGTCGTGCTGCTGCCCGCCCGGTGGCGGGGCAGGGTCCACGGGCTCGTCCGCGGGCGCCCCTGGCGTGAGCGGCGTCCGGCCGCGCTCGCCGGATGGTTCTGCCTCTCGGCGATCCTCGGCGCCACGACCCACGTGGTGTGGGACTCCTTCACCCACCTCGACCGCTGGGGCACCCGCGCGATCCCGTTCCTCGGCGAGGTGGTGGCCGGCTTCCCCGTCTACCTCTACGCGCAGTACGGGAGTTCGGCGCTGGCCCTCGGCCTGCTCGGCTGGTGCACGGCGCGGGCCCTGCGCTCCTCCGTCGCCGAGGCGGATCCGCCGTCCGGGGTCACCGTGCCGGGCCGGCGCGGCCGGCTCCTCGCCGCCGTGCTGATCGGCGGCTGCGTCCTGGCGGGGGTCGCCCACCGGGTGCTGCGCTGGGCCGCGTACTGGGGCTGGGACCGGATCGAGACGCCCCTCGACGTCATCCCGACGGCCTGCTTCGGCGCCGGCGCGGGGCTCGCCGTCGGGCTCGTGCTGTACGGGACGGGCGTGCGGCTCCTGGGATCGCCGCGGGACCGGACGACGTCTCCCGCCACGCCGGTGCGGCAGGAGCTGCCCGGGCTCCAGGACCCGGACGCCCTGCCGGAGCGCTCCCGCCAGGGCACTCGCTGATCCTCGCAGCCGTCCCGCGGTGCGGGACGGCTGCCCACGACGGGTCGGGTCAGTGCGCCGCCGAGTCCCAGTTCGGTCCGACGCCCACCGAGACGTCCAGCGGGGCGCGGAGGTCGGCGGCGGCCGACATCTGCTCGCGGAGCAGGGCCTCGACCTGCTCGCGCTCGCCGGGGGCGAGTTCGAGCACGATTTCGTCGTGGACCTGGAGGAGCATCCGGGAGGCGAGGCCCGCCTCGGTCAGCGCCCGGTCGACGTTCAGCATGGCGACCTTGACGATGTCGGCGGCCGTGCCCTGGATGGGGGCGTTGAGCGCCATGCGCTCCGCGGCCTCGCGGCGCTGCCGGTTGTCGCTGTTGAGGTCCGGGAGGTAGCGGCGGCGGCCCAGCATCGTCTCGGTGTACCCGGTGGCGCGGGCCTCGTCGACGACGCGGCGCAGGTAGTCCCGTACCCCGCCGAAGCGCTCGAAGTAGGTGTCCATCAGGCCCCGGGCCTCGCCCGGGTCGATGTTCAGCTGCTGCGAGAGGCCGAACGCCGACAGGCCGTAGGCCAGGCCGTACGACATGGCCTTGATCTTGCGGCGCATCTCCGCGTCGACGGCGGACCGCTCGACCCCGAAGACCTGGGAGGCGACGGTGGTGTGCAGGTCCTCGCCGGAGGTGAAGGCCTCGATGAGGCCCTCGTCCTCGGAGAGGTGGGCCATGACGCGCAGCTCGATCTGGCTGTAGTCGGCGGTCATGAGGGCGTCGAAGCCCTCGCCGACGACGAAGCCGTGCCGGATGGCGCGGCCCTCGTCCGTCCGCACCGGCACGTTCTGCAGGTTCGGGTCGGTCGAGGAGAGGCGGCCGGTCGCGGCGACCGTCTGGCTGAAGGTGGTGTGGATGCGGCCGTCGGCGGCGACGGTCTTGATCAGGCCCTCGACGGTGGAGCGCAGCCGGGCCTGCTCGCGGTGGCGGAGCATGATCACCGGCAGGTCGTGCTCGGTCTGGCCGGCCAGCCAGGCGAGCGCGTCGGCGTCCGTCGTGTAGCCGGTCTTGGTCTTCTTGGTCTTCGGCAGGTTCAGCTCGCCGAAGAAGACCTCCTGGAGCTGCTTGGGCGAGCCGAGGTTGAACTCGTGGCCGACGGAGGCGTGGGCCTCCTTCACGGCCTGCTGGACGGCTCCGGCGAACTGCAGCTCCATGGCCTCCAGGTGGTCGCGGTCGGCGGCGATGCCGTGCCGCTCCAGGCGGGCGAGGAGGGCGGAGGTGGGGAGCTCGACCTCGTGGAGGAGCTCGCGGGCGCCGACCTCGCCGAGCCGCTCCTCGAAGGCCCCGCCGAGGTCGAGGACGGCCCGCGCCTGGCTCATGAGGGCCTCGGCCTCGGCGGTGTCGTCGGCGCCGAAGGCGAGCTGGCCGTCGGCCGGGGCGGCCGGGGCGAGCTCGCGGTGCAGGTACTCGACGGTGAGCGCGTCGAGGGCGAAGGAGCGGCGGCCGGGCTTGACCAGGTAGGCGGCGAGGGCGGTGTCCATGGTGACGCCCGCGATGCTCCAGCCGTGCTCGGGGAAGACCCGCATGGCGCCCTTGGCGTTGTGCATGACCTTCGGCCGGCCGGCGTCGGAGATCCACGCGGCCCAGGCCCGCTCGTCGGCCTCGTCGAGGGCGCTCGGCTCGAACCAGGCGGCGGCACCCCCGGCGGCGGCGAGGGCGACCTCGCTGACGTTCCCGGTGCCGAGGGCCCAGCTGTCGACGGTGGCGATGCCGAGGGGCTCGGTGCCGTGCTCGGCGAGCCAGGGGGCGAGCTCGCCGGCGCCCAGGACGGTGAAGTCGAGCTCGACGCCCGCGGCGGGGGCGGGCGGTGCCTCCTCGGCGGCGCCCGGGTCGACGGCGAGGAGCCGCTCGCGCAGCGAGGGGTTGCGGATCTCCAGGGTGTCGAGGACGAGGGCGAGGGCCGTGCGGTCGTACGGCTCGCGGGCCAGGTCGGTGACGGTCTTCGGCAGCTCGACGTCCCGGACCATCTCGGTCAGGCGGCGGTTGAGCTTCACCGACTCCAGGTGGTCGCGGAGGTTCTGGCCGGCCTTGCCCTTGACCTCGTCCGCGCGCTCGACGAGCTCGGCGAAGGAGCCGAACTGGTTGATCCACTTGGCGGCGGTCTTCTCGCCGACTCCGGGGATGCTCGGCAGGTTGTCGGACGGGTCGCCGCGCAGGGCGGCGAAGTCGGGGTACTGCGAGGGGCTCAGGCCGTACTTCTCCTGGACCTTCTCCGGGGTGTAGTGGGTCACCTCGGAGACGCCCTTGATCGGGTAGATCACGGTGGTCCGGTCGGAGACCAGCTGGAAGGAGTCCCGGTCGCCGGTGAAGATCAGGACGTCGAAGCCCGCGGCCTCGGCCTGGGTGGTGAGGGTGGCGATGATGTCGTCGGCCTCGAACCCGTCGACGGCGAAGCGCGGCACGCGCATCGCGTCGAGGACCTCACCGATCAGCTCGACCTGCCCCTTGAACTCGTCGGGGGTCTTCGAGCGGTTCGCCTTGTACTCCGGGAACTCCTCGGACCGCCAGGTCTTGCGGGAGACGTCGAACGCCACCGCGAAGTGGGTGGGGGCCTCGTCGCGCAGCGTGTTCGCCAGCATCGAGGCGAACCCGTAGATCGCGTTCGTCGGCTGTCCGGTCGCGGTGGTGAAGTTCTCCGCGGGCAGCGCGAAGAACGCCCGGTACGCGAGCGAGTGCCCGTCCATGAGGAGCAGGCGGGGGCGGGTGTCTGCGGGGTTCTTCGATGCTGTCTCGGCCACACGACGATCCTGCCACGGCCCACTGACAATCCCGTCCACACCGGTCGGGGTGCCGGTCCGCCGGTGCCGCGTGACAGGATCGGAGACGTACGCCACAGGATTACCGCTCAAGGGAGAGCGCGATGGTCAGCAAGCCGCCCGCCGGTGACCCGGTCCAGGACGCACCGCAGGTCACGGAGCCGCAGCACGCCGCCGCCGGCCTGCCCGCCATCGGGCACACGCTGCGGATCGCGCAGGAGCAGATGGGTCTGCGGCGCACCGCGCGGACCCTGCTCAAGGTCAACCAGAAGGACGGGTTCGACTGCCCCGGCTGCGCCTGGCCGGAGGGCGACAAGCGGCATGTGGCGGAGTTCTGCGAGAACGGCGCGAAGGCGGTCGCCGAGGAGGCGACGCTGCGCCGGGTGACCCCCGACTTCTTCGCCGCGCACCCGGTGGCCGACCTGGCGACCCGCAGCGGTTACTGGCTCGGCCAGCAGGGCCGCATCACGCACCCGATGCTCCTCGCGGAGGGCGGCGAGCGGTACGAGCCGGTGACCTGGGAACGGGCCTTCGCGATCATCGCGGAGGAGCTGCGGGCCCTGACCTCCCCCGACGAGGCCCTCTTCTACACCTCGGGGCGCACGAGCAACGAGGCCGCGTTCCTGCTCCAGCTCTTCGCCCGCGAGTTCGGCACGAACAACCTGCCGGACTGCTCCAACATGTGCCACGAGTCCTCGGGCTCGGCGCTGACGGAGACGATCGGGATAGGCAAGGGCAGCGTCTCCCTGGAGGACCTGCACCGGGCGGACCTGATCATCGTGGCCGGGCAGAACCCGGGGACGAACCATCCGCGCATGCTGTCGGCCCTGGAGAAGGCGAAGGCCTCGGGCGCGAGGATCATCTCGGTGAACCCGCTGCCGGAGGCGGGCCTGGAGCGCTTCAAGAACCCGCAGACCCCGCAGGGCATGCTCCGGGGCGCGGCGCTCACGGACCTCTTCCTCCAGATCCGGATCGGCGGCGACCAGGCCCTCTTCCGGCTCCTGAACAAGCTGGTCCTGGAGACGGCCGGGGCGGTCGACGAGGAGTTCGTACGCGAACACACCCACGGCTACGAGGAGTTCGCGCAGGCGGCGAAGGCGGCCGACTGGGACGAGACGCTCGCCGCGACCGGCCTCGGGCGCGCCGAGATCGAGCGGGCCCTGGAGATGGTGCTCGCCTCGGAGCGGACGATCGTCTGCTGGGCGATGGGCCTGACCCAGCACAAGCACTCCGTGCCGACCATCCGCGAGGTGGTCAACCTGCTGCTCCTGCGCGGGAACATCGGGCGGCCCGGCGCGGGCGTGTGCCCGGTGCGCGGCCATTCGAACGTGCAGGGCGACCGCACGATGGGCATCTTCGAGCGCCCCGCGCCGGCTTTCCTCGACGCCCTGGACAAGGAGTTCGGGATCGTCTCGCCGCGCCACCACGGCTTCGACGTGGTGCGGTCGATCCAGGCGCTGCGGGACGGCGAGGCGAAGGTGTTCTTCGCGATGGGCGGCAACTTCGTGGGGGCGACGCCGGACACGGAGGTGACGGAGGCGGCCATGCGGAACGCGCGCCTGACCGTGCACGTCTCGACGAAGCTGAACCGCTCGCACGCGGTGACGGGCACGCGCGCGCTGATCCTCCCGACGCTCGGCCGCACCGACAAGGACGTGCAGAGCGCCGGCCGGCAGTTCGTGACGGTCGAGGACTCCATGAGCATGGTGCACGCCTCCCGGGGCAACCTGCCGCCGGCGAGCCCGCACCTGCTGTCCGAGCCGGCGATCGTGGCGCGGATGGCCCGTGCCGTCCTCGGCGCCGGATCGGCCACGCCCTGGGAGGAGTTCGAGGCGGACTACGCCACGATCCGGGACCGCATCGCGCGCGTGGTGCCCGGCTTCCAGGACTTCAACGCCCGTCTCGCGGCGAGCCCCGGCGGCTTCACGCTGCCGCACGGCCCGCGCGACGAGCGCCGCTTCCCGACGAAGACCGGCAAGGCCAACTTCACGGCCGCGCCCGTCGAGTACCCGAGGGTGCCCGAGGGCCGGCTGCTGCTGCAGACGCTGCGCTCGCACGACCAGTACAACACCACCATCTACGGCCTGGACGACCGCTACCGGGGCATCAGGGGCGGCCGCAGGGTGGTGCTCGTGCACCCCGAGGACGCGGCGGCGTTCGGCCTGGAGGACGGGGCGTACGCGGACCTGGTGAGCGAGTGGACGGACGGCACCGAGCGGCGGGCGCCCGGCTTCCGGGTGGTGCACTACCCGACGTCCCGGGGGTGCGCGGCGGCCTACTACCCGGAGACGAACGTCCTGGTCCCGCTGGAGTCGACGGCGGACGTCAGCAACACCCCCGCGAGCAAGTCCGTGATCGTGCGTCTGGAACAATCGCAGTCCGCCTAAGCGTTCGCTCAGGCGGTCGCGACGCGACAAGCGCCGGACGCGACACACAGCCGATGAAGTCGAACGGAGCCGGGCCCATGGGTGAGCAGCAGCACGTGAAGTTCCCGCAGGAGATCCTCGACGAGTACGCGGCGCTGGGCGTCGACCTCCCGGCACTCTTCTCCGCCGGGCACCTCGGGAACCGGATGGGCGTCCAGATCGTGGAGGCCTCGGCCGACCGGGTCGTCGGCACGATGCCGGTGGAGGGCAACACCCAGCCGTACGGGCTGCTGCACGGCGGCGCCTCGGCGGTGCTCGCCGAGACGCTGGGCTCCATCGGATCGATGCTGCACGGCGGAGCCTCGAAGATCGCCGTCGGCGTCGACCTCAACTGCACCCACCACCGCGGGGTGCGCAGCGGCCTGGTGACCGGCGTGGCGACGCCGGTGCACCGCGGGCGGAGCACCGCCACGTACGAGATCGTGATCAGCGACGAGCAGGGCAAGCGGGTCTGCTCGGCGCGGCTGACCTGCCTGCTGCGCGAGGTCACTGCCAAGGACGCCGGGAGCCTCCCGGAGCCGGGGGCGACCGCGGGCGCCTGACGCGCGACGGACGGACCCCGAAGGGGCGGCACCCACGGGTGCCGCCCCTTCGGCGTTCCTCCCCGCATCCCGCCACTCCTTCGGCGTTCTCTCCGACGCCCCGCCACCCGCGTGCGCCTGTCGATCATCACTCTCCGTGATCTTCGCACGATGTGGAAAGGAGCAAAGAGCGCGAGCCGTTTCGTCCGCTCAGGTTTCTGCCACTGTCCGATATCCGGAGAGTCACGCAAGCGGTGCGACAGGACCAAGATTCACTCAAGCCCCTTAGCGGAACTGCGCGTTCTCAGTATGTGAACACCGCATTACCGACCCCTATGCCCCGGTTTTCCCAGTCGGTGCGCACACTCTTTCCCCGTCGGCATAACAAGACAGTCACATCCTGACCTCGCCGCTCCCCGACCCTCCCCACCTGCGCTTAGAGTCACCGCCAGTCACCGCGCCGCCGGGCGCGTCCTACTGCACGGCCCTGTACCAAACCCAGTACGGCCCGGCGTACCAAAACGGCACCCCTCGCTCCGCAGCTTCACGGCACCGCCTCATTCCGAGGGGGCCGCGCCAGGGAAAGGACCCTTCGTGCGAAACCGTTCGTTGCTCATACTCACCACCGCGGTCACCGCGGGAGCGCTCACGCTCACCGCCTGTGGTTCGCGTGACGACAAGGGCGGCGCCGAGAACGGCGACAGCGGCAACGTCACCGTGACCATCGGTCTCGACGCCCCGCTCACGGGTGAGCTGTCCGCCCTCGGCCTCGGCATCAAGAACTCGGCCGACCTCGCGGTCAAGACGGCCAACAAGAAGGCGTACGTCAAGGGCGTCACCTTCAAGCTGGAGTCCCTGGACGACCAGGCGCAGCCCTCCGCCGGCCAGCAGAACGCCACCAAGTTCGTCGCCGACAAGGCCGTCCTCGGCGTCGTCGGCCCGCTGAACTCCTCGGTGTCCGAGTCGATGCAGAAGGTCTTCGACGACGCCAAGCTGGTGCAGGTCTCCCCGGCCAACACCAACCCGTCCCTGAGCCAGGGCGCCAACTGGGCCACCGGTGACAAGAAGCGCGGCTACACGGCGTACTTCCGCACCGCGACCACGGACGCCATCCAGGGCCCGTTCGCCGCGCAGTACGTCGTCAAGGAGGCCAAGAAGACCAAGGCCTTCATCATCGACGACAAGAAGACCTACGGCGCCGGCCTCGCGGGCACCTTCAAGGGCGAGTTCGAGAAGCTCGGCGGCAAGGTCCTCGGCACCGAGCACATCAACCCCGACACCAAGGACTTCTCCGCGGTCGCGACCAAGGTGAAGAGCTCCGGCGCCGACGTCGTCTACTACGGTGGCGAGTACCCGGCCGCCGGCCCGCTGGCCAAGCAGATCAAGGAGGCCGGCGCGAAGGTCACCGTCGTCGGCGGTGACGCGATCTTCAGCCCCGAGTACGTGAAGCTCGCGGGCGCCCCGGCGGCCGAGGGCGACATCGCCACCTCCGTCGGTTCGCCGATCGAGTCCCTCCCGTCGGCCAAGGACTTCCTGGCCAACTACAAGACCGAGGGCTACAAGGAGGCCTACGAGGCCTACGGCGGCTACGCCTACGACTCGACCTGGGCCATCATCGAGGCCGTCAAGAAGGCCGTCGAGGGCAACGGCGGCAAGGTCCCGGAGCGCGCCAAGGTCGTCGAGGCCATGCAGAGCGTCTCCTTCGAGGGCGTGACCGGCAAGGTCGCCTTCGACGAGTTCGGTGACACCACCAACAAGCAGCTGACCGTCTACAAGGTCACGGGCGGCGCCTTCAAGCCGGTCAAGTCCGGCACCTTCGGCGGCTGATCCTCAGCACCACCCAGCACCACGCAGTACCGCTCAGCACCACTCAGCACCACTTTCACCGCGCGGGGGGCCGCACCAGGCGCCCCGCGCGGTGTCACATCCGTCGAAAGTCTCGGAGGACAATGCGGTGAACGAACTGCCGCAGCAGCTGGTCAACGGCCTGCTACTGGGATCCATGTACGGGCTCGTCGCCGTCGGCTACACGATGGTCTACGGCATCGTCCAGCTCATCAACTTCGCCCACGGCGAGATCTTCATGACCGGCGGCTTCGGGGCGCTCACGGTCTGGCTCATCCTGCCCGGCGGCACCAGCATGTGGGTCGCGCTGCCCGTCATGCTCATCGGTGCCGTGCTCGTCGCGACCACGATAGCCATCGGGGCGGAACGGTTCGCCTACCGCCCGCTGCGCGGTGGCCCCCGCCTCGCCCCGCTCATCACGGCCATCGGCCTCTCGCTCGCCCTGCAGTACGCGGTCTGGGTGTGGTACCCGGAGGCGAAGTCCGCCCGGACCTTCCCGCAGATCCCCGGCGGCCCGATCGAACTCGGCCCCGTCACCATCCAGACCGGCGACGTCTTCCTCCTGATCGCCGCCCCGATCTGCATGGCCGTCCTCGCCTTCTTCGTCATGCGGACCCGCGTCGGCCGCGGCATGCAGGCCACCGCGCAGGACCCGGACACCGCCAAGCTCATGGGCGTCAACACCGACCGCATCATCGTGATCGCGTTCGCCCTCGGCGCCGCGATGGCCGCCGTCGGCGCCGTCGCCTACGGCCTCAAGTACGGCGTCGTCGACTACAAGATGGGCTTCCTCCTCGGACTCAAGGCCTTCACGGCCGCCGTCCTCGGCGGCATCGGCAACATCTACGGAGCCATGATCGGCGGAGTGGTCCTCGGCATCGCCGAGACCATGGCCACGGCGTACATCAGCCACATCCCCGGTATGGATCAGCTCGGCGGCCAGTCCTGGGCCGACGTCTGGGCCTTCGTACTCCTCATCGTCGTACTCCTCGCCCGGCCACAAGGCCTCCTCGGCGAGCGCGTCGCGGACAGGGCGTGAGCACCATGACCACCATCTCCGAGAACACGACGGCGCCCACCGCGCCCGAGCCGGCCCCCGCGACCGGTCTCATCGGCTTCGTACCGGCCCCGATCGCCCGCGCCCTCACCCTGGGCGGCGCCGCCCTCACGGTCGCCGGCTGCTTCCTCGCCTGGACCTGGACGTCCACGTTCCCCGGCGACCTCACGTTCTACGGCTCCCCCGCCGGCCTCCAGATGCAGGTCCTGGTCCTGGGCCTGCTCACCGCCCTCTTCGCCCTCTCCTCCTACGGCGTCAAGGGCACCGGCTGGCTGACCCCGGCCGGCGGCGACGCGGCCCTCAAGCTCGCCGCACTCGCCACCTTCGGCACCACCTGGTTCACGATCGGCGCCATCAGCGTCGAACTCGGCGGCCCGGTGAACCTGGAGCCCGGCGGCGTGGTCGTCGCGCTCTCCGCCCTGCTCACCCTCGTCGGCGCCCTCGCCCTCCCCTACGAGCGGCCGAAGACGCTGCCCGTGGACCCCGAGGACACCGGCTGGGACCAGTTCAAGCACCGCGCCGGCAACGGCTGGACCAACTTCAAGGCGGCCTTCGCCGCCACCGGTCCGGTCCGCAAACTGCCCACGATGCACTCCTCCCTCGAGATCCTGATCATCGCGGGCGTCCTCGCCGTCGCGCTCGGCGTCTTCACCTACGGCGTCGGCACCGAGTACGACGAACTGTTCCTCGGCTTCCTGATCACCGCAGGCCTCGGCTTCGCCGCCGTCAGCAAGTCGGGCCTCATCGCGCAGGCCACGCAGCTCACCGCCAAGCACCAGAACCTGTCCATCGCGGGCGCGTTCACCGCCGCGGCGCTCTTCCCCTTCACCCAGACCGACGACCAGTACGCGACGCTCGGCGTCTACATCCTGATCTTCGCCACGGTCGCCCTGGGCCTCAACATCGTCGTCGGCCTCGCCGGCCTCCTCGACCTCGGCTACGTCGCCTTCCTCGGCGTCGGCGCCTACGCGGCCGCCCTCGTCTCGGGCGCCCCGACCTCCCCGTTCGGCGTGCACTTCCCCTTCTGGGCCGCCATCCTGGTCGGCGCCGGAGCCTCCCTGGTCTTCGGCGTCCTCATCGGCGCCCCGACCCTGCGCCTGCGGGGCGACTACCTCGCCATCGTCACCCTCGGCTTCGGTGAGATCTTCCGCATCGCGGTGATGAACACCGACGGCACCTCCGGCCCCGACATCACCAACGGCTCCAACGGCATCGCGTCCATCCCGAACCTGAGCATGTTCGGGTTCGACTTCGGCGCCGAGCACTCGATCGCCGGCTTCACCATCGGCCGGTTCGCGAACTACTTCTTCCTGATGCTGCTGATCATGGCGGTCGTCGTGCTGGTCTTCCGCCGCAGCGGCAACTCCCGCATCGGCCGCGCCTGGGTCGCCATCCGCGAGGACGAGACCGCGGCGCTCGCCATGGGCATCAACGGCTTCCGCGTCAAGCTCATCGCCTTCGCGCTGGGCGCCTCGCTCGCCGGCCTCGCCGGCACCGTGCAGGCCCACGTCACCTACACGGTGACCCCGGAGCAGTACCTCTTCGCCGGACCCATCCCGCCCAACTCCGCCTTCCTGCTCGCAGCCGTCGTCCTCGGCGGCATGGGCACCATGAGCGGCCCCCTGGTCGGCGCGTCCCTGCTCTTCCTCATCCCCAACAAGCTCCAGTTCATGGGCGAGTACCAGCTCTTCGCCTTCGGCGTCGCGCTCATCCTGCTCATGCGCTTCCGCCCGGAGGGCATCATCGCCAACCGGCGCAACCAGCTGGAGTTCCACGAGAAGGACGAGACGCCCGCCACGCTCGCCAAGGCAGGTGCCTGAACATGACGACCACCACCAACCAGGCCGAGACGGCCACGGAGACGGCCGCGGCCACGCCCGTGCTCGACGCACGCGGGGTCACCATGCGGTTCGGCGGCCTCACCGCCGTGCGCGACGTGAACCTCACCGTGAACAGCGGCGAGATCGTCGGCCTCATCGGCCCCAACGGCGCCGGCAAGACCACCTTCTTCAACTGCCTCACCGGCCTCTACATCCCCACCGAGGGCGAAGTCCGGTACAAGGGCAAGGTCCTGCCGCCCACCTCCTTCAAGGTCACCGACGCGGGCATCGCCCGGACGTTCCAGAACATCCGGCTCTTCCACAACATGACCGTCCTGGAGAACGTCCTCGTCGGACGCCACACCCGGATGAAGCAGGGCCTCTGGGCCGCACTGCTCCGCCTCCCCGGCTTCAAGAAGACCGAGGCCGAGGCCGAGCAGCGGGCCATGGAGCTCCTGGAGTTCATCGGCCTCCAGGACAAGGCGCAGCACCTCGCCAAGAACCTCCCGTACGGAGAGCAGCGCAAGCTGGAGATCGCCCGCGCCCTCGCGAGCGACCCCGGCCTGATCCTGCTCGACGAGCCCACCGCCGGCATGAACCCGCAGGAGACGCGGGCGGCGGAGGAACTCATCTTCAAGATCCGGGACATGGGCGTCGCCGTGCTCGTCATCGAGCACGACATGCGCTTCATCTTCAACCTCTGCGACCGGGTCGCCGTCCTGGTCCAGGGCCAGAAGCTGATCGAGGGCGACAGCGCGACCGTCCAGGGCGACGAGCGCGTCATCGCCGCGTACCTCGGCGAGCCGGTCGAGTCGGAGGCGGCTCCCGCGGCCGAGGAGACCACGGAGACCCCCGAGGCCGACGACGCCGACGAGGCTCCCGCCGACGGGGACGACGAGGCCCCGGCCGACGAGGCCCCCTCGGACGACGCCGCCCCCTCCGGGGAGACCGCCGCCGAGGAGACCGACGAGGAGACCTCTGCGGAGCCCGCCGAGGAGCCCGCCGAGGAGCCCTCGAAGGACACCAAGCACGACCCTGCTTCGGGCAAGGAGAACGACGCATGACCGCACTGCTCGAAGTCGAGGACCTGCGCGTCGCCTACGGAAAGATCGAGGCCGTCAAGGGCATCTCCTTCTCCGTCGACGCCGGTGAGGTCGTCACCCTCATCGGCACCAACGGCGCCGGGAAGACCACCACCCTGCGGACCCTCTCGGGTCTCCTCAAGCCGGTCGGCGGACAGATCAAGTTCGAGGGCAAGTCCCTCCGCAAGATCCCCGCGCACAAGATCGTCTCGCTGGGTCTGGCCCACTCCCCCGAAGGCCGGCACATCTTCCCCCGGATGACGATCGAGGAGAACCTCCTCCTCGGCGCCTTCCTCCGGAAGGACGCCCCCGGCATCGCCAAGGACGTCCAGCGCGCCTACGACCTCTTCCCCATCCTGGGCGAGCGTCGCAAGCAGGCCGCGGGCACGCTCTCCGGCGGTGAGCAGCAGATGCTCGCCATGGGCCGGGCGCTGATGTCGCAGCCGAAGCTGCTCATGCTCGACGAGCCCTCGATGGGCCTCTCGCCGATCATGATGCAGAAGATCATGGCGACGATCGCCGAGCTGAAGGCCCAGGGCACCACGATCCTGCTCGTCGAGCAGAACGCCCAGGCCGCGCTCGCCCTGGCGGACCAGGGTCACGTCATGGAGATCGGCAAGATCGTGCTCTCGGGCACGGGGCAGAACCTGCTCCACGACGAGTCCGTCCGCAAGGCGTACCTCGGCGAGGACTGAGCACCACGAACCGAAGGCCCGCCCCACAGAGCCGTGGGGCGGGCCTTCTCGTGCCTTCTCGTGTACGGGGCGGGGGCGGCGGTTACTGCCCCTTGGCCGCCTTCTTCTCCTCGGCGTCCTCGATGACGGCCTCGGCGACCTGCTGCATCGACATGCGGCGGTCCATCGAGGTCTTCTGGATCCAGCGGAAGGCCGCCGGCTCCGTCAGGCCGTACTGGGTCTGCAGGATCGACTTGGCGCGGTCGACGAGCTTGCGGGTCTCCAGGCGCTGGGAGAGGTCGGCGACCTCCTGCTCCAGCGCGCGGAGCTCGGCGAAGCGGGAGACGGCCATCTCGATGGCCGGCACGACGTCGCTCTTGCTGAAGGGCTTCACCAGGTACGCCATGGCACCGGCGTCCCGGGCCCGCTCGACGAGGTCGCGCTGCGAGAAGGCGGTCAGCATGAGGACCGGGGCGATGGACTCGCCGGCGATCTTCTCTGCGGCGGAGATGCCGTCGAGGACGGGCATCTTCACGTCGAGGATGACGAGGTCGGGACGGTGCTCACGGGCGAGCTCGACGGCGGTGGCTCCGTCCCCGGCCTCGCCGACGACCGTGTAGCCCTCTTCCTCCAGCATCTCTTTGAGGTCGAGGCGGATGAGGGCCTCGTCCTCGGCGATGACGACGCGGGTCGTCAGCGGCGGAACGTGCGACACCTCGGCGTCGTCGGCGGGCTGGGGCGACTCGGGGGCGGTCACGGGGGCTCCTCGTTGCGGGGCAGTGCGCTGCACCGAGAAGCCTACCTAGCTGCTGGCCGGACCAGTGACCGGGTACACTCCGATTGGCGATCTGCCGGGTTGGTGGAATGGCATACACGGATGTCTCAAACACATCTGCCCGCGAGGGCTTGCGGGTTCGAGTCCCGCACCCGGCACAGCTTCCGAAGCGGACGTTCACCTTCGCGTGAATGTCCGCTTTTTGCTGCACACGGCAATGACTCATTGCGCAGAGTAATCGCATGAACTTCCACAGCACAGAAGTCCGACAGCGGGCACTCGCACTGCTGCGCGACGGTGCCAAGAACGCGGACGTGGCACGCAAGCTCAACGTCCCGCAGGGCACCATCAGCTACTGGAAGCACAAGGACCGTGCGAAGCGTGGCGAGTGCCCAGGCAGGCACAGCCCCTTGTGTCCACGGTGCGACGGACGAGAGCTCGACGAGGCCGCGTACGCGTACCTGCTGGGGCTCTACCTCGGTGACGGCCACATCGCCCACAGCCGGGCCATGCGGATTCCGAGCCTGTCCATCTCGTGCACCGACACCTGGCCAGGTCTGATCGACGCCTGTGTGCGGGCCATGCAATCGGTCCTGCCCGGCAATCACGCATCGAAGGTCCGGCGACAGGGGTGCCTGGACGTCAAGATCTATTCCAAGCACCTCCCATGCCTCTTCCCTCAGCACGGCCCCGGCAGGAAGCACGAGCGGCGCATCGTGCTCGAAGCCTGGCAGCGGGAGATCGTCGACCTGCACCCGTGGGACTTCATCAGAGGACTCGTCCACTCCGACGGGAGCCGGATCACGAACTGGACGACCCGGCTCATCGGCGGCGAGCGGAAGCGGTACGAGTACCCCCGCTACTTCTTCACCAACTCGTCCACCGACATCATCGGGCTGTTCACCGGAGCCCTGGACCGCGTGGGCGTCGACTGGAAGGCCGCGAACCAGTCGCGCACCGCGCAGAACATCTCCGTCGCCCGCAAAGCCTCCGTAGCGCTCATGGACGCGCACGTGGGTCCCAAGCACTGACCCCTACGTCAGCGACTCTCCGATGTGGTGCACGCGGACCAGGTTCGTGGAGCCCGCGACGCCCGGCGGGGAGCCCGCCGTGATGACCACGATGTCGCCCGGCCGGCAGCGGCCGATCCGCAGCAGTTCTTCGTCGACCTGGGCCACCATCGCGTCCGTGGAGTCCACGTGCGGGCCGAGGAAGGTCTCGACGCCCCAGGTGAGGTTGAGCTGCGAACGGGTCGCCGGGTCCGGGGTGAAGGCGAGCAGCGGGATCGGCGAGCGGTAGCGGGAGAGCCGCTTGACGGTGTCGCCGGACTGGGTGAAGGCCACCAGGAACTTGGCGCCCAGGAAGTCGCCCATCTCGGCGGCCGCGCGGGCCACGGCGCCGCCCTGGGTCCGGGGCTTGTTGCGCTCGGTGAGGGGCGGGAGGCCCTTGGCGAGGACGTCCTCCTCCGCGGCTTCGACGATCCGGCTCATGGTGCGGACGGTCTCGATGGGGTAGCGGCCGACGCTGGTCTCGCCGGAGAGCATCACGGCGTCGGTGCCGTCGATGACCGCGTTCGCCACGTCGCTCGCCTCGGCGCGGGTGGGGCGGGAGTTGTCGATCATCGAGTCGAGCATCTGGGTGGCGACGATGACCGGCTTGGCGTTGCGCTTGGCCAGTTTGACCGCGCGCTTCTGGACGATCGGCACCTGCTCCAGCGGCATCTCGACGCCCAGGTCGCCGCGGGCGACCATGATGCCGTCGAAGGCGGCGACGATCTCCTCGATGTTCTCGACGGCCTGCGGCTTCTCGATCTTGGCGATGACGGGGAGGCGGCGGCCCTCCTCGTCCATGATCCGGTGGACGTCGTCGATGTCCTGGGCGCTGCGGACGAAGGAGAGGGCGATGACGTCGGCGCCGATGCGCAGCGCCCAGCGCAGGTCCTCGATGTCCTTCTCGGAGAGCGCGGGGACGGAGACGGCGACGCCGGGGAGGTTGAGGCCCTTGTGGTCGGAGACCATGCCGCCTTCGATGACCCGGGTGTGCACGCGGGGGCCGTCGACGGAGGTGACCTCCAGGGTGACGCGGCCGTCGTCGACGAGGATGCGCTCACCGGCGGTCACGTCCTGGGCGAGGCCGGAGTAGGTCGTCCCGCAGGTGTGGCGGTCTCCCTCGGCGGGCTCGACGGTGATGGTGAAGTCGTCGCCGCGTTCAAGGAGTACGGGACCTTCGTGGAAGCGGCCGAGGCGGATCTTCGGGCCTTGAAGGTCGGCGAGGACGCCGACGCTGCGGCCGGTCTCGTCGGCGGCCTCGCGCACGTGCTGGTAGCGCTTCTCGTGGTCGGCATAGCTGCCGTGGCTGAGGTTGAAGCGGGCCACGTCCATTCCGGCCTCGATCAACGCCTTGATCTGGTCGTATGTTTCGGTGGCGGGCCCAAGGGTACAAACGATTTTCGCTCGGCGCATGAGTCGAGCCTAGGGCTTACCGACCAGTAGGAAATTGGCTGGGCATGACTACTCAACAACCTTTCCGTGAAAGGTTGTTGACAAGTCTTGAATCTGTGCGCCGGGGTGCTCCGATGAGCGAATTTCGCGCCCCCCGGGCGCCCGTCTCAGAGTGCGGGCGGGCCCATCGTGAACCGCGCCACCACCTCGGCCGTCACCGTCTGCCGCTGCGGTTCGAGGTCCAGCGGCGGTGCCTCGCCGGCCCCCTCCGCCGAGAAGGCCACCGCCGCCGTGCCGAAGGTGGCGCGCCTCGGCATGGGTCCCCGGTCGAGACCCGCGTCCGACAGTTCGAGGAGTGAGGCGAGCGAGGTGCCGAGCGCCGCCGCGTAGGCGCGTGCCCGCTGTACGGCCTCCTCGACCGCGAGGCGGCGTGCCTCCGCGTACGCGGGCGAGGACGGGCGCAGCTCCCACCAGGGGCCGTCGACGCTGGTCATCTCCAGGTCGGCGAGCCGGGTCACGAGCTCGCCGAGTGCGGTGAAGTCGGCCAGTTCGGCCGCCACGCGGACCCGGCCCGTGTAGGCGTGGACCCGCTCGCCGCGCCCCTTCCTGGTCAGTTCCGGGGAGAGCGAGAAGCTTCCCGTCTCGACCTTCTCGACCGCGTCGCCGAGCGCCTTGACGAGGTCGAGCACGCGCGCGTTGCGGCGGGTGAGGTCGGCGAGCGTCTCCGCGCGGTCCGTGCCGCGTGCGGAGGCGGTCACCCAGATCCGGGCGAACTCCGGCTCGATCTCCAGGCGGCCTTCTCCACGCACTGTCACCTGGGGTGCGTCCGGGGTCCCGTGTGCGTGTGTCACGCCTGACTCCTCCGTGTTCGGCAACGATCGTCCACCGAACACTTTCCCACTCCGTAACCCGAAAGGTCTGTTGCCGACGTGCGGTCTGAGCCAGAATCTACGCGCGTTGTGCGCCACGGTCGGCGCCGGCGCCACAGAACCAAAGGGGAGAGATCAGATGCCGCTGAACCGCAGGACGTTCCTGGAGCGCTCGGCCGCCGCCGGGGCCGGAGTGGCCGTCGCCGGAGCGGTCGCCGTTCCCGCCGAGGCCCACGACGGCCACGGCCGACCGCGTCCGCAGAAGCGGTACTCGTTCACCGTGATGGGCACCACCGACCTGCACGGGAACGTCTTCAACTGGGACTACTTCACGGACAAGGAGTTCGACGACAAGGCGCACAACGATGTCGGCCTCGCCAAGATCTCCACCCTGGTCGACCAGGTCCGCGCCGCGAAGGGCCGCCGCAACACCCTGCTCATCGACGCCGGCGACACCATCCAGGGCACCCAGTTGTCCTACTACTACGCCAAGGTCGACCCGATCACGGCCCGCCGCGGTCCCGTCCACCCCATGGCGCAGGCCATGAACGCGATCGGCTACGACGCCGCCGCGCTCGGCAACCACGAGTTCAACTACGGCATCCCGGTGCTGCGGAAGTTCGAGGAGCAGTGCGACTTCCCGCTGCTCGGTGCCAACGCGCTCGACGCCAAGACCCTGCGCCCGGCCTTCGCCCCGTACAGCATGCACCGCCTGCGCACTCCGCACGGGAAGGACGTCAGGGTCGCGGTCCTGGGTCTGACCAACCCGGGCATCGCCATCTGGGACAAGGCGAACGTCTCCGGCCGGATGGTGTTCCCCGGTCTGGAGGAGCAGGCCGCGAAGTGGGTGCCGAAGCTGCGCTCCATGGGCGCCGACGTCGTGATCGTCTCGGCCCACTCCGGTTCCAGCGGCACCTCCTCGTACGGTGACCAGCTCCCGTACATCGAGAACGCGGCGGGCCTCGTCGCCGAGCAGGTTCCGGGCATCGACGCGATCCTCGTGGGGCACGCGCACACGGAGATCCCCGAGTACCGGGTGAAGAACAAGGAGACCGGCAAGGACGTCGTCCTGTCCGAGCCGCTGAAGTGGGGCCAGCGCCTCACCCTCTTCGATTTCGACCTGGTGTGGGAGAAGGGCCGCTGGGTGGTCGAGAAGGCCGGTGCGCAGGTCCTCAACTCCAACACCGTCGCCGAGGACCCGGAGATCACCGGGCTGCTCGCCGACGAGCACAAGAAGGTCGTGGCGTACGTCAACCAGGTCATCGGCACGTCGACGGCGGTCATGACCACGGCCGACGCGCCGTGGAAGGACGAGCCGATCATCGACCTGATCAACGTCGTCCAGGCCGAGACGGTGAAGGCGGCCCTCGCGGGCGGCGCGTACGCCGCGCTGCCGGTGCTCTCGCAGGCCTCCTGCTTCTCGCGCACGGCCCGGATCCCGGACGGCGAGATCAGCATCAAGGACGCCGCGGGCCTCTACCCCTTCGAGAACACGCTGGAGGCGCGTCTCCTGACGGGCGCCCAGCTGAAGGACTACCTGGAGTACTCGGCGAAGTACTACGTCCAGACCCCGGCGGGCGCGCCCGTCGACACCTCGAAGCTCACGAACGCGGACGCCACGCCGGACTACAACTACGACGCCGTGTCCGGTCTGACGTACGACATCGACATCGCGAAGCCGGTCGGGCAGCGGATCACCGGTCTGTCCTTCGAGGGGAAGCCGCTCGACCCGGCGGCGCGGTTCGTCCTGGCGGTGAACAACTACCGGGCGAGCGGCGGCGGCGCGTTCCCGCACGTCGCGGGCGCCCAGCAGCTGTGGGCCAACTCGGACGAGATCCGCAACACCATCATCCAGTGGGTGAAGGCCAAGGGGACGGTCGACCCGGGCACCTTCGCGTCGGTGGACTGGAAGCTGACCCGGGACGGCGTGCCGGTCTTCTAGTCGGTCAGTGCTGTACGAGGGGCGTCAGCTTCCGGTCCTGGGACGGGATGGCCGGCGCCTCTCGCGCCTCCAGGCCGAAGCGGGTGAAGGCGGTGCGGCGCGGCAGCGGGTACGGTTCGCCGCCGGTGACCGAGTTGAGGATGGTCGCGCTGCGCCAGGCCGCCAGGCCGAGGTCGGGGGCGCCGACGCCGTGGGTGTGCCGTTCGGCGTTCTGGACGTAGACCGAGCCGGTGACGGAGGGGTCCAGGACCAGGCGGTACCGCTCGTCGATCCGGGGGCGTCCGGCGGAGTCGTGGCGCAGGTACGGGTCGAGACCGGCGAGCATCCGGCCCACCGGCCGCTCCCGGTAGCCGGTGGCGAGGACGACGGCGTCGGTGGTGAGGCGGGAGCGGCTGCCCTCCTGCACGTGCTCCAGGTGCAGTTCGACCTGGGTGGTGGCGACCCGTCCGGCGGTGCGGACCCGGACGCCGGGGGTGAGGACGGCGTCGGGCCAGCCGCCGTGGAGGGTGCGGCGGTAGAGCTCGTCGTGGATGGCGGCGATGGTGTCCGCGTCGATGCCCTTGTGCAGCTGCCACTGGCGGGGCATGAGTTCGCCGCGGACCGGCTCGGGCAGGGCGTGGAAGTAGCGGGTGTAGTCCGGGGTGAAGTGCTCCAGGCCGAGCTTGGAGTACTCCATGGGGGCGAAGGCCTCGGTGCGGGCCAGCCAGTGGATCCGCTCGGCTCCGGCGGGGCGGGCCCGGAGCAGGTCGAGGAAGACCTCGGCGCCGGACTGGCCGGAGCCGATGACGGTGACGTGTCCGGCCCGCAGCAGGGTCTCGCGGTGGGTCAGGTAGTCGGCGGAGTGGATCACCGGGACGCCGGGGGCGTCGGCGAGCGGCCGGAGCGGCTCGGGGACGTACGGCTCGGTGCCGACGCCCAGGACGACGTTGCGGGTGTAGGCGCGGCCCAGGGCTTCGGCCTCGCCCTCCGGGTCGAGCTGGGTGAAGTCGACCTCGAACAGGCGCCGTTCGGGGTTCCAGCGGACGGAGTCGACCTGGTGGCCGAAGTGGAGTCCGGGCAGGTTCTCGCTGACCCAGCGGCAGTAGGCGTCGTACTCGGCGCGCTGGATGTGGAACTTCTCGGCGAAGTAGAAGGGGAAGAGGCGCTCGCGGGTCTTGAGGTAGTTGAGGAAGGTCCAGGGGCTCGCGGGGTCGGCGAGGGTCACCAGGTCGGCGAGGAAGGGCACCTGGAGCGTGGCGCCGTCGAGGAGGAGTCCCGGGTGCCAGTGGAAGGCCGGCCGCTGCTCGTAGAAGGTGGCGGCGAAGCCGCCCGGGACGCCGTGCGCGAGGGCGGCGAGGGAGAGGTTGAAGGGGCCGATGCCGACGCCCACCAGGTCGTGGGGCTGATCGAGGTCCTGCTGGGGGGTGCTGCCGGTCATCGGTGCGCGCTGCCTTCCGCGAGGGTCACGAGGGTGAGGATCCGGGCCAGGTCGCCGGGGGTGGTGTGGGGGTTGAGCAAGGTGGCCTTGAGCCAGAGGCGGCCGTCGGCGACGGCGCGGCCGAGGACGGCGCGGCCCTCGGTGAGGAGGGTGCGGCGGATCGCCGCCACGGTCTCGTCGTCGGCGCCCGACGGCCGGAAGAGGACGGTGGTGAGGGTGGGCCGTTCCTTGAGGTCGTGGCCGGGGGTCTTCTCCACCAGGTCGGCGAACTCCTGGGCGAGGTCGACGCAGGTGTCGACGAGCGCGCCGAGGCCGGTGCGGCCGAGGGCCCGGAGGGTGACGGCGGTCTTGAGGACGTCGGGTCTGCGGGTGGTGCGCAGGGAGCGGCCGAGGAGGTCGGGGAGACCGGCCTCGGTGTCGTCGTCGGCGTTGAGGTAGTCGGCGGTGTGGCCGAGGACGGCGAGGTCGGCGGCGGCGCGTACGGCGAGGAGCCCGGCGGCGGCCGGCTGCCAGCCGAGTTTGTGCAGGTCGACGGTGACGGTACGGGCCCGGTCGAGGCCGTCGAGGAGGTGGCGGTGGGTACGGCTGAAGAGGACGGGCCCGCCGTACGCGGCGTCCACGTGCAGCTCCGCGCCGTGGGCCGTGCAGACGTCCGCGAGCGCGGGGAGCGGGTCGATCAGGCCCTCGTCGGTGGTGCCGGCGGTGGCGGCGACCAGGACGGGTCCTCCGGTGCGGGCGAGGGCCTCGGCGAGGGCGGCCGGTGTCAGGATGCCGTCCGGGGTGGGCACGGTGACCGGCTCGGGCAGGCCGAGGAGCCAGGCGGCGCGGCCGAAGGAGTGGTGGGCGTTGGCGCCGACGACGGTCCGCAGCCCCGGGCCGTGCCGCTCCCGGGCGAGCAGCAGCGCCAGCTGGTTGGACTCGGTGCCGCCGGTGGTGACGAGCGCGTCGGGGTGCTCCGCGCCGGGGAAGACCTCGGCGGCCAGGGCCGCGGTGACCGCGGCCTCCAGGGCGGAGGCGGCGGGTGCCTGGTCCCAGGAGTCCATGGACGGGTTCAGCGCGGAGGCGGCCAGATCGGCGGCGGCGGCGAGGGCCAGGGGCGGGGTGTGGAGGTGGGCGGCGCAGAGCGGGTGGGCGGGGTCGGCGGCGCCTTCGGCGAGGACCCGGACGACGGTGCGGAGGGCCTCGTCGGGGCCGCTGCCGGTCTCGGGGAGCACGGCCCCGATCCCCGCCACCCGCCGGGCCACGGCCCCCGGGCCCCCCGCGGGCAGCGGCCCGCCCCTGACGTCGGCCCCCTCGCGCAGTGCGTCGAGGGCGGTGCCCAGGAGGCGGCTCAGGGCGGCGGGGTCGGCGGCGAGGGGCGGGGGTGTGGCATGCATGGACGACAGGGTGACGGGCGGCGGGGGGTGCTGTCCGGCGAGTGAGCGGTTGTGACCCGAACGGGGGACGACGGGGGGCGGGGGGGGGCGGCCCCTACGGCCCGGGGCAGGGCCCGCGCCGGTATGGACCGCACCCCGCGCCCGTGCGGGCCCGCTGCCCGCGCCGGGCCTTCGCCCGCTGCCCGTGTGGGCCCGCCCGCCCGCTGCCCGTGTGGGCAATCGTCCCGCTGGGGCGGGACGGGTGGGCACACGGGACGGCGCGCTCAGCGGCGCCTCCGCGTTCCGCGCCCTGGCCCGCACCACGAGGTGCTGCACCTGGCGGTGCGGGTTCAGGCGGTACAGCCTCTGGCGCCGGCAAGGGCGCCGTTCCGTTGTGCCCACCCGTTCCGCCCTGCGGAACGATTGCCCACAACGGGGTGGGCGCGGGCCCACAGCGGGCGGGGCGCAGCCCACGGCGGGGCCGTCAGGTCGTGCGGATCTTCAGGGCGCGGTGCAGGTCGTCCAGTTGGTCGACGAGCTTGCGGTGCAGCGCCGGGATCATCGCGTCCGACGTGAGGTGGGACTCGCCCAGCGCCAGCGACTCCGGGTCGATCGCGTACGCGGGGAACGCGTAGCGCCCGGCCGCCTCGGCCATCGCGGGCCCCCGCCGGTCGCCGAGCGCGACGGCCGCCTCGTAGAAGCGGGGCACGTACTCCCGTACCAGCGCGCTCTGTTCGGGCTGCCAGAAGCCCTGGGCGGTGGCGGTGAAGAGGTAGTTGGAGAGGTCGTCGGAGTCGAACAGGGCCGACCAGGCCGCGGCCTTGGCCTCCGGGTCCGGGAGGGAGGCCCGGCAGCGGGCCGCTCCCTCCTGGCCCGTGGCGCTCGGGTCGCGTTCCAGTTCGGCGGCGATCACGGTCTCCTCTGTGGCGCCGAGGACGGCGAGGCGGGCGAGGATCCGCCAGCGCAGCTCGGGGTCGAGCTCCGGGCCGCCGTGGACGGTGCCCTCGTCCAGCCAGGAGGCGATCTTGTCGGGGGTGGTGGCGCTGTCGACGCAGGCGCGGACGGCGGTGAGGCGGAGGCCCGGGGCCTCGCCGTCCTCGGTGCGGCGCAGCAGGGCGCGGGCGATCTCGCCGATCGTGGCGAGGGCGGCGGGGCGCTCCGCCTCGGGGGTGTACCGGTCGGCGATCTGGGTGCGGGCGAAGCCGAGGACGCCCTGGACGAGGGCGAGTTCGGTCTCCTCGGGCAGGTGCGCGAGGGCGACGTCGAGGTAGGCGGCCGGGTCGAGGTCGCCGTCGCGGACCATGTCGCGCAGGGCGTTCCAGACGACGGCCCGGGTGAGGGCGTCGGGGATGCGGGAGAGGCCGCGCAGGGCGGTCTCCTCGGAGACCTCGTCGAAGCGGAGCTTGGCGTAGGTCAGGTCGCCGTCGTTGAGGACGACGAGGGCGGGGCGCGGGCCGGTGAGCTCGGCGGGCGCTTCCTGGGGGACGTCGAGTTCGAGGCGCTGGCGCAGGGCGAGTTCACCGTCGGGCTGCCGGTCGTAGATCCCGGCGCGGATCCGGTGCGGGCGGCTGCCGTCGCGGTCGACGTGGAGCCGCCACTGGGTGCCCTCGCCCTCCAGGCGGGGGGTGAGGGTGTCGACGCCGGTGGTGCGCAGCCACTGCTCGGCCCAGGCGTGGACGTCGCGGTCGGTGGCGGCGGCCAGGTTGTCGATGAAGTCGGCGAGGGTGGCGTTGCCGAACTTGTGGCGCTTGAAGTGGATGTTGATGCCGGCGAGGAAGTCCTCCTCGCCGAGCCAGGCGACGAGCTGGCGCAGGGCGGAGGCGCCCTTGGCGTAGGAGATGCCGTCGAAGTTGAGGAGGGCGGAGGCGGTGTCGGGGACGGCTTCGGGGTCGGGGGCGACGGGGTGGGTGGAGGGGCGCTGGTCCGCCTCGTACCCCCAGGACTTGCGGGTGACGCCGAAGTCGATCCAGGTGTCGGGGAAGAGGTCGGAGCAGGCTTCGTTGACGGTCTGGAAGCCCATGTACTCGGCGAAGGACTCGTTGAGCCAGATGTCGTCCCACCAGCGGAGGGTGACGAGGTCGCCGAACCACATGTGGGCCATCTCGTGGGCGATGACCATGGCGCGGGTCTGGCGCTCGGTGACGGTGACGGCGGAGCGGAAGACGAACTCGTCGCGGAAGGTGACGAGTCCGGGGTTCTCCATGGCGCCGGCGTTGAACTCGGGCACGAAGGCCTGGTCGTACGAGTCGAAGGGGTAGGGCTCGTCGAACTTCTCGTGGTAGCGGTCGTAGCAGGCCTTGGTGACGGCGAGGATCTCGTCGGCGTCGGCGTCGAGGTGGGGGGCGAGGGAGCGGCGGCAGTGGATGCCGAAGGGCAGGCCGGCGTGCTCGGTGCGGACGGTGTGCCAGGGGCCGGCGGCGACGCAGACGAAGTAGGTGGAGAGCAGCGGGGTGGGGGCGGCCTGCCAGCGTCCGTCGGGCCGCTGTTCGGTGATGCCGTTGGCGAGGACGGTCCAGCCCTCGGGTGCGGTGACGCTCAGTTCGAAGACGGCCTTCAGGTCGGGCTGGTCGAAGGCGGCGAAGACGCGCTGGACGTCCTCCATGAAGAGCTGGGTGTAGACGTACGACTCGCCGTCGGTGGGGTCGGTGAAGCGGTGCATGCCCTCGCCGGTGCGGGAGTACCGCATGGTGGTGCTGATGCGGAGGGTGTGCTCGCCCTCGGTGAGGGTCAGCGGGAGCCGGTTGCCGTCGAGGGCGGTGATGTCGAGCGGCACGTTGTCGAGGAGGGCGGAGTGCAGTGTCTCGGGCTTGAGCTCGACGAAGGTGTCCCCCGCGGCGCGGGCCGTGAAGCGGATGGTGCTGCGTGACCGGAAGGTCTCGTCGCCGGTGGTGAGGTCGAGGTCCACGCGGTAGTGGTGGACGTCGAGGAGCTGGGCACGGGTCTGCGCTTCGTCGCGCGTCAGTACGGACATGGGCCCTATGCTGCCCGATCGCCCGGTCCCGGGGCAGGGGGTGGAGGGAGCTCGGGCCGTCAGGCCAGCCCGGATCCGTTCAGGTGGGCGAAGGCGGCGGCGATGCGGGGGCGGTCGTAGCCGGTGGGTCCTGCGGCGCCGCTGGAGATCAGGGTGTGGAGCAGGATGCGGGCCTTGGCGGGGTCGAGGGGGCCGGCCGGGACGAGTCCGTGGTGCAGCAGGTCGTATTCGGAGCCGGGGCTGCGGTAGGTGTCCGTGAGGGTCGCGCCGCCGCCCGTGCGGGAGGCGAGGACGACGGGGATGCGCCGGGCGATCTCGGCGAGGGGCTCGACGAGCGCCGCGGGGGCGTGTCCGCCGCCGAAGGCGGCGACGACGAGGCCCTGGAAGCGGTGGTCGACGGCGTCGAGGAGTTCGCCGCGGTCGCCGAGGGAGAGGGTCACCAGGGCGACGCGTACGGACGGGTCGAGCTTCAGCGGGCAGAGCGCGGTGGGGGCGGCGGGGCGGAGCAGGATCCGGGGTTCGCCCTCGACGACGGCGCCGAGGGGGCCGGCGCCGGGTGAGGCGAAGGTGGCGACGGAGGTGGTGTGGGTCTTGCGGGCGAGGCGGGCGGCGTGGATCTCGTCGGCGAGGACGACGAGGACGCCGAGGTTCCGGCAGGCGGGGTCGGCGGCGACGGCGAGCGCGGCGGCGAGGTTGGCGGGGCCGTCGGCGCCGGGCAGGTCGGGGCGGCGCATGGCGCCGGTGACGGCGATGGGCTGTTCGGTGGTGCAGAGCAGGTCGAGGAGGAAGGCGGTCTCCTCCAGGGTGTCGGTGCCCTGGACGACGACGACGCCGGAGCCGCCGGCGACGGCCCCCCGCACCTCGTCGGCGAGGGCCGCGAGGTCCTCGAAGGAGAGGGTGGAGCTGGGGATGCGGCGGAAGTCCCGCAGGACGACGTCCTCGGGTGCTCCGAGCCCGGCGAGGACCTCCTGGCCGGTCATGCGGGCGGCGTCACCGCCTCGGGCGGAGATGGTGCCTCCGAGGGTGAAGACCGTGACGCGGCCCATCAGCGTGCTCCGTCCGCAATCGTCTCGTGGTGCCGGATGACCTCGGCGATGATGAAGTTGAGGAGCTTCTCCGCGAAGGCCGGGTCCAGTTTCGCGCTCTCGGCGAGTTCCCGCAGCCGGGCGATCTGGCGGGCCTCGCGGCCGGGGTCGGCGGGCGGGAGCTGGTGCTCGGCCTTGAGGACGCCGACCTGCTGGGTGCACTTGAAGCGCTCGGCGAGCATGTGCACGACCGCCGCGTCGATGTTGTCGATGCTTTCGCGCAGCCGGGTCAGCTCGGCGGTGACGTTCGGGTCGATGGCACTGGTGTCGCTCATGATCTGCGAGCTTAGACGGATCTCGGGGCGATGGTGGGCGGGTGTTCGGGATCCGGAACGCTGTTGCTCCAGCCGCCGTGCACGGACCGCCCCTGCTGCTCGCGGAAGCGGATGGGCGCGGTGCCGACCCGGCGGGTGAAGAGCCGGGAGAAGTAGGCGGGGTCGTCGTAGCCGACGCGGCGGGCGACGGCGGCGACGGGCAGCTCGGTGGCGGCGAGGAGTTCCTTGGCGCGGCCGAGGCGGACGGTGAGCAGGTAGTCCTTGGGGCTGCAGCCGGCCGCGCGGCGGACGGCGCTGCGCAGCTCGGCGGCGGTCATGCCGTGGCGGGCGGCGTGCTCGGCGACGGAGAGCGGCTGGAAGGCGTCCCGGGCGAGGGCGGCGAGGACGGGGTCTCCGTCGGCGTTGGTGTCGGCGCGGGCGCGGCGCAGGGCGACGAGCAGCTCGTGGACGGCGGCGCCGGTCTCGACCTCCAGGAGGGGGTTGCCGGGGCGGGCGGCGCGGGCGATCCGGCCGATGGCGGCGCGGGCGGGGGCGGCGTCGGAGAGCGGGACGACGGGCCGGTCGGGCTCGATGTAGCCGAGTTCGGTGTAGGTGGCGGTGGCGGGTCCGGTGAAGTCGACGAAGGCCTCGTCCCAGCCGGTGCCGGGGTCGGCGGAGTAGTGGTGGGGGGTGCCGGGGGTGAGCCAGATGAGGGCGGGGGCGGTGACGGTGGTGCGGCGTCCGTCGGCGCCCCGGTACCAGCCGGTGCCGGCGGAGACGACGACGGCGACGTGGTGGTCGAGGGTGCGCGGGCCGACGGTGGGCAGGGTGCCGTGCTGGAGTCCGACGCCGAGGCAGACGAGGCCGAGGCGGTGGTGGACGGGGCTGGGCGTGAAATAGCGCATCCAGGTGTGGTACATCGCCGGGCCTCTCCGTAACGTCCAAACTGCGACGATCTTTGTCCATGGACCGTCCCTCCGCCAGGGGGCCAGGGTGAGGCCATGAGCACGTTCGCTGTGGGTGACGAGGACTTTCTGCTCGACGGGCGGCCGGTGCGCCTCCTCTCGGGGGCGCTGCACTACTTCCGGGTGCACGAGGGGCACTGGGAGCACCGGCTCGGGATGCTGCGCGCGATGGGGCTGGACTGCGTCGAGACGTACGTCCCGTGGAACCTGCACGAGCCGGAGCCGGGCCGGTACGCGGACCCGGAGGCGCTCGGCCGGTTCCTGGACGCGGTGGGGCGGGCCGGGATGCGGGCGATCGTGCGCCCGGGGCCGTACATCTGCGCCGAGTGGGAGAACGGCGGGCTCCCGCACTGGCTGACGGGCCCCCTGGGGCGGCGGGTGCGGACCCTCGACCCGGATTTCCTGGCGCCGGTGGAGGCCTGGTTCCGGCGGCTGCTGCCCCAGGTGGTGGAGCGGCAGGTGGACCGGGGCGGTCCGGTGGTGCTGGTGCAGGTGGAGAACGAGTACGGGAGTTACGGGAGCGACCTGGCGTATCTGGAGTGGATGGCGGAGCTGCTCCGGAGCTGCGGGGTGAGCGTGCCGCTGTTCACCTCGGACGGGCCCGAGGACCACATGCTCACGGGCGGTTCGGTGCCGGGGGTGCTCGCGACGGCGAACTTCGGCTCGGGGGCGCGGGAGGGTTTCGCGACGCTGCGGCGGCACCGGCCGTCGGGGCCGCTGATGTGCATGGAGTTCTGGTGCGGCTGGTTCGACCACTGGGGCACGGAGCACGCGGTGCGGGAGGCGGGGGACGCGGCCGCGGCGCTGCGGGAGATCCTGGAGTGCGGGGCCTCGGTCAACGTGTACATGGCGCACGGCGGGTCGAACTTCGGCGGCTGGGCGGGGGCGAACCGGGACGGTGAGCTGCACGACGGTCCGCTGCGGCCGACGGTGACCTCGTACGACTACGACGCGCCGGTGGACGAGGCGGGGCGTCCCACGGAGAAGTTCCGGGCCTTCCGCGAGGTGCTCGCGGCGTACGCGGAGGGGCCGCTGCCGGAGGTGCCGGAGCCGCCGGCCCGGCTCGGGGCGCCGGTCTCCGGTGTGCTCGACGGCTTCGCGTCCCTGGACGCGGTCCTCGAGGTGCTCGGCGGCGAGGAGACGGTGACGCCGGTGCCGCCGACCTTCGAGGAGCTCGGCGTGGACCGGGGTGTGGTCCGCTACCGGGTGGCGGTGCCGGGTCCCCGGCAGCCGTATCCGCTGGGCGTGACGGGGCTGCGGGACCGGGCGGTGGTGTGCGTGGACGGGCGGCCGGCGGGGGTGCTGGACACCTCGGACGGGGAGGACGCGGTACTTCCCGGGCAGGTGGCGGGTCCCGCGCGGGTGGACCTCTGGGTGGAGTCGCTGGGGCGGGTCAACTACGGGCCGCGTCTGGCGGAGCCGAAGGGGATCACCGGCGGGGTGCGGCACGAGCGGCAGTACCTGCACGGGGTACGGGCCCGGGGGCTGCGGCTGGACGCCTTCGAGGCGGAGGCGGTCGGCAAGGTGCCGTTCGGGCCGGATCACGGTGGTCCGGGCCTGGGCCGGGGGACGCTCGACGTGGCCGGGGCCGGCGACGCGTGGCTGCGGCTGCCGGGCGGGACGCGCGGCTTCGTGTGGGTGAACGGCTTCTGCCTGGGCCGCTACTGGGCGGCGGGCCCGCAGGAGGCGCTGTTCGTGCCGGGTCCGGTGCTGCGGGAGGGCGCGAACGAGGTGTGGGTCCTGGAGCTGGAGGGCGGGGCGCCGTCCTCGGTGGAGCTGGACGTGGTCCGGGACGACGGGGCGCCTGCCTCGACGGAGCCGGACGTGGCCTGAGACGACGGGGCGCCGTCCACGACGGGGTGCCGTCCACGACGGAGCCGGACATCGCCCGAGACGGCGAGGCGCCGTCCGCAGCGGAGCCGGACGTCGTCCGAGACGGCGGGGTGCCCCGGAGCCGAGGCCGCTCCGGGGCACGTGGGGGGTGGTGCGCCGCCGTGGGACGGCGCACCCTTCCGGGGGTCCGCTACAGCGTGGCGGCCGCGGAGGTGATGGCGGCGGCGAAGGTCGAGACCTCCGTGTAGACGCCGGGGTAGCCGGCGCGGGCGCAGCCCTCGCCCCAGCTCACGATGCCGACCTGGATCCAGGCGCCGTTGTTGTCCTTGCGGAACATCGGGCCGCCGGAGTCGCCCTGGCAGGTGTCGACGCCGCCCTGGCTGTAGCCGGCGCAGATCTCCTCGGCCGGGACGAGGTCGCTGCCGTAGGAGGTCTGGCAGGAGGCGTCCGAGACGAAGGGGACGTTCGCCTTGAGCAGGTAGCGCTGCTGTGCGCCGCCTTCGCGGGCGGCGCCCCAGCCGGCCACGGTGAAGGTGCCGCTGTTGTAGGCGGTGGTGTCGGCGATCTTCAGGTTGGGCACCGAGGTGATCGGGTTGGCGAGCTTGATCAGGGCCCAGTCCTTGCCCTGGCCGTTGTAGCCGGGGGCCTGGAGGACCTTGGTCGACTTGACCTTGACGGCGCTGCCGGACTGGAGGTCCACGACTCCGGCGGTGGCGGTGATGCTGGTGTTGTTGCCGGAGCCGCTCACACAGTGGGCGGCGGTGAGGACGACCTGAGGGCTGATCAGGGAGCCGCCACAGCCCATGGAGAGCCTGACCATCCAGGGGAACTCGCCCTGGGCGGCGCGGGTGCCTCCGACGACGGGGGCCGGGGCGGCGGAGGCGGTGGTGGTGGGCTGGAGGGAGACGGCCGCCAGGACGACGGCGCCGGCCGCTGCCAGCTTCTGGAGGGCACGGACCATGCGGTTCTGCTTCACGTGTCTTCCTTCTCTCGTGGGGGGTCGGTCTCGACGGGCCGTGCCGGGTGGGCGGGGACCCACCGCAATGACATGCGCTCGTCAAGGCATGTCCGGATTATGGACAGCGCTCAACTGCCGCCACAAGAAAGCCTTTTCGGCCAGATCCGGTGGAGGGACCGTACAGTGGAACCGAGGGGGGATCCGGCATGCCGAACCGTCATGAGGCCGACCGTGTCATCCACGGCTTTCCGCACCGCGCCACGGTGCGGGCCTCGCTCACCGCGCTCTACCGCCGCCTCTCCCCCGACGGAGTGGACCGCTACCCGTCCAGCGTGACCGCCGACGACGTCGCCCTCGGCGACGACGAGGACCTCCACCTCGGCACCCAGCGGGTGGCCGGCGCCCTCGTCCGGCACCTGCGGCTGCCCGAGGCGCGCATCGTGGTGAGCTTCCGGCCGATGGAGTACGCGGCGGCCGTCGAGCTCACGGCGGGCCCGGAGTACTTCGTGGAGCTCAACGACCGCTTCCGGACCCGCCGCCGGGACATCGGCGCGGCCCTCGCCCACGAGATCACCCACGTGCTGCTGCACCGGCTCGGCCTCGGCTTCCCCTCCACCGCCGAGAACGAGGTCCTCACCGATGTGACCACGGCCTACCTGGGCGCCGGCTGGCTGCTGCTCGACGCCTACCGGCGGGACGGCGTCGAGAGCCAGAAGCTCGGCTATCTGACGCCGGAGGAGTTCGGCTACGTCCTCGCCAAGCGGGCCGCGGTCTTCGGCGAGGACCCCTCGCCGTGGTTCACCAGCGCGGTGGCGTACGAGGCGTGGGTACGGGGCCGGGCGGAGGCCGCACGCGAGCGGACCGCGCCCCCGCTGGCCGCGGCGGGCTGGGCCGAGCGGCGCCGGTACGGCTGGGAGCGGCGCCGGGGCAGGGCCGCCGAGGACGCCCCGTACGCCTTCGAGGGCGGCGCGCCGGCCACCGGCGTCTCCTTCCCCTGCCCGGTCTGCCTCCAACGCCTGAGGGTCCCCGCCGGACGGTCACTGCGGGCCCGCTGCGGGGTCTGCGGGTCGGTCCTGGAGTGCGCGACGTGAGGGACGCCCCGCCTTCGGAGCGCCCCTCGTCCGTGACATCCGGTCAGAACGGGTAGATCCGCCGCACCGCCTTCAGAAGGGTGTTCATGGTGCTGCGGGCCGCGGAGCGGCGGTAGGCGTGGCGCGACCAGATCGTCGGCAGGACGACTCCGGCGAACACCATCAAGGCGGCGGCGAGCACCAGCAGGCCGACGGGGCCGAGGACGTGGAGACCCTCGGTGAGGAAGGAAACGGTGGGCTCGGGTCGGGGACCGGCGGGCATCGGGCACTCCATTCGTCGGGGCGGCACTCGGGAACGGGGGGTACGCTCCAGCGCCCCGCGCGCTGCCGGTGCGACCCGGGCGAAAGTGATCCAAGCCCTGACGCCGCCGCAGGCCGCGGCATACCCTGAGGCCCGGAATCCGGGGCGCCCCGGGGGGATCCGGGGCGACCGGGCCGCGGCGCGGGCCCCGTCGTCGTGTTCCGAGGGGCAGGGGGCTTCGATGGACCGCGGGAACGAGGCTCAACGACAATTCGCCGACTGGCTGCGCGAGGTGCACAGGGCCGCTGGCAAGCCCAGTGCGGACCGGCTGGCGACCAGCAGCCGCGTGTCCGGCGGGCGTACGGGCCACGCCCTCAGCAGCACCAAGGTGGGCCGCCTACTGAACGCGGACTTCGTCAGAGCTCCCGAATGGGAGTCCGTGACCGCCTTCCTGGACGCCTGCGTCCGGTGCGCACCCGCTTCCGCCCCGGTGCCCCGCGCGCTGGTGGAGAGCGGGCTGTGGCGGAGCCGCCACGACCGTCTGGTGCACGTGCTGGAAGCGGGCGGGGGCACCGGCGGCCGGAACCGCGGGAAGGACGAACCCGCCCTCGCACACGCGGTGGAGACCTACGCGCGCCGGGTCCGCGAGTCGTACGCACGGCTCGATCTGGAGGTGCTGACCCCTGACAACGACCAGAGCGTGCAGCAGCATGTCGAACTGCGCGAGGTCTTCATCGTCCCGACCGTGCGGGCCGACCCCCCGCCGGTGGAACTGTCCCGCGAACTCATGGCGAAGCTCCTCGCGGGCCAGGAGCTCGTGGCCGGCGGCGAGCTCCCGCCCGGCCTCGACCTCGACCGGCTCGACGAACTGGTCGAGCAGTACCGTCAACGGCCTTCGGAACACGTCCTGGACGTCCTCGCCCGGGAGGAGAACCGCCGCGTCGTCCTGCTGGGCGATCCCGGGGCGGGCAAGTCCACCCTCGCGCACTACCTCGCACTGGCCCTCACCGGCGCCCCCGCCCCCGGCGGACACCTGACGCCCCTCTCGGGGAGTGTGCCGCTCGTCATCGAGCTCAGGCAGTACGCGCAGCCCGCCTGGCGTCAGAAGACGTTCGAGGAGTTCCTCGTCCACCTGTACGCCACCGAGGGGATGGCACTCCCCGAGCCCGTCCTGTCGCGGCTCCTCGGGGAGGGCCGCGTCCTGATGGTCTTCGACGGACTCGACGAGATCTTCGACCCCGAGTTCAGGGCGGAGACGGCCCGCCGGATCGCCGGTTTCACCGCCCGCCACCAGCGCTGCCGCGTCGTCGTCACGTCACGCGTCGTCGGCTACCAGCGGCAGTCCCTCGATGGGGCGGGCTTCGGCCACTACATGATCCAGGACCTGGACACGCCCAGGATCCACTCCTTCGCACGGAAGTGGTTCACCACGGCGTGCCCCGAGCAGCCGGCCCTCGCACAGCAGCTCTTCACCCGCTTCAAGGACGCCGTGGCCCATTCGGCGTCCGTGCGGGAGCTGGCCGGAAACCCCCTCCTGCTGACCATCCTCGCCATCCTTGGCCGCCGCCAGACCCTCCCCCGCGATCGGCACGGGGTGTACCAGCACGCCGTCACGGTGCTCGTCGCCCGCTGGGATCGGGACGCCAAGCACCTCACGACCCATCTGTCGGGCGCGGTCGCCGACGCCCTCGACACCCTGGGGCAGGGCGAGCGCCTGGAGATGCTCAGGCTGCTCGCCCGCAGGATGCAGGAGGGGGCCGGCGGGATCTCGGGCAACTATGTGCCGGAGGGCGACATCGAGGACGTCTTCCGCCAGTACCTGCAGCTCTGCGACATTCCGCCGGGCGTCGCACGCCGAGCGGCCCGCGCCATGGTCCAGCAGCTGCGGGAACGCAACTTCATCCTCGCCCGCTACGGAGGCGGTGCCTGGGGCTTCGTCCACCGCACGTTCCTGGAGTACCTCGCCGCGGCAGACATCGTGCACCGCTACGAACACGAACGCGAGTGGACCCCTGAGGCCCTAGTCGGCGACGTCCTCCTGCCCCGGGCACGGGACACGACCTGGCACGAGGTGATCCTGCTGCTGGCCGGCCAGCTGCGCGAGCGCGACACCGGGACGCTGGTGGACGGCCTCGTCCAGGCGGCCGTCGGCGCCCCGGTCGAGTGGCTCACCCTGGCGCTCCGCACGCTGGCCGAGGTGAAGAAGATCGGTGTGCTCGGCACCCAGAGCACCACGGTGATCGACGGGATCACCCGCCGCCTCGGGCTGGAGGGTGTCGAGGGGGACGGCTACCCCGATTGGTGGATTGTGGGTTTCCAGGTGGAGAGCCTCGCCCCGGCCCTGGCCTCCTTCAGCGAGCACTGGGTGGGGCGCGAGCGCTACCTGACGTGGTTTCACGTGTGGGGCCAGTTCCTGAGCGATCCCACTTCGACCGAACTCGCCTGTGCCCTGCAGCGGGACGTCACGGCTGTCATCGCCTACACGGGCGCGGGGTCGGTCATGGGCCGTACCGCCGCCCTCTCCGCCCTCGGCAAGAGGTGGCCCGACGACCCCCTCGCCCTGGAAACGATCAAGAGCCTCGCCCTCCACGACGAGGATGCCCACGTACGGAGCAGCGCGCTGCTCGCCCTTGCCTCCATGACGGTCGACGGCGAACGGGCCGAGGAACTGCGGACGTTCGTACAAGACCGTGCCTTGCGGGAGCCCGCGCCAGGACCCCGAAAAGAAGCGCTGGCCCTTCTGCCGGCCATGTACCCCGACGAACGCAGTCTGCGTTTCCTTGAGGAGCGCGCTGTGCACGACCGGTTCGACGCGGTGCGCGCCCACGCCGAGCACCTCGTGGACGTCATGCGGGGGCCGGAAGGCGACAACGCCGATGCGACCGTCGTGCCCTCTCCCACCTGGTACCGGCGCGAGCTCGCGCGGCTCGGCCTCGGCGCGGAGGAGACCCCCGAAGGCGAGGCGGAGGCGGCGCTGACCGCCTGGCGGTCCGGGCACTACGTCCCCCTGATCGACCTCGTGAGCTCGTTTCGCCCGCCCCTAGTCACAGAGAGCCTGGTACTCCGGCTGCGCAGCCGTCCGGACGAGCTCCGCATGCTGATGCACGACGTCCGGCACCTGTCCGAGAGGGCCCTCACGAGCCGGTTCGGACCCGATGGTCCGCCGATGCGCCAACCCGGCCGCCTGAGCGCGCTCAGGCTGCGCAGCGCCGCATTGTCGGCCGTCGCTCTCGTCCCCGGAGAGGACACGCGCGACTTTCTCGTCGCCTGTGTGCAGGGGCGCATGGCCCACACCCTCCGCGCGGAGGCGGCCACCCACCTCGCCAAGGCGCGGAGCGACGATCCTTCGGTGGCCGCTCTGCTGCTCGACCTCGCACGGCACGGCCGACAGCCCTCCGTCCGTCTCGCCGTCCTCCGGACGCTTGCGCGGGACCGCTCACACGAAGCCGCCGTCCGCGAGACCCTGTACCAGTGCGCCGCAACGGACCCTGACGACACCGTCCGGCTGTTCGCCCTGCGCTGGACGGCTCAGTGGTGGCCGGACCATCCCGAGTGGGAGGCCCTCTTCGTCACCGACGCCGGAAGCCGCGAGCCCGCCGAACGTCTCCTGAAGCTCAAGGCGCTCGCCTCGGGCGGGCACGAGGCCGAGCTCGACCGCCTGCTCGCCCTGGAACCTGACGCGGACATCCGGAAACGGATGCGGCGGGTCCGCCTCCTTCAGAGGTTTCCCGAACGGGCGAGCCGTGCCGTGTTCCACCGACGTCTGCTGAACGGCTTCGCCCGGCTGGTGAAGGCCCGGAGCGGTTCCGGCGCCGGGCCCGGCGGCTGACCGCGCGCGGCAATGGATTTGCGCCACGTGCCGACGGCGCGTCAGGGTCGGGGCATGAGCACGTTGTTCGACGCCATCCGGGACGGGGACGAGGACGGGGCCGTGCGCGTCCTGCGGGGCGGGGCCGACCCCGAGGGACGGGAGGACGGGGAGACCGCGCTGTACCGGGCCGCCGTCGGCGACGAGGCCGGGATCGTGCGGGTGCTGCTCGCCGCCGGTGCCGACCCCTCCCGGGGCAGCGGCGAGGACGGCGGCGACCTCCCGCTGTGCGGGGCCGCCTGCGGCGGGCACAGCGAGGTGGTGCGCGCGCTGCTCGCGGCGGGCGCGCGGGCCGACCAGGAGGAGGCGTACGGCTTCACCGCCCTCGCCTGGGCCCTCCGTCTCGGCCACGCCGGCACGGCCCGGGTCCTCCTGGAGCACGGCGCCGACCCCGACCGGCCCGGACCGGACGGGCTGCTCCCGCTCGTCGCCGCCGCCCGGCGCGGCTCGACCGGCTGCGTGCGGGCGCTCCTCGACCACGGGGCGCGGTCCGGGGAGGCGGCGCTGCGGGAGGCCCGGCGGTGGATCGGCGCCGACATCGCGGCCGAGCTGCGGCGCGGGCTCGTCGCCGGGAACGAGGGCGGGCAGACGTACGAGGCGGCCGTGCGCCGGGTCCGGGAGGACGGCGGCATCACGGTCGTCGTCGAGCTGCTGCGCGAGGACGGGGCGCCCGGGCGCGGCGACGACCGCCAGACCGGTCACGCGGCGATCTCCACGCTCCTGGAGGCCTCGCTCGGGCTGCGGACCGGTCCCGAGGAGCTCGCGGCGCGGGCGCTGCGCTGCGGCGACCCCGAGCTCGACGACTGGACGACGGCGGTGGCCGAACTGGCGGGCCGCGCCGACGAGGAGACCTTCACGGCGGCGGCCGGATGGTGCGCCTACCGCGATCCGCTGCGCCGTGCGCTCGGGGCGCGGGTGCTCGGGGTGCTGCCCGGCTTCGGCCCGAGCGCCGTGCCGGTCCTGCGGCGCCTGGTGGCGGAGGCCGTGCCCCCGGCGCGGGAGCCGCTGCTCTCGGCGGTCCTGGCGCTCGGGGAGTGCGGGGACGCGTCGGCCGTGCCCGAGCTGCTCGGGGCGGCGGGGCATCCCGACGCGGTGGTGCGCCGGGCGGTCGCGGCGGCGCTCGCCGGGATCGTGCCGGCCGGGCACGTCGAGGCGCTCGGGGTGCTGTTCGCGCTGAGCCGGGACGGCGACGCCCGGGTGCGGGACTGGGCGACGCTGGCGCTCGCCGAGCTGCCCGACGACACTCCGCTCGTACGGGAGGGGCTCGCGGAGCGGCTCGGCGACACCGACCCGGAGACCGCGGCCGAGGCGGCGCGCGGTCTGGCCATCCGTCAGGATCCGCGCGCCGTGGACGCGCTGGCGTCGATCCTGGCGGACGGGGAGGCGGACGGCGCGGCGCGCGAGACGGCGCTCGCCGCCCTGGAGCACGTCCACGACCCGCGGGTCAGGACGCGCCTGGAGTGGACGACCCCGCGCCGGGGCTGAGGCCCGTCCGTCGGATCGGGCCGGGCGCCGCGAGCCCGGCCCGACGCGCGGGACGGGGCTGCGGAGCCCCGTCCCGAGGACCGGGGCGGGGCCGCGCCCGCGCCGCCTGCGGTCAGCAGGTGTGGTCGACGAGGTCGAACGTGGCGTAGTGGTCGGAGGTGTAGTAGTCCTCGTCCGCCGCGCTCCCGGTCACGATCCGGCGGGCGCCGCGGGTGGGGACGCCCGGGGTCTTGACCGTGTACTCGTGGTAGTAGCCGGAGGCGTGGGCGGGCAGGACGCCTTCCCGGTTCTGGAAGACGACGCCGTCCTGGCTGTACGGGAAGGGCCCGCCCGCGTCGATCAGCCGCAGCGTGTCGTGGGCCTGGCTGGGCAGGTCCGAGAGGCAGATGTCCCCGACGGACGCGATCGCCGCGAACGGGGACGCGACGGCGGCGGGCGCGGGGGCCGGTGCGGCGGTGGCGGGGGCGCCGAGGAGGAGGGAGGACAGGAGGGCGGTGGCGACACCGCCGGCGAGGGTGAATCGAGGGGGGATTCGCATGGCAGCGATGATGATGCGCGTAGATCCCCGTCGGGAACCCCGACGGCCCTCAATTCCCCGGACGTTAACCGCATCCTCCCCGACGTGAGGATCCCGTGGACGTGCGCCCGTCGAGCCCCGGCCGGAGAAGCCCGCCCGCCCTTCGGCGACCGGGCGCGCGAGCCGCGCGAGCCGCACGTGCTCCGCGAGGGGTTCGCCACCGGGGAGCCGGCGACGATCACCCGCCTCCTGACGGGCGCGACCGCGCGCCGGGCGCGCCGCCCTCCAGCGCCGCACGGAGCAGCCGGGAGCGGCCCGCGCGCGCCGGGTGCCGCACACCCCTCCCCCTCGACCCGTTCCGGCTGCTACGTTCCTTGCCGCCAGGTCACCTAACTAACGTTTGATGGAAGAGTGGCCGCGCGTTCCGCGGGCCCGTCCGCCCACGGCTGTCCCACCCGAGTCCGTCAGCCGTACGGCCCTGTGCGCCGTACGTCCGTCAGTCCGTAAGGGAGTCCAGCCATGCCCCTGTCCCGCCGCGCACTGCTCACCACCACCGGTGCCGCCGCCCTGCTCTCGGCCCTGCCCGCCGAAGCGAGCGCCCGTCCCCGCCCCCGCTCCGCGAACGCCATCCGGCAGATCCCGCTCCAGGGCGCGGTCAACGTCCGCGATCTCGGCGGCTACGTCACCCACGACGGCGCCCGGGTCCGGCACGGCCTCGCCTACCGGAGCGACCACCTCGCCAAGCTCACCGACGCCGACCTCACCACCCTCGCCGGGCTCGGCCTCGGCACCGTGGTCGACCTGCGGATCCCGCTGGAGGTCCAGAACGACGGCGCCGACCGGCTGCCCGCCGGCCCGGTCCGCGTCGCCCGGCCCGTCACCGACAACGGTCTCTTCGGGCAGCTGATGGCGGCGATCGGCTCCCGCGACCCGGTCCGGCAGGAGGAGATGCTCGGCGGCGGGCGGGCAGCCGCCTTCATGCGCGAGGTGTACCGGACCTTCGTCACCGACGCGGCCAACCGGGCCGCCCTCGCGGCCACCCTGCGGGACCTGGCCGACCGCCGCCGGGGGCCGCTGCTCCTGCACTGCACCTCCGGCAAGGACCGCACCGGCTGGACGAGCTATCTCCTGCTCACCCTGCTCGGGGTGCCCGAGGGCTCCGCCCGCGCGGACTACCTGGCCTCCAACACCTTCCGCGCCGCGTACGACGCGCGGGTGCGGGAGGGCCTGAAGCAGGGCGGGCTCATGCAGAACCCGGAGCTGATCGTGCCGCTCCAGGAGGTGCGGACGGAGTACCTGGACACCGCCCTCGGCCAGGTCCGCACCTCCTACGGCAGCCTCTTCCGTTACGTGTCGGTCGGCCTCGGCCTGGAGCTGCGGGAGCTCGTGGCGCTGCGCGAACGGCTGGTGCCGGGCGCCTGACGCCCGCCCCTGCCGCCGCCGGCCGCCGCACCGCGGCCGGCGCCCGCACCGGAGCCCGCGCCCCGGCCCGCACCGGACCCGCGGCCCGAAGCGGCCGCGGCGCCGGAACCCCGGCCCGTGCCCGTCGCGGCGCCGGCGCCCCGGCCGGCGGACGGGGCGGACCCGCGGCCGCCGGACGTGCCGGTGCCGGGGCCCGAGCCCGGTGCGGCCGTGCCCGTACCGCCGCTTCCCGCTCCGGAGCCGGAGGGACGGCGACGGCGGCGGCCGCCGGACGTGCCGCCGCCGGCTCCCGCCGGCTTGCGCGGCGGGGTCGGCTGCGGGGTCTCGATGACGACGGGGACGCCCGAGGGCTCCCGGGCGCCGGTGAGCTCGACGAGCTCCTCGTCGCTGGACTTGATCTGCGCCGTCCGGGGGCTGATGCCCGCGTTCGACATCAGCCGGCCCATGTCCCGCTTCTGCTCGGGCAGGACCAGCGTGAAGACGCTGCCGGACTCGCCGGCGCGGGCCGTGCGGCCGCCCCGGTGCAGGTAGTCCTTGTGGTCGATCGGCGGGTCGACGTTCACGACCATGTCGAGGTCGTCGACGTGGATGCCGCGCGCCGCCACGTTCGTCGCGACGAGCGCCGTGACCTGGCCGGTCTTGAACTGGTCCAGGGTCCGGTTGCGCTGCGGCTGCGAACGGCCGCCGTGCAGGCCGGAGGCCCGGACGCCGTTGGCGAGGAGCCGCTTGACCATCCGGTCCACGGACCGCTTGGTGTCCATGAAGAGGATCGTCCGGCCGTCGCGGGCCGCGATCCGCAGCGTGACGGCCTTCTTGTCGGTCTCGTCGGCCACGTACAGGAGGTGGTGCTCCATCGTGGTCACGGCGCCGGCCGAGGGGTCGACCGAGTGCACGACCGGGTCGTCGAGGAACATCTTGACCAGCCGGTCGATGTTCCGGTCGAGGGTCGCGGAGAACAGCAGCCGCTGCCCGCCCGGCTCGACCTGCTTGAGCAGCTTCGTGACCTGCGGCAGGAAGCCCATGTCGGCCATCTGGTCGGCCTCGTCGAGGACCGTGACGGCGACCTGGTCCAGGCGGCAGTCACCGCGCTCGATGAGGTCGTGGAGCCGCCCGGGCGTGGCGATGAGGACCTCGGCGCCGCGCCGCAGGGACGAGGACTGCCGGGAGATCGACATGCCGCCGACGACCGTGGTGATCCGCAGCCGCAGCGCGGAGGCGTACGGCGTGAGGGCGTCGGTCACCTGCTGGGCGAGCTCGCGGGTCGGCACCAGCACCAGCGCGAGGGGCGCGGTCGGCTCGGCGCGGCGGCCCGCGGTGCGGGCGAGGAGCGCGAGCCCGAAGGCGAGGGTCTTGCCGGAGCCGGTGCGCCCCCGGCCGAGGACGTCGCGCCCGGCGATCGAGTTCGGCAGGGTCGCGGCCTGGATCGGGAAGGGCTCGGTGACGCCCTGCTCGGTGAGCGTCCGCAGCAGCGCGGCCGGCATGTCCAGGTCCTCGAAGGAGGCCACGGCCGGCAGCGCGGGCGTCACCGTCTCCGGCGGAGTGAACTCCTGCGGCGGCGGGGGCGCGGCGGGACGACGGCCGCCGCGGGGGCCCTTCGGCTGGGACGTGGACTTCGCCTGGGCGGTGCGGGGGCCTCGCCTCTGGGGACGTTCGGAGCGGGTCATTCGTGCCTTCCTGGCCGGTGCGCGGCACAGCCGGGGCCCGCACCTGCGCGATGCGGGCCCCGGCTGTTCTACCCGGAACACGAGATACGGGCCCCGGCTGTCTCTCCCGGAACACGCGATACGGCCCCGGCTGTCTCCCGGAAAACGCGATACGGATCCCGGATGTCTCTACCGGAACAATAGTGCGCCTCAGGACCTTCCCGCCCCGGCCCCCCGATCCCCGGACGGCCCGGACGCCCCCGGACCGCGTACGGCGATCCCGTCCAGGACCATGGACAGGTACTGGCGTGCGATCTCCTCGGGGCTGTGGTGTCCGCCCGGCCGGTACCAGGACGCGGCGACCCAGACCGTGTCGCGGACGAAGCGGTAGGTGAGGCGGACGTCGAGGTCGGCGCGGAAGACCCCGGCGGCGACTCCGCGCTCCAGGGTGCCCAGCCAGGCCTTCTCGAACCTGCGCTGCGACTCGGTCAGGTAGCCGAAGCGGGGCAGGTCGACGAGGTGCAGGGACTCCTTCTGGTAGATGGCGACGGCGGCGCGGTGCCGGTCGATCTCCCGGAAGGACTCGGTGACGAGGGCCTCGATCGTCTCGCGGGGGCCGAGCCCGGCGTCGAGGACGGCGTCGTACCCCTCCCACAGTTCGTTCAGGAAGGTGGCGAGGATCTCGTCGAGCATCGACTCCTTGGAGTCGAAGTGGTAGTAGAGGCTGCCCGCGAGCATCCCGGCGGCGTCCGCGATCTTGCGGACGGTGGTGGCGCTGTATCCCTGGGCGGCGAAGACCTCGGCCGCCGTGTCGAGGAGCTCACGGCGCCGCTCGGGCCCCCCGCCCATCTGGGTCTTCTTCTTGCTTGCTGTGTTCGGCACGTGCCCATTCTGGTCCCACCCGCGCCGGCCCGGTCAGGGGTCAGGCGTCCTCGCGGGGCGGGCTGTCGTCGTTGCCGCGCCGGATCGTCCGTGGCGGACGTCCCGGCGCCCAGCTGCGGAAGACGATCTCCTCGCCCTCCACCCAGGTCCGTACGACCTCGGTCGGCTCCACCCGGAAGAGATGGAAGGGCTGCGGCCCGCCCGTCGCGGCCGCGTACCGGTCCAGTGCCGCCGGGTCGGTGATCTCGACGGCCCGCCCGGAGATCCGGACGTCGCCGCCGCCCATGTCGGTGCCGGGTCCCGGGTTCGCGAGCAGCGAGAACCGGGGGTCGCGGCGCAGGTCGAGGGCCTTGCGGGAGCTCGGCATCATGCCGAACCAGAGCTCTCCGTCCCGGAAGTCGGCCTCGATGCCGCTGAGGCGGGGCGAGCCGTCCTTCCGCAGGGTGGCGAGGGCGTGGTGGGTGTACTGGCCGAAGCGCTCCCGCACGGTCGCGGCGAAGTCGGGCTCGGCGGCCTCGAAGGCGGGCCAGGTGGTTCCGGTGTCTCCCATGGCTCCAGGAAACACCGGATACCCGACATCCACGGTCCGGATTACTCCGGATGTCCACGGACCGGCAGGGCCGGCTCCGAACGGCCCCGTCAGGAGGTGGCCGCGCGCTCCGCCGCGCTGCGCTCCACGCAGAACTCGTTGCCCTCCGGGTCCGCCAGGGTCGCCCAGCCGGTGCCGTCCGCGTTCCGGCGGTCGTCGAGGAGCGTGGCGCCGAGGCCGAGCAGCCGCTCGACCTCCTCGTCGCGGGTGCGGTCCTGCGGCTGGAGGTCGAGGTGGACGCGGTTCTTCACCGCCTTCGGCTCGGGGACCTGGATGAAGAGGAGGCCCGCGCCGGCCGACTCGACGAGCGCCTCCTCGTCCCCCGGCCCGTCGTCGTCGGAGACCTTGGAGTCGAGGGCCTTCGCCCAGAAGGTCGCCAGGGCGTAGGCGTCGGCGCAGTCGATGGTCACGTGTCGCACGAGAGAACTCATGGCCTCATGATCGCCCTCGGCCGGGACCGGTTCCACCGGTTTCCGCGTGGTCAGTCGGCGGCGGCGAGCCGCCTGCCCTGGCGGGGGGGCTCCGCGGGGGGGGGGGCGGTGTGGCGGTGGCCGTGGCGGTGGGGGGTTGGGTGGGGGTCGGGGGGCAGAGC
>NZ_JBHWFF010000005.1:0-52801 GCF_042733785.1 Streptomyces sp. NPDC059695 | reverse complement strand
CCCTACAAAACAGGGCGCAAATACTCCGCCGCCGGCGGGGCCGGACACCGCGGTTCGCGGGGCGGACTCGGGGGGGCGCGCCCGCGCGCCCCCCCCGCGCCGCGCCCGCGCGGGGGCGCGCAGGAGCGGGTGCCCTGGAGGTCGTGGATCTGCTCGTCGATGGCGTCGAGCCGGGCGACGAGCAGCGGGCTGAGGCAGGGTTCGATCTCCGCCTCGCTGCCGCAGACGCAGTCGAGGACCTCGGCGATGACCCGGGTCGGCAGCCCGGCGGCGAGGAGGGCGCGGATGCGGCGGACGACTGCGGGGGCGTCGGGGCCGTAGACGCGCTGCCCGCCGGAGGTCCGCTCCGAGCCGAGGAGGCCCTGCTCCTCGTAGTACCGGAGCAGCCGGACACTCACTCCGGTCTCGCGCGCCAGCTCACCGATCCTCATGTGACCCCCCTCACATTCGCCCGTCCGTGCTTGAAGCTCACATCCATGTGAGCTCCTACGGTTCCGGGCATGACGAACAACACGAACCCCGCTGCCGACCCGACGATATTCCAGCTCGGCGGAGACCTTCCGGTCCGGCGTGTCGGCTACGGCACGATGCGACTCGCCGACGGCCCCGGCGACCCGTCCGGACCCGAGGCCCGGATCTGGTCGCCGCCGGCCGACCGCGCGGCCGCGGTGAGCCTGCTGCGCACGGCCGCCGAGGCGGGCGTCACGCTCTTCGACACCGCCGACGCGTACGCGCTGGGGGCGGGCGAGGAGCTGCTCGCGGAGGCGCTGCACCCGTACGGCGACGGGGTCGCGGTGGCCACCAAGGTCGGCGTGGTCCGGCCCTCCCCCACCGAGTGGGTGCCGCTCGGCCACCCCGCCTATCTGCGGCAGCAGGCCGAGCTGAGCCTGCGCCGGCTGCGCACGGAGCGGATCGACCTCCTGTACCTGCACCGGCTGGACGGGGACGTCCCGGTCGCCGAGCAGGTCGGTGCCCTGCGGCGGCTCCAGGAGGAGGGCAAGGTGCGGCACATCGGGCTCTCGGAGGTGACGGTCGCCCAGCTGGAGGAGGCCGAGGAGGTCGCCCCGATCGCGGCCGTGCAGAACCTCTACAACCTGGCGGCCCGCGACCACGAGGACGTGGTGGAGCACACGGCCGGGCGGGGGATCGCGTTCGTCCCGTTCTTCCCGGTCGCCATGGGCGGGCACGCGGGCCCGGACGGGCCGGTCGCGCGGGTGGCCCGCGAGGTCGGCGCGACCCCGTCGCAGACGGCTCTGGCCTGGCTGCTGCACCGGGCCCCGCACCTCCTTCCCATCCCGGGCACGACCTCGGCGGCGCACCTCGTGGAGAACCTGGGCGCGCTCGACGTCAGCCTGAGCGAGGAGCAGTTCGCGCGCCTGTCGCGGGCGGCCTCATGACCGGACGACGCCCTGGGCGCGGGCCGCGGCGAGCCAGGCGGGGAACTCGGAGACGAGCCGGTCGTAGAGCTCCGCGTCCGGGACCCGGCCCGGGTCCCGGCCCGCGTGGAAGAAGCCGGCGTTGTCGAGGGGGCGTTTCGCCGGCACGTCGAGCTCGTCGAGGCGGCGCAGGAAGTCGAACTGCCGGCTGCCGGGGTCGCCGAAGCCGATGAACTGCCAGAAGATCGGCAGCCGGGCCGCCTTGCAGACGTACCGCTCGGCGGCGAGCTTGTTGATCGGCCCTCCGTCGGTCTGGAAGACGACGAGCGCGGGCGCGGTGGAGCCGCTGTCCAGGTAGTGGTCGATGACGGCGTCCATGGCGAGGTGGTAGCTCGTCTTCCCCATGTGGCCGAGCCCGGCGACGATCCGGTCGATCCTGCCGGCGTGGTCGTCGAGGCGGATCTCGGTCTCGGCGTCGATGTCGGTCGAGAAGAAGACGACCGGTACCCGCCCGTCGTCGTCGAGGTGTGCGGAGAGCCCGAGGACGCGGTCGGCGAGGGCCTGCACGGTGCCGTTCGCGTAGTACGGCTTCATGGAGCCCGAGTAGTCGACGACGAGGTAGACGGCGACGCGCTGCCCGCTGACCCCGTGCCGCTCCAGCGAGGCCCCGGCCTCCTTGTAGAGACTCACGAGCGCGGGTGCCGTCTCCTCGACCTTCCGCAGGCTCAGTGCCATGGCTTCTCGCCCTCCAGCTCCTCGGTCTCCAGCTTCTCGGTCTCCAGCTCCTCGGTCTCCAGCTCCTCGGTCTCCAGCTCCTCGATGTCCGCGAGCATGGCGTCGGCCAGGTCGCGTTCGGCCGCGTGGTACCGCTCGGCCCAGGTCAGGGCGAGCCGGGGGTACGCCCAGGCCTCGTCCGCCCCCGCGTCCGCCACGTCGGCCTCGGCGCGCCGCCGCATGCCCTCGGCGTACTCCCGGTGGGCGAGCAGGATCTCGCGCATCCGCGCGGGTTCGAGGAGGTGTCCGAGCCAGAGCCGCAGCATCGGCGCGTGTTTCAGGACGGGCGGGTCGAGGGGGGCCGTGCGGGCCCAGGTGCGGACGGCGTCGAGGCCCTCGTCGGTGATGCGGTAGACGCGCTTGTCGCGGGTGCCGGCCTCGGGGGCGACGAGCCGGGAGGTGGCGTAGCCGGTGTTCTCCAGGCGTTTCAGCTCGCTGTAGACCTGGCTGAAGGAGGGGCTCCAGTAGAAGAGGCCGAGGGACCGGTCGGACCACTTCTTGACGTCGTAGCCCGACAACTCCCGTCCGTGGGACAGCAGTCCGAGCACCGCCCAGCCGGTCGCGGGAAGCCCTGGCACGCTCTCTCGGTCCACCACGGACGGCAGTCTACGACCCTTCCCTCCTCTCCTTGTGCCTGCTAGAAGTATTTCGATTAGGCATAAGCAGGCCGTGAGCAACGGCAGAGGCAGGCCCACCCGGGAGGAGCGTCCCGTGAAGTTCTCCATGATCTTCGAAGCACAGCTCGTCGACCCGACCCCCGACCGAGAACGCCAGGTCATCCACGACTGCGTCGAACAGGCCGTCCTCGCCGAGGAGATGGGCTTCGACCGGATCTGGGCGGTCGAGCACCACTCCCTCACCCAGTACGCCCACATGAGCGCGTCCGAGATCTTCCTGACCTGGGTCGCCGCCCGCACCCGGACCATCCGCGTCGGCCACGGCGTGGTCACCATGCCCTTCGGCTACCAGCACCCGGTCCGGGTCGCGGAGCGCGCCGCGATGCTCGACGTGCTCTCCGGCGGCCGCGTCGACGTGGGCGCCGGCCGGGGCGCGACCCGCCAGGAGACCCGGATGTTCGGGGTGCGCCGGGAGGACACCCGCCCGCAGACCGAGGAGGCCCTGCGGATCTTCGCGGCGGCCTGGCGGGAGCCGGAGCTGGAGTGGCACGGCACGCTCGACATCGGCCCCGGCGCGGTCCTGCCCCGCCCCGTCCAGACCCCGCATCCACCGCTCTTCATGGCCTGCTCGCAGCACGACTCGCTCCGCCGGGCGGCCGAACTCGGCATCGGCGCGCTGGTGATGGGCTTCGCGGGCGCCGACGACGTCCGCGCGATGCGGAGGGTGTACGACGAGGCCCTCGCGTCCCGGGACGGATCCCGGTTCGTCTCCACGGAGGTCAACGACCACTTCTCGGCGCTCTGCCCGACGATCGTCCTGGACGACGCCGCCCGCGCCCTCCGGCTCGGCACCCGGGGCCAGCGCTTCTTCGCCGAGTCGATCGCCCACTGGTACGGCGGCGCGCCCGCCCCCACGGGGTACGCGGAGGACGAGGACCACGCGGGGGCGCTCGACGACCAGCGGCAGAAGCTGATCGCCCGCCTCCACGAGGCGGACATCCCGGCCCGCCCGGTCGACACGGGGACGTACCACACCGACCACGCCTACGGGGACGCGTCCACGGCGATCGCCTACGTGGAACGGCTCCGGGAGATCGGCGTCGACGAGGTGATGTGCCTGATCCAGATGGGCACGGTCCCGCAGGAGGTCTGCCTGGAGACGATCCGGCAGTGGGGCACGAAGGTCATCCCGCGCTTCCGCGCCGCCTGACCACGCGCCGCAGCGCCCCCACGTCGTCCGGTCGGGGACATTCAGGGGGCGCTGCGCTCAGTTCCGTACGTCGTTGTACGGGACGTTCTCGGGGTGATCCGGTGGGATCAGACCGTCAGCGAACGGTCCGTCGGACGGATCGGGGCCGGCAGGGAGCTGGCGCCGGTCAGGTAGCGGTCCACGCCGCGGGCGGCCGAGCGGCCCTCGGCGATGGCCCAGACGATGAGCGACTGGCCGCGGCCGGCGTCGCCGGCGACGTAGACGCCGTCGACGTTGGTGGCGAAGTCCGCGTCACGGGCGATGTTGCCCCGCTCGTCCAGGGCCAGACCGAACTGGGCGACCAGGCCGTTCTCCACGTCCGTGCCGGTGAAGCCCATCGCGAGCGTGACCAGCTGGGCGGGGATCTTCCGCTCCGTGCCCGGCTTCTGGGTCAGCTTGCCGTCGACGAACTCGACCTCGACGAGGTGAAGGAACTGGACGTTGCCGTCCTCGTCGCCCTCGAAGTGGGTGGTGGAGACGGAGTAGACCCGCTCGCCGCCCTCCTCGTGCGCCGAGGTGACCTTGTAGAGCATGGGGAAGGTCGGCCAGGGCTGGCCGGCGTTCCGGTCCTCGCCCGGCTTCGGCATGATCTCCAGCTGCGTGACCGAGGCCGCGCCCTGGCGGTGCGCCGTGCCGACGCAGTCCGCGCCGGTGTCGCCGCCGCCGATGACGACGACGTGCTTGCCCTCCGCGGTGATCGGCGGGGCCACGAAGTCGCCCTCGACGACCTTGTTGGCGAGCGGCAGGTACTCCATCGCCTGGTGGATGCCGTTCAGCTCCCGGCCCGGGACGGGCAGGTCGCGGGCGGTGGTGGCACCGGCGGCGATGACCACGGCGTCGAACCGCTTGCGCAGGTCCGTCGACGTCAGGTCGCGGCCGATCTCGATGCCGGTGCGGAACTTGGTGCCCTCCGCGCGCATCTGCTCGATGCGGCGGTTGATGTGCCGCTTCTCCATCTTGAACTCGGGGATGCCGTAGCGCAGGAGGCCGCCGATGCGGTCGGCGCGCTCGTACACGACCACGGTGTGGCCGGCCCGGGTCAGCTGCTGGGCGGCGGCGAGGCCCGCCGGGCCCGAGCCGATGACGGCGGCGGTCTTGCCGGACAGCCGCTCGGGGGCCTGCGGCCTGACGTCGTTCGCGTCCCAGGCCTTGTCGATGATGGAGACTTCGACGTTCTTGATGGTGACGGCCGGCTGGTTGATGCCGAGCACGCACGCGGACTCGCAGGGAGCCGGGCACAGGCGGCCGGTGAACTCCGGGAAGTTGTTCGTGGCGTGCAGCCGCTCCGACGCCGCCGACCAGTCCTCGCGGTAGGCGTAGTCGTTCCACTCGGGAATCAGGTTCCCGAGGGGGCAGCCGTTGTGGCAGAACGGGATGCCGCAGTCCATGCAGCGGCCGGCCTGCTTGCTGATGATCGGGAGCAGGGAGCCGGAGACGTAGACCTCGTTCCAGTCCCTGACGCGCTCGCCCACCGGCCTGGTCTGGGCGACTTCACGCCCGGTGGTCAGGAAGCCCTTGGGGTCAGCCATGGGACGCAGCCTCCATCATCTTCTCGGTGGTCTCGGTCTCGGAGAGACCGGCGAGCTCAGCGGCGTCCTTGGCGGCGAGCACTGCCTTGTACGTGGTGGGGATGATCTTGCTGAACCGGGCCGCCGCGGCGTCCCAGTCGGCGAGGAGCTTCTCGGCGACCGTCGAGCCGGTCTCCTCGAAGTGGCGGCGCACGACATCGTGCAGCCACGCCTTGTCGGTGTCCGACGGGGCCTCGATCGCCTCCAGGTTCCCGGAGTTGACGTTGTCCCGGTCGAGGTCGACGACGTAGGCGACACCGCCCGACATGCCGGCCGCGAAGTTGCGGCCGGTCTCGCCGAGGACGACCGCCGTGCCACCGGTCATGTACTCGCAGCCGTGGTCGCCCACGCCCTCCGAGACGACCAGGGCGCCGGAGTTGCGGACGCAGAAGCGCTCGCCGGTGCGGCCGCGGAGGAAGAGCTCGCCGCCGGTGGCGCCGTAGCCGATGGTGTTGCCCGCGATGGTCGAGTACTCGGCCAGGTGGTCGGCGCCCCGGTCCGGGCGGACGATCACACGGCCGCCGGAGAGGCCCTTGCCGACGTAGTCGTTGGCGTCGCCCTCCAGGCGGAGCGTGACACCGGCCGGCAGGAAGGCGCCGAAGGACTGGCCGGCGGAGCCGGTGAAGGTGATGTCGATGGTGTCGGCCGGAAGGCCGGCGCCGCCGAACGTCTTCGTCACCCGGTGGCCGAGCATGGTGCCGACCGTGCGGTTGATGTTGCGGATCGCGACCTGGGCGCGGACCGGCTGGGCCTCCTCGGCGGAGGCGGCGTTCAGGGCCTCGGCGGCGAGCTGGATCAGCTCGTTGTCGAGGGCCTTCTCCAGGCCGTGGTCCTGCTCGATCCGGGCGTGGCGGACCGCGCCCTCGGGCAGCTCGGGCACGTAGAAGAGCGGCTCCAGGTCGAGACCCTGCGCCTTCCAGTGCGTGACCGCGCGGCTGGTGTCGAGGAGCTCGGCGTGGCCGACGGCCTCCTCGATGGTGCGGAAGCCCAGCTCGGCGAGGAGCTCGCGGACCTCCTCGGCGATGAACTCGAAGAAGTTGACGACGAACTCGGCCTTGCCGGAGAAGCGGTCGCGCAGGACCGGGTTCTGGGTGGCGATGCCGACGGGGCAGGTGTCCAGGTGGCAGACGCGCATCATGACGCAGCCGGAGACGACGAGCGGCGCGGTCGCGAAACCGAACTCCTCGGCGCCGAGCAGCGCGGCGATCACCACGTCGCGGCCGGTCTTGAGCTGGCCGTCGGTCTGGACGACGATCCGGTCGCGCAGGCCGTTGAGCAGCAGCGTCTGCTGGGTCTCGGCGAGGCCGAGCTCCCAGGGGCCGCCCGCGTGCTTCAGGGAGGTCAGCGGGGAGGCGCCCGTGCCGCCGTCGTGGCCGGAGATGAGGACGACGTCCGCGTGGGCCTTGGAGACGCCGGCGGCGACCGTGCCGACGCCGACCTCGGAGACCAGCTTCACGTGGATGCGGGCGACCGGGTTGGCGTTCTTGAGGTCGTGGATCAGCTGGGCCAGATCCTCGATGGAGTAGATGTCGTGGTGCGGCGGCGGCGAGATGAGGCCGACGCCGGGCGTCGAGTGACGCGTCTTGGCGACCCACGGGTAGACCTTGTGGCCGGGCAGCTGGCCGCCCTCGCCGGGCTTGGCGCCCTGGGCCATCTTGATCTGGATGTCGTCCGCGTTGACCAGGTACTCGCTGGTGACGCCGAAGCGGCCGGAGGCGACCTGCTTGATCGCGGAGCGGCGCGCCGGGTCGTACAGGCGGTCCGGGTCCTCGCCGCCCTCACCGGTGTTGGACTTGGCGCCCAGCTGGTTCATGGCGACGGCGAGCGTCTCGTGCGCCTCGCGGGAGATGGAGCCGTACGACATGGCGCCGGTGGAGAAGCGCTTGACGATCTCGGAGACCGGCTCGACCTCGTCGATCGAGATCGCCTCCCGCTCCGCGGAGAAGCCGAACAGGCCGCGGAGCGTCATGAGGCGCTCGGACTGCTCGTTCACGCGCTCCGTGTACTGCTTGAAGATGTCGTACCGCTTGTTGCGCGTGGCGTGCTGCAGGCGGAAGACGGTCTCCGGGTCGAACAGGTGCGGTTCGCCCTCCCGGCGCCACTGGTACTCGCCGCCGATCTCCAGGGCGCGGTGCGCCGAGGGGACGCCGGAGACGGGGTACGCCTTGGCGTGACGGGCGGCGACCTCCTTGGCGACGACGTCGAGACCGGCGCCGCCGATCTTGGTGGCCGTGCCGTTGAAGTACGTGGCGACGAAGGACTCCTCCAGGCCGACGGCCTCGAAGACCTGGGCGCCGCGGTAGGAGGCGACGGTGGAGATGCCCATCTTGGACATGACCTTGAGGACGCCCTTGCCGAGGGCGTAGATCAGGTTCCGGATGGCCTGCTCGGGCTCCAGGCCCTCGATGAAGGTGCCGGCGCGGACCAGGTCCTCGACGGACTCCATCGCCAGGTAGGGGTTGACCGCCGCGGCGCCGTAGCCGATGAGCAGGGCGACGTGGTGGACCTCGCGGACGTCACCGGCCTCGACCAGCAGACCCACCTTGGTGCGCTGCTTGGTACGGATGAGGTGGTGGTGGACGGCCGCGGTGAGCAGCAGCGAGGGGATCGGCGCGTGCTCGGCGTCGGAGTGCCGGTCGGAGAGCACGATGAGGCGGGCGCCGCCCTCGATGGCGGTGTCGGCCTCGGCGCAGATGGCCTCGATGCGGGCGGCGAGGGCGTCGCCGCCGCCGGAGACGCGGTAGAGGCCGGAGAGGGTCACGGCCTTCATGCCGGGCATGTCGCCGTCGGCGTTGATGTGGATGAGCTTGGCCAGCTCGTCGTTGTCGATCACCGGGAAGGGCAGGGTGACGCTGCGACAGGACACGGAGGTCGGGTCGAGCAGGTTGCCCTGGGGGCCCAGCGAGGAACGGAGGCTGGTGACGAGCTCTTCGCGGATGGCGTCCAGCGGCGGGTTCGTGACCTGAGCGAACAGCTGCGTGAAGTAGTCGAAGAGCAGTCGCGGGCGGGCGGAGAGGGCCGCGATCGGCGAGTCCGTTCCCATGGAGCCGAGGGGCTCGCCCGCGGTGCGGGCCATCGGCGCGAGGATGACGCGGAGCTCTTCCTCGGTGTAGCCGAAGGTCTGCTGGCGGCGGGTGACCGAGGCGTGGGTGTGGACGATGTGCTCGCGCTCGGGGAGGTCGGAGAGCTCGATCTCGCCGGTCTCCAGCCACTCCTCGTAGGGGTGCTCGGCGGCGAGGGCGGCCTTGATCTCGTCGTCCTCGACGATGCGGTGCTCGGCGGTGTCGACGAGGAACATCTTGCCGGGCTGGAGGCGGCCCTTGCGGACGACCTTGGCGGGGTCGATGTCGAGGACGCCGACCTCGGAGGAGAGGACGACGAGGCCCTCGTCGGTGACCCAGTAGCGGCCGGGGCGCAGGCCGTTGCGGTCGAGGACCGCGCCGACCTGGACGCCGTCGGTGAAGGTGACGCAGGCCGGGCCGTCCCAGGGCTCCATCATCGTGGAGTGGTACTGGTAGAAGGCGCGGCGGGCCGGGTCCATGGTCTCGTGGTTCTCCCACGCCTCCGGGACCATCATCAGGACCGCGTGCGGCAGGGAGCGGCCGCCGAGGTGGAGGAGCTCCAGGACCTCGTCGAAGGAGGCCGAGTCGGAGGCGTCCGGGGTGCAGATCGGGAAGATCCGGTCCAGCGAGCCCTCGCCGAAGACGGAGGAGTCGAGCTGCGCCTCGCGGGCGGTCATCCAGTTCCGGTTGCCCTTGACGGTGTTGATCTCACCGTTGTGGGCGACGAAGCGGTACGGGTGGGCCAGCGGCCAGCTCGGGAAGGTGTTGGTGGAGAACCGGGAGTGGACGAGGGCCACGGCGGTGGCGCAGCGGCGGTCCGACAGGTCCGGGAAGAAGGGCTCCAGCTGGCCGGTGGTCAGCATGCCCTTGTAGACGATGGTGCGGGCGGAGAGCGACGGGAAGTACGTCGCGGCCTCGCGCTCGGCGCGCTTGCGCAGGACGAAGGCCTTGCGGTCGAGCGCGATGCCCGTGAGCTCGCCTCCCCCGGACTCCGTCCGGGAGGTGCCCCCGGTGACGAAGAGCTGGCGGAAGACCGGCATGGTGGCGCGGGCGGAGGCGCCGAGCAGCTCGGGGGCGACGGGGACCTCGCGCCAGCCGAGGACGGTGAGGCCCTCTTCGGCGGCGATGGCCTCGATCTTCGCGGCGGTCTCGTCGGTGCCGTCCTCGGGGAGGAAGGCGATGCCGACGGCGTACGCACCGGCCTCGGGGAGCGCGAATCCGGCGACCTCGCGGAGGAAGGCGTCCGGGACCTGGAGCAGGATGCCGGCGCCGTCACCGGAGTCGGGCTCGGAGCCGGTGGCGCCGCGGTGCTCGAGGTTGCGCAGTACGGTCAGCGCCTGCTCGACCAGTGCGTGGCTGGCTACACCGGTGAGGGTGGCCACGAACCCGACACCGCAGGCGTCGTGTTCGTTACGGGGGTCGTACATCCCCTGCGGAGCAGGGCGACCGTCCATGGGCGACCAGGCGTCGGAACGCATCGGCTCTCCCGTCGTCGTCGTGGCTGGGGGCACCTCCCAGACCACGTCTGGGGGAGCTACTACCGAGGGACGACGTTGGCCCTCCGCGAAATTTCGTGCAGGTTACATGATGGCTGGCTTCTCGCGAAGTGGATAGCTCATTCCAGCATGCGGACACCGCCGATACGGAGCGGTGCTGTGGGTTCAGCTGTGTGGTTGCGGCGGCAGAGGCTGCCCCGCGGGGGACGGACCGAGGGTCCGGCAGACCTTCGGGTCTCCGGCGACCCGTCACTGGAAGTGGGCTTCGTTGCCCGGTGACGCTCAGGCCTCCTTCCCGTTGGTCACGGGTTCGAAACCGCCGGGTAACCGGCTACTTATGTGGCGTCCCGCATAGTGTCTCATCGCGACGGCGGATCGGACCAGGGATATACGTCACAGCCCTTACGGGCGGTTCGTCCCGGAAAAGCCGCACGAAAAGACCGAGAGGCCCCTTTCGGAGGCCTCTCGGTCTTCTGCGTGGGTACGGAATCCGCACACCCCCCAGGGGGCTACAACGCGGCCCCGAAGAGCATGCCGAGCCCGTACGTGACGGCCGCGGCGGCACCACCCAGGACGAGCTGGCGCATGCCGCTGAAGAGCCAGCCGCGGGCGGTCACGCGGGCCACCAGGGCGCCGCAGGCGAAGAGCCCGACGAGGGCGAGCAGGACGGCGGGCCAGAGCGCGGTCGCCCCGAGCAGGAACGGCAGCACGGGGAGGAGCGCGCCGAGCGCGAAGGACCCGAAGGACGAGACGGCGGCGACCATCGGCGACGGCAGGTCGTCCGGGTCGATGCCGAGCTCCTCGCGGGCGTGGATCTCCAGCGCCTGCTCGGGGTCCTTCGACAGCTGCATCGCGACCTCGCGGGCGAGCTTGGGCTCGACGCCCCGGGAGACGTAGAGCGCGGCGAGCTCCTCCATCTCGTCGACGGGGTGCTTGCGCAACTGGCGGCGCTCGACGTCCAGTTCCGCCTGGACGAGCTCGCGCTGCGAGGCGACGGAGGTGTACTCGCCGGCCGCCATGGAGAAGGCTCCGGCCGCGAGGCCCGCGAGGCCGGTGATGACCACGGTCTGCGAGGAGACCGAGCCACCGGCGACACCGGTCATCAGGGCGAGGTTGGAGACGAGTCCGTCCATCGCGCCGAACACCGCCGGGCGCAGCCAACCGCCGTTCACGTCGCGGTGCGTGTGGTTGTCGCGGTGGGCCTCGTGCAGTGGCGCCTGAGCTTCGATGATGGACATGGCTCTCCCCTCGTTCCGGCGGGCAGGGATGCACCCGCCGCCCCCAACACCCTCGAAAATACGCGCGATGTAAGGGGCCCGCCAGCAAGCCAGGCCGTACTTACTAAGGCCCGCCTCACTGAGGTCACCCCTATCTGGCGAGGTGTCAGCCGGGTGACAGAGACGTTTCTTCGGCGAGTTCGCGGCCCGGGGTGGCACAGATCCAGGCATCGGGGCGCCGCTGTCGGCGCCTCCACCGAGGAAGGGGCGCGAGATGGTGAACAGCACGGCCTGCGACACGCGTGAACGGGCGCGAGGGGCGCTCCTCGGCCTTGCCGTCGGCGACGCGCTCGGCGCGCCCGCCGAGAACATGCGGCCCTCCGAGATCCGCCGCCGCTGGGGCCGCATCGAGGGCTTCGTGACGGACAGCCCGGCGGGCACCGACGACACGGAGTACGCGATCTTCTCGGCGCTGCTCCTCGCCCGGCACGGGTCCGCCCTCACCGTCCACCACGTGGAACGCGCCTGGCACCACTGGATCGCCGATCTCGACGAGGGCCCGTTCCGCGGCGCGGGCTTCTCCGAGCGCGGCACCCTGGAGAACCTGCGCCGGGGCCTGGCGGCCCCCATCTCGGCCCAGCACCGCCACGCGTGGAGCGACGGCCTCGCGATGCGCGCGGCACCCTTCGGGGTGTTCGCGGCGGGCCGCCCCGCGGAGGCGGCCCGGCTCGTCGCGATCGACGGCAGCGTCAGCCACGACGGCGAGGGCATCTACGGCGGCCAGGCGGTGGCGGCGGGCGTGGCGGCGGCGATGACGGGTGCGAGCGTCACGTCCGTGATCGCGGCGGCCCTCTCGGTCGTCCCGATGGACTCCTGGACGGCCCGCTCGCTGCGCCGCGCGGTCGTCGCGGCCCAGCGCGTCCAGCCGGACCCGCTCACCCGGGAACGCCAGGTCCGCTCGGCGGTCGTCATCGGCGGCTACCCCTGGACGGACCTGGCACCGGAGGCGGTCGGGCTGGCGTTCGGCGCCTTCGCGGCGGCCCGGGGCGACTTCCGTACGGCGGTGCTCACGGCGGTCAACATGGGCCGCGACGCCGACACGACGGCCGCGGTGGCGGGCGCCCTGGCGGGCGCGGCGGGCGGCGTGGACACGATCCCGCGGGACTGGGCCTCGGCGATCGCCCCGGTGACGGGCAGCTGCCTCCCGTCGATGCGCGGCTACCACGTCCTGGACATCGCGGACCTGCTGACCCCGGAGGAGGCGGCATGAGCGCGGACGTGACGACTGCGGGCGGGATCCCGGGATCGGACACCGTCGCAGCCGCGCCGGCTGTGAACGGAACCCCGGGGCCGGACACCGTCGCCGCCGCCCGGGCTGTGGGCAATCGTCCCGCAGGGCGGGACGGGTGGGCACAGCCCCCAGTACCGGGTTCCGGCCCGTTGCTCGGTGACCCGCAGGACCACACCCCGTCGCGGGGCACGGAGGCACTGGGACTGCCTCCGCAGGACCTCACCCCGGTGCCGGGCGCCGACGAATCGAGCCTCGCCCCGCAGGGCTTCGCGCAGGGCCCCGCCCCCGTCCGCGGCACCGGCTCCTGGGGCACCGCCCAGACCGCCCCGCACCCCGACGCCCCCCGCAGGGCGACCCGCGACAGGACGGAGGGCCTGCTGCTCGGGATCGCCGCGGGCGACGCCGCCGGCTGGCCCGCCGCCCGGCACCGCGCCGCCCGCATGCCCGAATGGACCCGCCGCCTCACCCGCGAACTCGACACCTTCGCCGAGCAGAACGCGACGACCACCCTCCCCGTCCCCATCGCCCTCAACCAGCCGCCCGAGCCCCTGCGCCTCGGCCCCTCCGACGACGCCGAGTGGGCGGCCTTCACCGCCGAGGCGGTCCTCGCCGCCTCGGGCCCGCTCTTCGCCGGCCTCCCGCCGGAGCGCCGTCCGCGCGCCGCCGTCGACCTGGCCTGGAACGCGCTCGCGGGCCAGGTCGCCGCCGCCGCGGACCGCGCCCCCGAGGTGGAGTCGGCCGTGCTCCCGCTCCGCGCCCGGATCTCGGTCCGCGCGGGCCTCGGCAACCTCGCCACCGGACTGCGCCCGCCCGCCACGGGCCACGACAACCCGCACTTCTTCGACGACGCGGCCTGCGTGCGGGCCGCGGTCCTCGCCGTCGTCCACCCCGGCGACCCCCGCGCGGCCGCCGGACTCGCCGAGTTCGACGCGCGCTACACCCAGGACGGCGACGGCGTCCACGGCGCCCGCGCGACGGCGGCGGCCGTCGCCGCGGCACTCGGCGGGGCGACGGTCGACGAGGCCGTCGAGGCGGCGCTCGCCGAACTGCCGCCCGCCACCGAGATCGGCCGCAACGCCCGGTACGCGGTCACCCTGGCCCGGGCCGCCGAGTCGGCGTTCGAGCTGGTCCCGCTCCTGGAGCACCAGATCGTGGACCACGTCTACAGCTACGGCATCGCCGCCGCCGAGACCGTCCCGGTCGCCCTGGCCCTCGCCACCGCCGCCCGGGGCGAGATGACGGCTGCGGTACCGGCCGCCGCCTGCCTCTCCCGGGTCGCCGACTCGGCCCCGGCGCTCGCGGGCGCGCTCACCGGTGCGCTGGGCGGCGGCCGTTCGGTCCCGGCGAGCTGGCGGGAGGCGTGCCGGACGCTCGCGGGCTGCGCGCTCCCCCGGCTCGCGGGTACGGACCTGGTGGAACTCGCCGGGCTGCTGGGAGCCACGGAACCGGCCGCCCCAGGTGGACAATTCCGACATGACACCCACACTGGATGTGCCCACCCTGGATGACCGGATCACCGGCAGCCTCCTCGGGGCCGCCGTCGGCGACGCGCTCGGCGGCCCCGTGGAGGGCTACACCCCCGAACAGATCGTGGAGCGGCACGGCGGCCGCGTCACCGGGATCGTCGGGCCCTGGAACGGCGGCGAGTGGCGCACCGCCCGGCCCATCGCGCCGTACCACAAGGGCGACGGGCACGTCACCGACGACACCTTGATGACCCACGCGCTGATCCGGGTGTACGAGAAGGTCCGCGGCCACCTCGACGCGTACGCGGTCGCCGACCACCTCGTCCCCGAACTCATGGGATCCCCCGTCTGGATCCCGGAGCTGGAGGCCGAGGCACTCCCCCTCCAGCGGATCTTCCTCGCCGAGAAGTGGATCGTGGCCCGGCTCCACTACGGGCACGCGGACCCCCGCGAGGCCGGCAACGGCAACATCGTCAACTGCGGCGCCGCGATGTACGTGGCGCCGGTCGGCCTCGTCAACGCAGCCCATCCGGCGGCCGCGTACGCCGAGGCGATCGATCTGACGGGCGCGCACCAGTCCTCGTACGGCCGCGAGGCGGCGGGCGTCTTCGCGGCGGCGGTCGCGGCGGCCTGCGCCCCGGGCGCGACACCGGCGTCGGTGGTGGCCGCGGCGCTGTCCCTGGCCAAGGACGGGACGCGTGACGCGATCAGGGCCGTCGTCGAAGTCGCCGCCGACCACACGGACTTCGAGACCGCGCTGATCCCCCTCCGCAGGGCGGTGGCCCCCTTCGACACGGTCGGGCCCGACTACCGCGCCCCGTCCCTCGGCGCCCGCCGCCCCTCCCGCCTGCACGCGATCGAGGAACTCCCGATCGCCCTCGGCATGCTGCTCGTCGGCGGCGGCGACTTCCGCCGCACCGTCCTGGGCGCGGTCAACTACGGCCGCGACTGCGACTCCATCGCCACCATGGCGGGCGCGATCGCGGGCGCCCTGCACGGCGAGTCCGCCGTGCCCGCCGCGTGGGCGAAGCAGGTGGCCGAGGCGAGCCGTCTGGACCTGCACGCCCCGGCGCGGGCGCTGACGGAGGTGGCCCGTGAGGTCTTCGCCCGGGACAGGGACGTCCGCCGGACCCACGAGGCGGCCTTCGCGACGCTGACGAGCGCGGACCGGTGACCCTCCGCCTGACCTGGGTCCAGCCGGAGGACCTGGTCGGCCACGAGCTCCGTCAGGCGACGGAGGACGGCCGGGACGCGCACGCCCCCGCGGCCCGCTGGGCGGAGGCGGGCGGCCCCCCGGCGCCGCCCTCGGCCGGTGCCTCGGACGTCCCCCGCCCGGACCTCCGCGGTCTCGCGGAAGAGCTCCTGGACACCCTGGCGTCCCTCCCGTCGCCCCTGTCGGCCCACGAACCCACCGCCCTCCCCGCGATCCGTGCCCTGACGACGGCCGCGCCCGGGCTCCCGCGCCTGCGCGAGCACCTGACGTCCGGCGCCGGTCGGGGTGCGGGGACAGCCGCCCTCCGCGACCGGCTCCACGCCGCCTGGCTCGGAAGAGCCGTCGGGTGCCTGCTCGGCAAGCCCGTCGAGAAGCTCCCCCTGCCCGCCCTCCGCGCCCTCGCCCGCGCCTCCGGCAACTGGCCGCTCACCACCTGGTTCACGGCCCGCGGCGTCCCGCCCGGGCTGCTCGCCGCCCACCCCTGGAACCGCCGGTCGGCCGGCACCTCCCTCGCCGAGAACATCGACGGCATGCCCGAGGACGACGACCTCAACTACCCCCTCCTCAACCTGCTGCTCCTGAAGCGGTACGGCCGCGACTTCACCACCGCCGACGTCGCCCGCCTCTGGCTCGACGAACTCCCCGCCGGCCGCACCTTCACGGCCGAGCGCGTCGCCTACCGCAACCTCCTGGACGGCGTGGAGCCCCCGCTGACCGCTGTCCGCCGCAACCCCTTCCGCGAGTGGATCGGCGCCCAGATCCGGGCCGACGTCCACGGCTGGACCCACCCCGGCGACCCGGTGGCCGCCGCCGCCCAGGCGCACCGGGACGCGGTGCTCACCCACACCGCCAACGGCGTCTACGGCGCCATGTTCGTCGCCGGCACCCTCGCCGCCGCCGCGACCGGCACCACGGACGTCCACCGGTCGCTCGCCGCGGGCCTCGGTGTGATCCCGCCGCGCTCGCGCCTGGCGGCGGCCGTCCGGCTGGGCGTCACGGCGGCCCGCGCCACGGGCGACTTCGAGGCCGTCGTCGACCGCCTGCACGCCGAACTCGGCGGGTACCACTGGGTGCATGCCGTCCCCAACGCCGCGCTCCTCGCCGCCGCGCTCACCCACGCCGACGGCGACTTCTCGCGCTCCGTCTGCGCGGCGGTCTCGGGCGGCTGGGACACCGACTCCAACGGCGCCACCGCCGGTTCGGTCGCCGGACTGCTCGCCGGCCACCCCGACCGGCTGCCCGAGCGCTGGACGTCCCCTCTCAAGAACCGTCTGTCGACCTCGGTGGCGTCCTTCGACGGCATCGGCTTCGACACCCTGGCCGAACTGACACACACGGAGGCAGTACGCCCATGACCAGCATCGTCGTGCTCGGCAGCACGAACATGGACCTCGTCACCTACGTGCCGCGGGCCCCCGCCCTGGGGGAGACGGTGACCGGCCGCTCCTTCCGTACGATCCCCGGCGGCAAGGGGGCCAACCAGGCGGTCGCCGCGGCCCGCGCGGGCGCCGAGGTGGCGATGATCGGGGCGGTCGGCACCGACGACTTCGGGGCACGGCTCCGCGCCACCCTGGAGCACTGCGCGGTGGACACCGATCTGCTGCGCACCGCCGAGGGCTCCTCCGGCACCGCCCATGTCGTCGTCGACGACGACGGCGGCAACGCGATCGTCGTCGTCCCCGGAGCGAACGGCACCCTCACCTCCCTCTCGCACGGCGACGAGGCCCTCATCGGCACCGCCGACACCCTGCTCCTCCAGCTCGAACTGCCCCTCTCCGTGGTCGTCGAGGGCGCCGTCACCGCTCGCCGACTCGGCGTCCGCACCGTCCTCACCCCCGCCCCCGCACAGCCCCTGCCGCCGGAACTCCTCGCCGCCACCGACCTGTTGGTCCCCAACGAGCACGAGGCCGCCGCGCTCACCGGGCTCACCGACCCGCGCGCCGCCGCGCAGGCCCTGCTGCGGGACGTCCCCGAGGTGGTCGTCACCCTGGGCGCGGCCGGCAGCCTGTACGCGGCACGCGGCGCCGAACCGCTCACGGTGCCCGCGCCCCGGGTGCGGGCCGTGGACACCACGGGGGCGGGCGACACCTTCGTCGGCGCCCTCGCGGTCGCGCTCGGGGAGGGCCGTCCCGCCCCGGAGGCGCTCGCCTGGGCGCAGACGGCCGCCGCGCTCTCCGTCCAGCGCGAGGGCGCGTCGACGTCGATGCCGTACCGCGTCGAGATCGAAGGCGCCTTCCGCTCCCCCCACATCCTGGAGGCGGACGCCGTATGACCCCCCACGCCCCGGCCGCCGTGCCGGAGAACCCCACCGCGCCGGACGACCCCACGGGGCCCCTGCGGGGGCTGCGCGTCCTGGATCTCGCGACCCTGTTCGCCGGCCCCCTCGCGGCCATGATGCTGGGCGACTTCGGCGCCGACGTCGTCAAGGTCGAGCACCCCCGCAAGCCGGACCCCTCCCGCGGCCACGGCCCCGCCAAGGACGGCATCGGCCTGTGGTGGAAGGTCCTCGGCCGGAACAAGCGGGCGATCACCCTCGACCTCTCCTCGCCGGGCGGCCGCGACACCCTCCTGGCGCTCGCCGCCGACGCGGACGTCATCGTGGAGAACTTCCGCCCCGGCACCCTGGAGCGCTGGGGTCTGGGCTGGGAGGAGCTCTCCACGGTCAACCCGCGTCTGGTGCTCGCCCGGGTCACCGGCTTCGGCCAGTTCGGGCCGTACGCCCACCGCCCCGGCTTCGGCACCCTCGCCGAGGCGATGAGCGGCTTCGCCGCGATCACCGGCGAGCCGGACGGCCCGCCGACCCTGCCCCCCTTCGGCCTCGCCGACTCCGTCGCCGCCCTCGCCACGGCGTACGCGGTGATGACCGCGCTCACCGCCAGGACCGCGACCGGCCGCGGCCAGGTCGTCGACATGGCGATCATCGAACCGATGCTCTCCGTCATCGGACCCCACCCCCTCTGGTACGACCAGCTCGGATACGTCCAGCCCCGGACCGGCAACCGCTCCCGCAACAACGCCCCGCGCAACACCTACCGGACCGCCGACGGCTCCTGGGTCGCCGTCTCCACCTCCGCCCAGTCGATCGCCGAGCGGGTGCTGCGGCTCGTCGGCCGTCCGGAGCTGATCGACGAGCCGTGGTTCGCCGACGGCACGGGCCGGGCCGAGCACGCGGACGTCCTCGACGAGGCGGTCGGCTCGTGGATCGCCCGCCACACCCGTGACGAGGCGATGGCGGCGTTCGAGAAGGCGGAGGCGGCCATCGCCCCCGTCTACGACATCCGGGACGTCGTCGCCGATCCGCAGTACCAGGCGCTCCGCACGGTGACCGAGGTGGAGGATCCCGAGCTCGGCCCGATCAGGATGCAGAACGTCCTCTTCCGGCTCTCCGAGACCCCCGGAGGCATCCGCTGGTCCGGCCGGCCGCACGGCGCGGACACCACCGCCGTCCTCACCGAACTCGGCCTCGGCCCCGCCGAGATCGACGCCCTCCGCGAGCAAGGAGCGGTATGAGCCCTCTCAGCGGCCCCGCCGAGAACGAACGGACGGGCGCGAGCGAACGGACCGGTGCGGACGAACGGGCCCGCGCGGACGAACGGACCCGTGCGGACGAACGGACCGGCGCGGGCGGCCGGACGGGCCCGTGCCCACGGACCGGTGCGGGCGAAGCGCCCGGCGCGCCCGCCGCCCCGCAGGCCACGGCACCCCCGCGCGCGCCCCTCACCTGGCTGTACGCCCCCGGCGACCGCCCCGAGGTGGTCCGCAAGGCCCTGGCGTCCGGCGCCGACGTCGTGATCGTCGATCTGGAGGACGCCGTCGCCCCGCACCGCAAGGCGTACGCCCTCGACGCCACGGCCGACCTCCTCGCCGACGAGCACCCCGTCCCGGTGCACGTCCGCGTCCACACCCCGCACGACATCCCCACCCTGGCCCCCCTCCCCGGCCTCCGCGGCATCCGTGTACCCAAGGTGACACACGCCACCGACATCCACCGGATCGCCGGCCTCGCCCCGGGCCTGTCCCTCTACCCGCTCCTGGAGAACGCCCTCGCCGTGGAGCACGCCTACGCGATCGCCACCGCCCACCCCGCCGTGCGCGGCATCTCCCTCGGCGAGGCCGACCTCCGCGCCGACCTGGGGGTACGCGAGGACAGCGGCCTCGACTGGCCGCGCGGGCGGGTGGTGGTCGCGGCCCGGGCGGCCGCCCTCCCGCCGCCCGTCCAGTCGGTCCACCCGGACGTCGGCGACCTGGACGCGCTGGCCGCCGGCTGCGCCCGGGGCCGGGCCATGGGCTTCTTCGGCCGGGCGGCCATCCACCCCCGTCAGCTCCCGGTGATCGAGCGCGCCTATCTCCCGACCCCGCAGGAGATCGACGCGGCCCGTGAGGTCGTGGAGGCGGCCTCGCCGGAGCAGGGGGCCCTCGCCCTGCCGGACGGCCGCTTCGTCGACGCGGCGGTGGTGGAGGGCGCGCGCCGGATCCTCGCCCTCGCGGCCCGCGCGGGGTGACGCACGCGAAAGGGCCGCCGGGACCTCTCGGTCCCGACGGCCCTCCGATCAGGAGTGATCAGCTCTTGGCGGCCGATCCGGCGCCGTTCCCCGACTTCTCCGCATCGGGTTCCCCGGACGTCGCGGGGTCCGTGTCCGTGTCGGCGTCCGCGGTGGCGTCCTTCGGCTCCGCGTCCGCGGCGCCGTCGGCGTCCGCGTCCTTCTCCGCCTTCGCGCGCTTCTCGCTCTCCTCGGCCTTCCTCGGCTCCACGGTCTCCTCACGGCCCGGACGCAGCCGCGCCGAGAGCACCAGGTAGACGACCGCGAGCAGGAGGACGATGATCGCCGTCCACACGTTCAGGCGCAGGCCGAGGACGTGGTGCGCCTCGTCGACGCGCAGGTACTCGGTCCAGACGCGGCCCGCGCAGTAGGCGGCGACGTAGAGGGCGAAGGCGCGGCCGTGGCCGAGCTTGAAGCGGCGGTCGGCCCAGATGACGAGGAAGCCGACGCCGACGCACCACAGCGACTCGTAGAGGAACGTCGGGTGGTAGAGCCCGGCCTCCCGGTTCACACCGGCGCTGATCTTCAGCGCCCAGGGCAGGTCGGTCGGCTTGCCGTAGAGCTCCTGGTTGAACCAGTTGCCCCAGCGGCCGATGGCCTGGGCGAAGGCGATGCCGGGGGCGATGGCGTCGGCGTAGGCCGGGAGCGCGATGCCCCGGCGGCGGCAGCCGATCCAGGCGCCCACCGCGCCGAGCGCGATGGCGCCCCAGATGCCGAGGCCGCCCTCCCAGATCTTGAAGGCGTCGACCCAGTTCTCACCCTCGCTGAAGTACAGCTGGTAGTCGGTGATCACGTGGTACAGGCGTCCGCCGACGAGGCCGAAGGGCACCGCCCAGACGGCGATGTCGGCCACGGTGCCGGCGGTGCCGCCCCGGGCGATCCAGCGCTTGTTGCCGAGCCAGACGGCAACGAAGACACCGATGATGATGCAGAAGGCATAGCCGCGCAGCGGGATCGGTCCGAGGTGGATCACGCCGGTCGACGGGCTGGGAATGTAGGCAAGGTCCATGGCAGGTCCGACGCTACCCTGCCGGACGGGCGGGACGGCAGCCCGCCCGGCAACTTCTGGGTAACCAATCGTCCGGACCGGCCGTGGCTAGCCCGCCGACGGGGAGGCGGTGCCCGCCTTCTTGCCCTTGTTGGCCTCGGCGACCCACTTCTTGAGGTTCTCCGGGGAGATCTGCTCGTTCCCCTTGGTCGGGAAGATCGACTCGCCGTTGAGGAGGACGGACGGGGTGCCGCGGAAGCCGCCGTTCTGGAAGGCCTCGTTCGACTTCTTCACCCAGGTGTCGTGGGTGCCGTCGTTCACACAGCTGCGGAAGGCGGGCGTGTCGAGCCCCGGCACCTTCGCCGCCAGCTCGATCAGCTTCTCGTTCTTCCCGTAGGCGTCGTCCGTCTCGGGCGGCTGGTTGACGTAGAGCGTGTCGTGGTACGCGGTGAACTTCCCCGCGTCCTGGGCGCACGCGGCGGCGTTGGCCGCCCGCAGCGAGCCGCTGCCGCCCATGTTCCCGTCGATGAGGGTGGCGAGGTGGTACTCGGCCTTGAGTGCGCCGGAGGCCTCCAGCTCGTGGATCGAGTCCCGCATGACGTTCTCGAACTGGGCGCACGCCGGGCAGCGGAAGTCCTCCCAGATCGTGAGCGTCGACGGGGCGTCCGCCTTGCCCGTGGGGATGGCGGGCTTGGCGTCCTCGTCGGTCGCTCCGGTCGGCGCGACCACCGGTCCCGCCTTGTCGGAGCCGCCGTCCTTGTCGCCGCCGGCGGCGATCACTCCGACGATCGCGGCCAGGCCGAGGACACCGACCACCGCCGCCGACACGATCAGGACGCGCCGCTGCTTCTCGCGGGCCTTGTCGCGCTCGCGCTGCTGCTGGAGGCGCTCCCGCGCGCTCCGGTTACCGTCACCGCTGTTCTTCTCGCTCACGCCCCAGGCAACGAACCGGGGAGGCACATGCGCGCCTCCCCGGTCCCATGTCCACCCGAACGGGCTACGAAGCGCGGCGGACGCCCTCGGCGAGTTCGGCCGCCAGTTCCCTTACGGCGGTGAGCCCGGCCGCCTCGTCGCCGTCGGCGTCGAGGATCCGCTTCACGAACGCGGAGCCGACGATGACGCCGTCGGCGAAGGCCGCGACCTCACGCGCCTGCGTTGCGTTGGAGACGCCGAGTCCCACGCAGACGGGGATCCCGGAGGTGGCGCGGGTGCGGCGGACCAGGTCCGCGGCGGACTCGCCGACCGACTCGCGGGTGCCGGTGACGCCCATGAGGGAGGCGGCGTAGACGAAGCCGGAGCCGGCCGCCGTGATGGTGGCGAGGCGCTCGTCCTTGCTGCTGGGCGCGACGACGAAGACGGTCGCGAGACCGTGCTTGTCGGCGTGCTCGCGCCAGAGGGCGGACTCCTGGACCGGGAGGTCGGGCAGGATGCAGCCCGCGCCGCCGGCCTCGGCGAGCTCCTGGGTGAAGCGCTCGACGCCGTACCGGTCGATCGGGTTCCAGTACGTCATGACGAGGACCGGCTTGCCGGTGGCGGCGTGGGCCTCGCGGACCGTCCGCATGACGTCGGCGATCTTCACGCCGCCGCGCAGGGCGATGTCGTCGGCGGTCTGGATGACCGGGCCGTCGAGGACCGGGTCGCTGTGCGGGAGCCCGACCTCGACGATGTCGGCGCCCCCGTCGAAGACGGCCTTGATCGCGGCGATGCCGCCGTCGACCGTCGGGAAGCCGGCCGGCAGGTACGCGATGAGCGCGGCCCTGTTCTCGGCCTTGGCCTTGGCGAGGGTGTCGCCGAGCAGCTGGATGTTTCCGGTCGTCACCGGGAGCCCTCCCCGTCGTACAGCCCGAAGTAGCGGGCGGCCGTGTCCATGTCCTTGTCGCCGCGCCCGGAGAGGTTGACCAGGAGCAGGGCGTCCTTGCCGAGCTCCTTGCCGACCTCCAGGGCCCCGGCGAGGGCGTGCGCCGACTCGATGGCCGGGATGATGCCCTCCGTGCGGGAGAGCAGCCGCAGCGCCTGCATGGCGGCGTCGTCGGTGACGGCCCGGTACTCGCCGCGGCCGCTGTCCTTGAGGTACGCGTGCTCGGGGCCGATGCCGGGGTAGTCGAGTCCGGCGGAGATCGAGTACGGCTCGGTGATCTGGCCCTCCTCGTCCTGGAGGACGTAGGAGCGGGACCCGTGGAGGATGCCGGGCTCGCCGGCGGTGAGGGTGGCCGCGTGCTCGCCGGTCTCGACGCCGTGGCCGGCCGGCTCGCAGCCGATGAGGCGGACGTCCGCGTCCGGGACGAAGGCGTGGAAGAGCCCGATGGCGTTGGAGCCGCCGCCGACGCAGGCGATGGCCGCGTCGGGCAGGCGCCCGGCGCGCTCCAGGATCTGGCGGCGGGCCTCGACGCCGATGACCCGGTGGAAGTCGCGGACCATGGCGGGGAAGGGGTGCGGTCCCGCGACGGTGCCGAACAGGTAGTGCGTCCGGTCGACGTTGGCGACCCAGTCGCGGAAGGCCTCGTTGATGGCGTCCTTGAGGGTCCGGCTGCCGGACTTCACGGCCACGACCTCGGCGCCGAGCATCCGCATCCGGGCCACGTTGAGGGCCTGGCGCTGGGTGTCGATCTCGCCCATGTAGATGGTGCACTCGAGGCCGAAGAGGGCGCAGGCGGTGGCGGTGGCCACGCCGTGCTGGCCGGCGCCGGTCTCCGCGATGACCCGCGTCTTGCCCATGCGCTTGGTCAGGAGGGCCTGCCCGAGCACGTTGTTGATCTTGTGCGAGCCGGTGTGGTTGAGGTCCTCGCGCTTGAGGAAGATCCGGGCACCGCCGGCGTGCTCGGCGAACCGGGGGACCTCGGTGAGGGCGCTCGGCCGGCCGGTGTAGTTGACCATCAGGTCGTTGAGCTCGCGGGCGAACTCGGGGTCGGCCTTGGCCTTCTCGTACTCGACGGCGACCTCGTCGACGGCGGCGACGAGCGCCTCCGGGATGAACTTGCCGCCGAAGGTGCCGAAGTAGCCCTCGGGGGTGGGGACCTGACCGTCCGGGTCGGGAATGAAGAACTCGCTGGACATGCGGATGCTCCTCGCGGGGCGGGGTGCCCCGGGATACGTGGGGTCGATGGTCACGTTATGCGCGCGGGTCCCTCGTGTACGGCAGCGTCGCCCCCGTTGTGGGCATGCGTTCCGCCCTGCGGAACGATTGCCCACACGGGCAGCGGGGTGCTCAGACGTCGTACGTGAGAACGCGCGCGAGGCGCGGGCGCCATCGCATGCCGTTGACCTGGCCGGGCTCGGAGCCGATGACGTACCGCACCCGGCGGCCGTGGACGCGGCGGGCGGGTGCGCGGCAGCCGCGCGGGCGGCAGCCCCGGGCCAGGGGGGCGTGGGCGGGGACGGACGCGGCCGTACGGAGCAGGCGGCGGCGCCCCACGGAGGTCGCCGACGGCGCGCCGAGCGCCCCCCGGGCGCTGCCCGGGGGTGTCGGCGTGTCGTGGCGGGGGGTCATGGCGCGGTCAGCTCCGGCCGTGGCGCAGGGCCGGGTGGGCGCCGGCGGCGACGAGGTCGGCGACGGCGGCCTTCGGGTCGCGGCCGGTGACGAGGGACTCGCCGACGAGGACCGCGTCGGCACCCTGGTTGGCGTAGGCGATGAGGTCGTGCGGGCCGCGGACGCCGGACTCGGCGACCTTGACGATGTGCGCGGGGATCTCCGGGGCGACGCGCTCGAAGGTGGAGCGGTCGACCTTGAGGGTCTTCAGGTTCCGCGCGTTGACGCCGATGATGCGGGCGCCCGCGTCGACGGCGCGCTCGACCTCCTCCTCGTCGTGGACCTCGACGAGCGGGGTGAGCCCGATGGACTCGGCACGCTCGATGAGGGAGACGAGGGCCTCCTGCTCCAGGGCGGCGACGATGAGGAGCGCGAGGTCGGCTCCGTACGCCCGTGCCTCCCAGAGCTGGTACGCGGTGACGATGAAGTCCTTGCGCAGCACCGGGATGTCGACCCGGGCGCGGACGGCCTCCAGGTCGGCGAGCGAGCCGCCGAAGCGGCGCTGTTCGGTGAGGACGGAGATGACGGCGGCGCCGCCGGCCTCGTAGTCCGCGGCGAGACCTGCCGGGTCGGCGATCGCGGCGAGCGCGCCCTTGGACGGGCTGGAGCGCTTGACCTCGCAGATCACCTTGACGCCGTCGCCGCGCAGTGCGGCGACGCCGTCCTTGGCCTGCGGCGCCTTGGCGGCGCGCTCCTTGAGCTCGTCGAGGGTGACCCGCGCCTGCCGCTCTGCGAGGTCGGCGCGCACGCCGTCGATGATCTCGTCGAGCACACTCACGCGAGGGGCCCCCTTCCGGGACGGTGACGATGTTGATGAACCAGGTTCAGCCACTTCGATCCTATCCGCAGGACGGCCCCGGACTCGCATCGGCCGGAGTGGCGTCCCATCTGCTGGGACTCCCGACGGGGTCCCCGCGGGCCCGCGGGGGCCCTCAGGGGGCCAGCGCGGAGCCGAAGGGAAGGTTCCGGACCAGGGTGAAGAGGGCGAGGACGGCGCCGACCCCCCACCACAGGTACGGGGAGACCGCGAGGCGCATGGGCGCTCCGCGGACGGCGCGAACCAGCCAGACGACCATGACGACGGCGAAGATCCCGTAGCCGACGACGGCGAGCGCGTTGGCGCCGAGGGCGGCCGGGAGGTCGCCGTGGACGAACGCGTGGGCGCTGCGGAGCCCGCCGCAGCCGGGGCAGTAGAGGCCGGTGAAGCGGAGAAGCGGGCAGACGGGGTAGTGGCCGGGTTCGTTGGGGTCGACGGTCCCGACGTAGGCGAAGGCGGCGGCGACTCCGGCGAGGGTGCCGGCCGGTGCGAGCAGCCGCCGTGCGAGCGGGCGGGCCGGGGGCGGCGGCGGCGCGTAGGGGCCGGTCCAGGAGGCGTCCGCGGGGGCGTGCCCCGGCGGTACGGGGCCGCCCGGCCACGACGAGGGTGCGGGCAGCGCGCCGGCGGCGCCGGGGGCACCGTCACGCCCGTCCACGGGCGGGTCGGGCTCCGCTGCCGTGGCATCCGGTCGTGCGGGTTCACCCGGGTGGGTGGGGGAATCGGTCACGGCCGGGGCCGTCGGCTGCGGGTCCACGCGGTGATTCTCGCCCCTGACGCGCGAGGGCGCAGCCCGGCACCGCCGGACTGCGCCCTCGGATGCGTCGTGTCGCGTCAGGCGCGGGCCCGGACGGTCGCGGTCGCGGCCTCGCGGGCGGCGGTGACGGCCGCCGACTCCTTCGGCATGCCGAGGCCGGCCACCTTCATCGCGCCGCCGACGATGCCGCCGAGGACGATGACGCCCACGCCGGCCCAGAAAGCGGGCACGTTCGCGGCCACCATGAAGACGCCGGCGATGCAGAAGCCGATGAAGGAGATGATGACACCGGTCCAGGCGGCCGGGGTGTGTCCGTGGGCGCTGCCCGCCATGAGTTGCTCCTCGTTGCAGTTGCTCGATGGTGAGGGTCTCGCGTGCGCGGACACTCGGCGCTCATTGTCCCGCACACGGGCGCGCGAGGATGAATCGGGGGTACCGGGACGATCACGCGTCGCGCTACCGCTCCCCCGCTCAGGCTCCCTGGGTCGGGTCCTCGCCGCGGTCCAGGGCCTTCCAGAGGTCCTCGGGCCGGTCCGGGTCGGTCGTGGGGGCCCTGCGCGCGGCGCGCGGGGTGCCGGAGCGCTCGTAGCGTCCGCCCATCGCCGGCCAGTCCTTGCCGAACCGCAGGGCGAGGAGGCCGGCGAGCAGGATGAGGAGGGCGCCGGCGGCGGTCACGTACGGCCAGGCGGTGTGGGTGAGGCCGGCGACGGCGGCGGCGGTGTCGCCGCTGATCCTGGCCGCCTCGGCGTCGAGCGCGGAGCTGTCGGAGGCGCCGAGGACGGCGGCGAGCGCGGCGCCCGCGCCGCTGAGCGCGAGGAGCGCGGAGACGAGGGTGCGGCCGGTGCGCCGGACGGCGAAGACGGCGAAGAGCGCGGCGAGGCCGACGATCGCCAGGGCGGTCGGCACGCCGGTGACGGCGGCGCCGTCGGCCTGGACGGGGACGGTGCCGCCGCCGACGGACGCGGTGCCCTCCGCCCAGATCTGGCCCGCGGAGAGCAGGACGACGGTGGCGCCGAGGGCGCCGAGGAGGAGGGCCGCGGCCAGGCTGCGGCGGCCGCCGGTGGGGACGGCCACGCGGGCGGCCCGGGGCTGGGGTACGGGTACGGCACTCACGTACCCCACTATCCCCTACGGGCTCAGCCGGCGTTCATCCGGTTGGCGGTGTGGACGGCGCGGAGCACGGCCGCGGCCTTGTTGCGGCACTCGTCGTCCTCGCCGACCGGGTCGGAGTCGGCGACGACACCCGCCCCGGCCTGCACGTACGCCGTTCCGTCCCGGAGCAGCGCGGTGCGGATGGCGATGGCGGTGTCCGCGTCTCCGGCGAAATCGAGATAACCGACACATCCGCCGTAGAGGCCGCGCCGGGAGGGTTCGAGCTCTTCGATGATCTGCATGGCGCGGGGCTTGGGCGCGCCGGAGAGCGTCCCGGCGGGGAAGCAGGCGGTGAGGACGTCGAAGGCGGTGCGGCCCTCGGCGACCTCGCCGGTGACGGTGGAGACGATGTGCATGACGTGCGAGTACCGCTCGATCGACATGAAGTCGACGACCTCCACCGAGCCGGGCGCGCAGACCCGGCCGAGGTCGTTGCGGCCGAGGTCGACGAGCATGAGGTGCTCGGCGCGCTCCTTGGGGTCGGCGAGCAGCTCCTCGGCGAGGTCGTGGTCCTCCTGCGGGGTGGCGCCGCGGTGCCGGGTGCCGGCGATGGGGTGGAGCATCGCCCGGCCGTCCTCGACCTTGACGAGGGCCTCGGGCGAGGAGCCGACGACGTCGAAGCCGTTCTCGAAGCGGAAGAGGTACATGTACGGGGACGGGTTGGTGGCCCGCAGGACCCGGTAGACGTCGAGCGCGGTGGCGGTGCAGGCGGTCTCGAAGCGCTGCGAGGGCACGACCTGGAAGGCCTCGCCGGCGCGGATGCGCTCCTTGATGTCCTCGACGGCGTCCTGGTAGGCCCGTCCGCCCCAGAGGGCCGAGAAGGCGGGGAGCTCGGACGGCGGCAGGGCGGCCGGCACGGTCTCGACCGGGCGGGCCAGGTCGGCCTCCATGGCGTCGAGGCGGGCGACGGCGTGCGCGTACGCCTCGTCGATGCCGGTCTCCAGGTCGTTGTGGTTGATCGCGTTGGCGATCAGCAGGACCGAGCCGTCCCAGTGGTCGAGGACCGCGAGGTCGCTGGTGAGGAGCATGGTGAGCTCGGGGAGCTCCAGGTCGTCGCGGGTGGAGTCCCCGATCTTCTCCAGGCGGCGGACGATGTCGTAGCCGAGGTAGCCGACCATGCCGCCGGTGAAGGGGGGCATCCCCGACGCGAGGTCGCGGGGGGTGTGGAGGGTCTCGACGGTGGCGCGCAGGGCGGCGAGCGGGTCGCCGTCGACGGGGACGCCGACGGGCGGGGTGCCCAGCCAGTGGGCCTGTCCGTCCTTCACCGTCAGGGTGGCGTCGCTGCGGACTCCGACGAAGGAGTACCGGGACCAGCTGCGGCCGTTCTCCGCGGATTCGAGGAGGAAGGTGCCGGGGCGTTCGGCGGCGAGCTTGCGGTAGAGCCCGACCGGGGTGTCGCCGTCCGCGAGGAGCCTGCGGCTGACGGGGATGACGCGGCGGTCGGCCGCCAGCTTGCGGAAGGTCTCGAGATCCATGGCACGGGACCTTACTGGGAGACGGGGAGCACGTCGGCGTCGAAGCAGGTGCGGGCGCCGGTGTGGCAGGCGGCTCCGACCTGGTCGACCTTGACGAGGAGGGTGTCGGCGTCGCAGTCGAGGGCGACGGACCTGACGTGCTGGACGTGCCCGGAGGTGTCGCCCTTGACCCAGTACTCGTTCCGGCTGCGGGACCAGTAGGTGCAGCGGCCGGTGGTGAGGGTGCGGTGGAGGGCCTCGTCGTCCATCCAGCCGAGCATCAGCACCTCGCCGGTGTCGTACTGCTGGGCGATGGCGGGGACGAGGCCGTCGGGGCTGCGCTTGAGGCGCGCGGCGATGGCCGGGTCGAGGTCGCTGGGGGTCCGGGGCGTGCTGCTCATGGCGCCATTGTGCCGCGCTCCGGGGTGGTGTCCGGCGGGGCGTCCACTGGGCGGACCGCGGGCCCCGGTCGTACGCTGGCGGGCATGTCGACCCATGCGAAACGTGAACGGCTTCTGCTCGCCGATCTGTTGGAGGCGGCGGGCCCGGACGCGCCGACGCTCTGCGAGGGCTGGCGGACGCGGGACCTCGCGGCCCATGTGGTGGTGCGGGAGCGGCGTCCCGACGCGGCGGCGGGTTCTCTCGTACCGGTGCTGAAGGAGCGGCAGGACCGGGTGCAGGCGGAGTTCGCCGCCAAGCCGTACGAGGAGCTGATCCAGCTCATCCGGACGGGTCCGCCGCGCTTCTCGCCGTTCACCATCAAGCAGGTGGACGAGGGGGCGAACGTCGTCGAGTTCTACGTGCACGCGGAGGACGTCCGGCGGGCCCAGCCCGACTGGTCGGCGCGCGAGCTCGACCCGGTCTTCGCGGACGCCCTCTGGGCCCGCCTGGAGCGGATGGCCCGGCTGCTCGGGCGCAAGGCCCCGGTGGGCCTGGTGCTGCGCCGCCCGAACGGCCAGACGGCGGTCGCCCACCGCGGCACCCCGGTGGTGACGGCCTCCGGGGAGCCGGGCGAGCTGGTGATGTACCTGTACGGCCGCCAGGACTCGGCGAAGGTGGCCCTGGAGGGCGAGCCCGATGCGATCGAGCGGCTGCGGGAGACGAAGCAGCTGGGGATCTGAGGGGCTACGTCGGCAGCTCGGCGCGGCGGAGGGTCGGGACCACGAGGGCGTAGGCGCCGGACAGGGCGCAGACCGCCGCGCTGACGACGAAGACCGGGCCGGGGCCCCAGAGGCCGATGGCCGCGCCGGTGACCGGGAAGCTCAGCGGGGCGATGCCGAGGCTGCCGAGGCCGGAGACGGCGCTCACCCGGCCGAGGTAGGCGGGGTCGCACTCGGTCTGCACGAGGGCGTTGCAGAGGGCGCCGGAGAGTCCGGCGAGCAGTCCGACGGAGACCGCGACGAGGACGGCGAGGGGCAGCTCGGGGAGGTGGGCGAGGGCGCCGATCGACACGGCTCCGAGCAGCATGGTCCAGCCCATGACGGCACCGGCCCGGGGTATGCGGCCCTTGACGGTCAGCAGGAGGGAGGCGCCTCCCGCGCCCACGCCGAAGCCGGCGAGGACCCAGCCGATGCCGGAGGCGCCCCAGCCGCGCTGGTCGGAGAGGATCGCGAGGCCGACGTTGAGGGGGCCGGCGAAGCCGAGGTCGGCGAGGAGGACGACGATCATCAGCGGGCCGAGCGACCTGTGGCCGCGGAGGTAGCGCAGGCCGTCGGCGAGGTCGCGCAGGGCGGTGCGGTCACGCGCCTCGTCCTCGCGCGGCAGCGGGCGGAGCGTGAGCGCGCGGAGCAGGGGCAGGGAGAGCGCGAAGAGGATCCCGGCGATGCCGAAGGCGGTGGCGGAGCCGCCCAGGGCGACGGCGAGGCCGCCCAGCGGGGCGCCGAGGACGGCGCCGAGGCGGGAGGAGAGGCCGCGCATGCCCTGGACGCGGGCGAGCTGGTCGCGGGCGGCGATGCGGGGCGGCAGGGCGCCGACGGCGGGCAGGAAGACGGCGTCGACGACACCGAAGACGAGGGCGACGGCGGCGAGCGCCCACAGGCCGGGTGACGCGAGGAAGAGGGTCGCGGCGAGGCCGAGGACGACCAGGCAGCGGACGGTGTCGGAGGCGATGACGACCCGGCGCGGGCCGAGGCGGTCGGCGATCGTTCCGCCGACGAGCAGGAGCAGGGCGCGGGGCACGGCGGAGACGGCGGTGACGAGGCCCGCCTGGGCGGGGGTGCCGCTGCTCACTGCGGTCCAGGAGAGGGCGAGGTAGAAGACGCTGTCGCCGAGGGTGGAGGCGGTGTAGGCGCCGAGCCAGCGCAGGACCTGGGGGTTGCGGTGGGCGGGGGCCACCGTGGTGTCGGTGAGCGTGGTCATCGCCGCTCAGCCCCGGTAGGGGAAGCCGTGGAGGTGGACGGCGACGTTCTCGCGGCCCTCGGTGTCGCCGGCGGCCTCGGCGGCGCGGGCCGCCTGGTCGTACTTCCGGAGCAGCGCGTCGAGCTCGCCGCCGAGGGAGGCGAGTTCGGCGGCGGTCAGGCGCGGCAGCCACTCGGAGCTGACCGAGGCGGCGCGCCATTCCTCGGACCAGGTGTGCCGCTCGTCGAGGAAGCGGGCGTACATCTGCTTGCGCTGCTCGTCGATCGTACGGCCGAAGGCGGCGCCGGCGGCGGCGAGCTCGGGGGCGTCGCGGAGGTCTTCGTCGTGGATGCTGAAGCCGTACGAGCTGGGCTGCCACCAGCGCTCGCGCCCGTCGGAGGACTGGGGCTCGGCCTCCTCGATGAGGCCGTGCTCGGCGAGCTTGCGGAGGTGGTAGCTGACGAGGGAGACGGCCTCGTCCACCTGCTCGGCGAGCTGGGAGGCGGTGGCCGTGCGGGCCACGAAGAGGGCGCGGTAGAGGCGCATCCGCAGCGGGTGCGCGATGGCTTTGAGGGTGCCGAGATCGGTGATCCGGCGGTGCTCCGACGAGGTCATGACAGCGACCCTAGATGCGAAGGAAAACTTGCGCAACGAAAATTGCGCAACAGATCCTGCGCGTTCGGGAAAGAAGAAGGGCCCCCGAGGGGGCCCTTCGCACGGCTCGGTTCAGCGGACCGGGTGGCCCGCCTCCCGCAGCGTGTCCTTGACCTGCGAGATCCGCAGGTCGCCGAAGTGGAAGACGGAGGCCGCGAGCACCGCGTCCGCGCCTGCCGCCACGGCCGGCGGGAAGTCGGCGAGCCTGCCGGCGCCGCCCGAGGCGATCACCGGGACCGTCACGTGCTTGCGCACGGCCGCGATCATCTCGGTGTCGTAGCCGTCCTTCGTACCGTCGGCGTCCATCGAGTTGAGCAGGATCTCCCCCGCGCCCAGCTCGGCGGCCCGGTGCGCCCACTCGACGGCGTCGATGCCGGTGCCCTTGCGGCCGCCGTGCGTCGTCACCTCGAAGGAGCCCGAGGCGGTGCGGCGCGCGTCCACGGACAGCACCAGCACCTGCCGGCCGAAGCGCTCCGCGATCTCCTGGATCAGCTCGGGGCGCGTGAGGGCGGCGGTGTTGACGCCGACCTTGTCGGCACCGGCCCGCAGCAGCTTGTCGACGTCCTCGGCCGAGCGGACGCCGCCGCCGACCGTGAGCGGGATGAAGACCTGCTCGGCGGTGCGGCGCACCACGTCGTAGGTGGTCTCCCGGTTGCCGGAGGAGGCGGTGATGTCGAGGAAGGTCAGCTCGTCGGCGCCCTCGGCGTCGTACAGCTTGGCCATCTCGACGGGGTCGCCCGCGTCCCGCAGGTTCTGGAAGTTGACGCCCTTGACGACCCGGCCGTTGTCCACGTCCAGGCAGGGGATCACCCGTACGGCGAGGCTCATGCTTCCTCTCCCCGGTACGCCTCGACCTCGACCTCGACGACCAGGCTCGGGTCGACGAAACCGGAGACGATGATCATCGACGCGGCGGGACGGACGGCGTCGAACAGTTCCTTGTGGGCGCGGCCGACCTCGTCCACGTCCCGGGCGTGCGTGATGTACATCCGGGTGCGGACGACGTGCTCCGGGCCCAGGCCCAGCTTCTTCAGCGCGTCGAAGGCCACGTTGAACGAGTTGACCGTCTGCTCGTGGGGGCCGCCCCCGGCGATCTGGCCGCCGACCACCGACGTGCAGCCGGAGACCAGGACGGTGCCGTTCGGGAGTTCCACCGCGCGGGAGTAGCCGAACTGCTCCTCCCAGGGAGCGCCGGTGACGACCTTGCGGACCTCGGAGGTCACGGCTTCACCGCCGCGAGCGCCTCTTCGAGGGTGAACGCCTCGGCGTACAGCGCCTTGCCGACGATCGCGCCCTCGACACCGAGCGGCACCAGGCCGGACAGGGCCCGGAGGTCGTCCAGGGAGGACACGCCGCCGGAGGCGACGACCGGCTTGTCGGTGGCCGCGCAGACGTTCTTCAGGAGCTCCAGGTTGGGGCCCTGGAGGGTGCCGTCCTTGGCGATGTCGGTGACGACGTAGCGGGAGCAGCCCTCCGAGTCGAGGCGGGCGAGCGTCTCGTACAGGTCGCCGCCGTCGCGGGTCCAGCCGCGGCCGCGCAGGGTCGTGCCGCGCACGTCGAGACCGACGGCGATCTTGTCGCCGTGCTCGGCGATGACCTTGGCGACCCACTCGGGGGTCTCCAGGGCGGCGGTGCCGAGGTTGACGCGGGTGCAGCCGGTGGCGAGGGCGGCGGCGAGCGTGGCGTCGTCGCGGATGCCGCCGGAGAGCTCGACCTTGATATCCATGGCCTCGGTGACCTGGCGGACCAGGTCGCGGTTGTCGCCGGTGCCGAAGGCGGCGTCCAGGTCGACGAGGTGGAGCCACTCGGCGCCGGCGCGCTGCCAGGCCAGGGCCGCCTCCAGCGGGGAGCCGTAGGAGGTCTCGCTGCCGGACTCGCCGTGGACGAGCCGGACGGCCTGGCCGTCGCGGACGTCGACGGCGGGGAGGAGTTCGAGCACGCTGTTAGACGGCACGGTCACAGGGTTCCGATCCAGTTGGTGAGGAGCTGGGCTCCGGCGTCGCCGGACTTCTCGGGGTGGAACTGCGTCGCCCACAGGGCGCCGTTCTCCACCGCCGCGACGAAGGGCTCGCCGTGGGTGGCCCAGCTGACCTTGGGGGCGCGGATGTTCTTGTTGCCGACCTCCAGGGTCCACTCGCGCACCGCGTAGGAGTGCACGAAGTAGTACCGGTCGCCGGCGTCGAGCCCCGCGAAGAGCTGGGTGTCGGCGGGCGCGTCGACCGTGTTCCAGCCCATGTGGGGGACGACGGGGGCGTTCAGCGGTCCGACCGTACCGGGCCACTCGTCGAGGCCCTCGGTCTCCACGCCGTGCTCGATGCCCTGGGCGAAGAGGATCTGCATGCCGACGCAGATGCCCATGACCGGGCGGCCGCCGGCGAGCCTGCGGCCGATGATCCAGTCGCCGCGGGCCTCCTTGAGGCCCTGCATGCAGGCGGAGAAGGCACCGACGCCGGGGACGAGGAGCCCGTCGGCGTTCATCGCGGTGTCGTAGTCGCGGGTGATCTCGACGTCGGCGCCGACGCGGGCGAGCGCGCGCTCGGCGGAGCGCACGTTTCCGAAGCCGTAGTCGAAGACGACGACCTTCTTCGGGGAGGCCGTGCTCATGACCACACGTCCAGACGCAGCACTCCGGCGGAGAGGCACATCGCGGCACCGAAGGCGAGCAGGACGATGAGGCCCTTGGGCATCTGCTGCTTGACGAAGGAGTAGATCCCGCCGAGCAGGAAGAGCCCGACGAGGATCAGGATGGTGGAGAGGCCGTTCACGACTAGAGCGCGCCCTTCGTGGAGGGGAGGATTCCGGCGGCGCGCGGGTCGCGCTCGGAGGCGTAGCGGAGCGCGCGGGCGAGGGCCTTGAACTGGCACTCCACGATGTGGTGGGCGTTGCGCCCGTACGGCACGTGGACGTGCAGCGCGATCTGGGCCTGGGCGACGAAGGACTCCAGGATGTGCCGGGTCATCGTCGTGTCGTACGAGCCGATCATCGGCGCCATGGTCTCGGGCTCGGTGTGCACGAGGTACGGGCGGCCGGAGAGGTCGACGGTGACCTGGGCGAGCGACTCGTCCAGCGGGACCGTGCAGTTGCCGAAGCGGTAGATGCCGACCTTGTCGCCGAGGGCCTGCTTGAAGGCGGCGCCGAGGGCGAGGGCGGTGTCCTCGATGGTGTGGTGCGAGTCGATGTGCAGGTCGCCGTCGGTCTTGACCGTGAGGTCGAAGAGCCCGTGACGGCCGAGCTGGTCGAGCATGTGGTCGTAGAAGCCGACCCCGGTCGACACGTCGACCTTTCCGGTGCCGTCGAGGTCGATCTCGACGACGACGGAGGTCTCCTTGGTGGTGCGCTCAACGCGGCCTACGCGGCTCATCGTTCCTGCTCCTTCATCAATTCACGGACCGCGTCGAGGAACGCGTCGTTCTCTTCGGGGGTGCCTGCGGTGACCCGCAGCCATCCCGGTACGCCGTTGTCCCGGACCAGGACGCCCCGGTCGAGGATCGACTGCCAGGCCGCGTGCGTGTCGGGGAACTTCCCGAACTGCACGAAGTTGGCGTCGGAGTCGGTGACCTCGCAGCCGAGGGCGCGCAGCTCGGTGACGAGCCGGTCGCGCTCCGCCTTGAGCTGCTCGACGTACCCGAGGAGGGTGTCGGTGTGCTCCAGGGCGGCGAGCGCGGTGGCCTGGGTGACGGCCGAGAGGTGGTACGGGAGGCGGACCAGCTGGACGGCGTCGACCACGGCCGGGTGGGCGGCGAGGTAGCCGAGGCGGAGCCCGGCGGCGCCGAAGGCCTTCGACATCGTCCGGGAGACCACCAGGTGCGGGCGGCCCTCCAGGAGCGGCAGCAGCGAGTCGCGGTGGCTGAACTCCACGTACGCCTCGTCCACGACGACCATCGAGGGCTTGGCCGCCTGGGCCGCCTCGTACAGGGCGAGGACGGTGTCGGCCCCGACGGCGGTGCCGGTGGGGTTGTTGGGCGAGGTGATGAAGACGACGTCCGGCGCGTTCTCCGCGATGGCCTGGACGGCCGCCTCCACGTCGATGGTGAAGTCCTCGTTGCGCGGGCCGGAGATCCAGCCCGTGCCGGTGCCGCGGGCGATCAGGGCGTGCATCGAGTACGAGGGCTCGAAGCCGATCGCGGTGCGGCCGGGGCCGCCGAAGGTCTGGAGGAGCTGCTGGAGGACCTCGTTGGAGCCGTTGGCCGCCCACACGTTCTCGACGCCGACCGGGTGCTTCCCGGTGCGGGTGAGGTAGGCGGCGAGCCCGGTGCGGAGCTCGACCGCGTCGCGGTCGGGGTAGCGGTTGAGGCCGCGGGCGGCCTCGGCGACCCGCTCCGCGATCCGGGCCACCAGCGGCTCGGGCAGCGGGTAGGGGTTCTCGTTGGTGTTCAGCTGGACGGGGACGTCGAGCTGGGGCGCGCCGTAGGGGGACTTGCCGCGCAGCTCGGCCCGGACGGGCAGGTCGTCGATCTTGATCTGGCTCACTTGTTCTACGGCACCTTCCAACCGAAACGGGCCTTGACGGCGGCGCCGTGCGCGGGCAGGTCCTCGGCCTCGGCGAGCGTGACGACGTGGTGGGCGACGTCGGCGAGGGCGTCGCGCGTGTAGTCCACGATGTGCACGCCGCGGAGGAAGGACTGCACGGAGAGGCCCGAGGAGTGGCAGGCGCAGCCGCCGGTGGGCAGGACGTGGTTGGACCCGGCGCAGTAGTCGCCGAGCGAGACCGGCGCCCAGGGGCCGACGAAGATCGCGCCGGCGTTGCGGACGCGGTCGGCGACGGCGGCGGCGTCGGCGGTCTGGATCTCCAGGTGCTCGGCGCCGTACGCGTCGACGACCTTGAGGCCGTCGGCGAGGTCGCGGACGAGGACGATCGCGGACTGGCGGCCGGCCAGGGCCGGGACGATCCGGTCGTCGACGTGCTTGGAGGCGGCGACCTGGGTCTTCAGCTCGGCCTCGGTGGCGGCGGCCAGCTCGTCCGAGTCGGTGACGAGGACGGAGGCGGCCATCGGGTCGTGCTCGGCCTGGCTGATGAGGTCGGCGGCGACGTGCACGGGGTCGGCGGTGGAGTCCGCGAGGATCGCGATCTCCGTCGGGCCGGCCTCGGCGTCGATGCCGATGCGTCCCTTGAGGAGGCGCTTGGCGGCGGCCACGTAGATGTTGCCGGGGCCGGTGACCAGGTTGACGGGGGCGCAGCCGGGCTCGCCGGCCGTCCCGGTGCTGTCGAGGGTCCCGTACGCGAACATGGCGATCGCCTGGGCGCCGCCGGCCGCGTAGACCTCGTCCACGCCGAGGAGGGCGCAGGCGGCGAGGATCGTCGGGTGCGGAAGGCCCCCGAAGTCCTTCTGCGGGGGCGAGGCGACGGCCACGCCCTCGACGCCGGCCTCCTGGGCCGGGACGACGTTCATCACGACGGAGGACGGGTAGACGGAGCGGCCGCCCGGCACGTACAGGCCGACGCGCTCGACGGGGATCCACTTCTCCGTGACCGTGCCGCCGGGGACGACCTGGGTCGTGTGGGTGGTGCGGCGCTGCTCGCGGTGGACGAGGCGGGCGCGCCGGATGGACTCCTCCAGGGCGGCGCGGACGGCCGGGTCGAGCTCGTCGAGGGCGCGGGTGAGCTCCTCGGCCGGGACACGCAGGCTCGTGAGGCGGACGCCGTCGAACTTCTCCCCGTAGTCGATCACCGCCGCCGCGCCATGATGCCTGACGTCCTCGCAGATCGGCCGCACCTTCTCCAGGGCGGCTTCCACGTCGAACTCGGCACGGGGCAGCAGGTCACGCAGGGCGGAACCCTCGGGGAGGGTGTCGCCGCGCAGATCGATTCGAGAGATCACGGGTCAATTCTCTCAGACGGCCCACAGCGCCGGACGCCCGTATCACTGGCTGATACACGCCACGGTGGCGTCTCCTCGCCACTCCTGACCGTTAGCGTTCAGCCCGTCACAGCGCGGGAAGAACGACTGTACGAATCCACGAATCCCGGAAAGCGGAATCGTGGGAGCGCATCGGGGAGAGCGAGGGGGCGGCAGTGACCGAGCCGCACGAGGACGGGATGCCGGACGGTCTCACGGGGCCGGAGCGGGCCGTGTGGCGGGCCTTCCGGATCGGCAGGACCTGCGATCTGACGGAGGGGATCGCGGAGCGGGACGACCCTTTCGGAGGACGGGAGTGGGGGGAGGAGCGGAGCGTCCGCGCCGACGTGGTGGCGCTGCTGCTGCTCGACGGACCGCCGGCGCGGTCGGGGCGGGTGGCCGCGCTGAAGCTGCGCGGGGTGAGGATCACCGGCGTGCTGAACCTGGCGGGCGGGACGATAGGGCCGTACGTGGAGCTCCACAGCTGCCGGTTCGACGGCGAGGTGGTGCTGCCGGAGGCGCGGTTCGGCACCCTGCGGATGGTCGAGTGCCTGCTGCCGCGCCTGGAGGCGGCACGGCTCCACACGGAGGGGGACCTGCACCTGCCGCGCTGCCGGGTGCGGCGGGGCATCCGCCTGACGGACGCCCAGATCGGCACGGACCTGCTGATCAACCAGATCCAGGTGTGGCCGGACCGGCGGGGCCGGGCCATCACGGCGGACGGGCTGGTGGTCGCCCAGGACCTCCAGGCCGAGCTGGTCGAGGCCCACGGCGAGCTGAGCCTGCGCGGGGCGAAGGTGGGCGTCTCGCTCAGCCTGCGGGGCAGCGTGCTGCGCGGGGCGCAGGGCCGCCGCGCGCTGAACGCCCCGCAGCTGACGGTGGAGCGCTCGCTCTATCTGAACGCGGCCTGGGTGTACGAGGAGTCGGGGAGCTCGGGCCCGGCGGGAAGCTCCACGGCCACTCCGCCGTACGGGGTGACGCCCGTCCAGGGCGCCCGGCGCAAGCCGGTGGAGTGCCACGGCGGGGTGCGGCTCGACGACGGCCGGTTCGGTGACGCGGTGGACCTCCACCACGCGCGCTTCCTGCTGGACGGCGCGCGCCGGGAGGAGCTGTCGCTGCGCCGGATCGTGACCCCCGAGCTGCGGTTCAACGGGGAGCGGCCGGAGGAGGGCCGGGTCGTGCTGAACGGCGCGAAGGTCGTCACCCTCATCGACCTGTCGACCAGCTGGCCGGGGCCCGGCGGGCTGGCCATGGGCGGCTTCGCCTACGAGAACCTCGTGCCGTACGGGCACTTCCCGCTGGCCCGGCGGCTGGAGTGGGTGGCGGCGGCGACCCCGGAGTACGCCCCCGAGCCGTACGAACGCCTCGCGGCCGTCCTGCGCGGCAGCGGCGAGGACGCGGACGCGCGCGAGGTGCTGCTCGCCAAGCAGCGCCGCCGACGCGAGACCCTGCCGATCGCGGGGAAGCTGTGGGGCTACCTCCAGGACTGGACGGTGGCGTACGGCTACCGGCCGGGCCGGGCGGCGCTGTGGATGGCCGTGCTGTGGGCGGCGGGCACGGTCGCCTTCTCCCACTACCGCCCGACGGCGCTGAAGGCGGACGAGGCGCCCGAGTGGAACGGCACGCTGTACGCCCTGGACCTGCTGCTGCCCGTGATCAACCTCGGCCAGGACGGCTACTGGCGGCTCGAAGGGCTGTGGCAGTGGGCGGCGACGGGCCTGATCCTCCTCGGCTGGATCCTCGCGACGACGGTGGCGGCCGGTGCGACCCGGCTGCTGCGGAGGGGGTGAGGGTGGTGTCGCGGTGCCGTGAGGGTGCTGTCGTGACCCCGTGATGCTGCTGCAGCGGCGGGCCCGGCCGGGGGAGAATGCACAGCACCATGTCCTTGCTCCGCGCCCTGGTCGGCACCCTCCGCTCGGCCCGGCACGCACCGCGGCTCGCCGCGGGGCTCGTGCCGGACGACGACGTGCTGCTCGACGCCCCGGACGAGCGGCTGGCCCCCGCCCTGGTCGCCGCCGCCCTCGGTGACCAGGAGCCCGCCGCGAAGCTGCTCGCCACCACCCGGGACGCCGGCGAGTGGGAGGACCGCGACCGGTACGTCACCCGGCTCGCCGCCTTCGCCCAGCACCGGGGCGACTGGCTCACCCGGTGGCTCTCCGACGCACCCGGCGATCCCGACGCCCTCCTCGTCACGGCGCAGCTCGCCGTCCGCAGGGCCTGGGAGTCCCCGGCGCGGGCCGAGCGGCTGCGCGAGCTCGCCCCGCTGGTCCAGGACCTCGCCGGGGCGGCCCCGCACGACCCGGTGCCGTGGCGGCTGGCCCTGGACCACGCGCGCGGGGCGCACGCGGGGCCCGCGGTCTTCGAGTCGCTGTGGGAGCAGGCCGTGCGCCGCTCCCCGCACCACTACGGCTGCCACGTGGCCGCCCTGAAATACCTCTCCGCGCAGTGGTACGGCTCACACCGCGCCGCCTTCGACTTCGCCGAGCAGGCCGCCGACGACGCCGCCGCGGACTCGCTCGTCAGGGCGCTCCCGGTCCGCGCGGCCCACGACGGGCTCGGTGTGCCGCCGGGTCCCGACGGATCCGTGCCGGCCGCCCGGGTCGACCGGGCGGTGGTGCGCGCCCGGGCGCTGTCGGCGGCGTTCCCGCCGGGTGACCCGTGGCCGGCGGAGATCCGCAACCTGCTCGCGCACGTGCTGGTCGAGCGGGGCCGCTGGGCGGAGGCGTGGGAGGAGTTCGGGCGGATCGGCCCGTACGCGAGCTCCTTCCCCTGGGGCGCCGCGCGGGGCTCCGCACCGGAGGATCCCCTGCTCCGCTTCCTCGCCGCGCGGGACCGGGTGCGGGGCGAACTGGCCCGCCGGACACCGCTGAGGGGACCGGGTCGTGGAACACCCGGACGGGGCGGGCCCGGCGGCCATTAGGCTTGGCGGCTGTGACCACCGCTCGCCTTCCCCTCTTCCCGCTCAACGCGGTGCTGTTCCCCGGCCTCGTGCTGCCCCTGAACGTCTTCGAGGAGCGTTATCGCGCCATGATGCGCGAGCTGCTCACGGTCGACGACGCCGAGCCCCGGCGCTTCGCCGTCGTCGCCATCCGCGACGGCCGCGAGGTCGCGCCGACGGCTCCGGGCATGCCGGACCAGACGGCGCTGCCGGAGAAGGGCCCGGCGGCGGGCTTCGGCTCCGATCCCGTCCAGTCCTTCCACCGGGTCGGCTGCATCGCCGACGCGGCGTCGATCCGGGAGCGCGCCGACGGCAGCTTCGAGGTGATGGCGACCGGCACGACCCGGGTGAAGCTGCTCTCCGTCGACGCGAGCGGGCCGTTCCTGACGGCCGAGGTCGAGGAGATCCCCGAGGAGCAGGGCGAGGAGGCGGGCACCCTCGCCGAGGGGGTGCTGCGGGCCTTCCGGAGCTACCAGAAGCGCCTCGCGGGCGCCCGGGAGCGTTCACTGACGACGAGTGAGCTGCCGGACGAGCCGTCCGTGGTGTCCTACCTGGTCGCGGCGGCGGCGGTGCTCGACACCCCGTCGAAGCAGCGGCTGCTCCAGGCGCCGGACACGGCGACCCGGCTGCGCGAGGAGCTGGCGCTGCTGCGCGCGGAGACCGCGGTGCTGCGGCACCTGCCGTCGCTGCCGGTGGTGGACCTGACGCAGACCCCGACGTACCCGAACTGAACCGGCCCCGCCGGAGCGACCGAGCCGAGGAAGAGCGCGTGGCGAAGAAGCAGAGGAAGAACAGCGGCGGCACTCCGGCGACGGTGGCCCTGACGGAGGCCGGCACCCCGTTCACGGTGCACGCGTACGAGCACGACCCGGCCTCGCCCTCGTACGGCGAGGAGGCGGCGGAGGCCCTCGGCGTCTCCCCCGACCGGGTCTTCAAGACGCTCGTCGCGGACGTCGACGGCGAGCTGACGGTCGCGGTGGTCCCGGTCGCGGGTCAGCTGGACCTGAAGGCCCTGGCCTCGGCGGTCGGCGGGAAGCGCGCCGCGATGGCCGACCCGGCGGCGGCGGAGCGCACGACGGGGTACGTCCGGGGCGGCATCTCCCCGCTGGGCCAGCGCAAGCGGCTCCGTACCGTCCTCGACTCCTCGGCCTCGGACCACGCGACCGTGTGCGTCTCCGCGGGCCGGCGCGGCCTGGAGGTGGAGCTCTCCCCCGCCGACCTGGCCGCCCTCACCTCGGCGGTCGTGGCCCCGATCGGCCGCGCCTGACGTACGGCGCGGCCACCCCGGGGGCCGTCAGTGCGAGCCCGGCCCCTGTGTGTACGGCTTGGGCTGTCCCCAGGGCTCCGGCTCGGGGTCACGGGGGCCGAAGACCGCCGTGAGCGCCAGATGCACGATCATCGCGGCGAGCGGCCAGGCCAGCATCGCGGCGGCCGCCAGGTTCAGTTCGAGGGGTGCCTCGAAGGCGACGTTCGGGCCGACCGCCTTCGCGTGGGCGACCACGTCGTCGGTGGGGCCGAAGCTCGTCCCGATCCACCAGGCCAGCAGTGAGCCCAGGCCGCCGCCGAGCGCAAGGCCGAGGACGAGCGGGACGCCGCCCTTGCGGCGCAGCAGGAAGACGACGAGCGCGGCGACCGCGCCGAAGGCCAGCGCGAGGAGCACGAACGTGCCGTCGGCGCCGATCGCCTGCTCCCCCTCGGAGTTCCGCAGGTAGACGCCCTTGCCGTCCGAGATGAGCAGGACGCGCGGGGCCAGGTTCAGCCACAGCACCCCGAGCAGCACCCCGGCGACCGCGGAGGCGAGGGTCACCAGCAGGCCCTGCACGACCTCGGCCCCCGTGATCGGGTCACCGGCCGGGCCGTCCATGGGCGGGGGCGGCGGGGGCCAGTCGGGATCGTTCGGCGGCTGGTGAGGCGGAGTCAGAGGTGCGGTCACCCCGCCATCGTGCCAGGTGTCCCTGTGGCCCGCCTCAGCGGACGGCGGCCCGCCGGTAGGCCCAGGTGGCGAGGGAGAGCGAGACCAGGCCGACCGCCCCGCACACGGCGAGGTCGACGGCGACGGCCGCCCAGTCGGGGTGCGGGTCGAAGGTGCGGGCCAGGGCCTCCACGCCGTACGTCGACGGCAGCAGGTCCCGTGCCCAGCCGATCGGTCCCGGCATCCGCTCGGCCGGCAGGACCCCGAGGAGCAGGGCCGCCGACATGCCGAGCTGGCCGAGGAGGGTGGCCAGCTCCTGGCGGGGCGCGAGGAGCCCGAGGGCCGCGCCGAGCCCGGCGAGGGCCGCGCCGGAGAGCGGGACGACGGCGGCGAGGATCCAGAGATGGCCGAGGGGCAGCCCGAAGAGCACGGACCCGGCGACGGCGGTGACGGCGGTCCCCGGCACCGTGAAGGAGGCGTACGCCCCGGCGGCGCCGAGGACGACGGCGGCGGGCGGCACGGGCAGGGTGGCGTAGTGGTCGAGGCCGCCGCCGGCCCGCAGCTGCCCGAAGTACTGGGCGAGCAGGTTGAGCGCGACGAAGGCGACGACGAGGACGGTGGAGCCGGCGACGACGGCGCGCGCCTCGGAGCCTCCGTCGACGACCCCGCGCATCAGGATCATGATCCCGATGGACTGGAAGGTGGCGACGAAGAGCAGCGGGATGCGGGCGACGCGGGCACGGGAGAGCTGGGCGCGGTAGACCGCGGCCAGGGCCGGAAGGAGCCGGGCGCGCGGGGCGAGGGGCGCGGCGCCGTCGTCCGCGTCCCGGCTCGTGGCGGGGAGCGTGCCGGGCTGCAGGACCTCGGCGGGCAGGGTGCTCACTGCGTACAGCTCCTGGGGGTGACGTGCGGTACGTGAGAAGTGTGCCGTGCGCGGGAGGTGTGCGGTACAGAGCGGGTCACGCCTTCACCAGTCCCTCGGTCGCGCCGCCCAGGGCGAGGTACACGTCCTCCAGGCTCGGCGTGGCCAGGGTGAAGTCGTCGAGCGCGGCGAACGCGGGCCCGCCGGTGACGGTCGCGACGGCCGCGCGGGCCTCGTCGGGGGCGAGCCGGAGGTGCCAGCGGCGGCCGGTCTCCTGGGCGAGCCCGCGCAGGGCGGCGATCTCGGGCAGCTGGAGCGGCGGCGCGTCGCGCCAGACCAGCTCGACGCGGACCTCGCCGGCGACCCGCTCCTTGAGTCCGGCCGGGGTGTCGCAGGCGATGACCCGGCCCCGGTCCAGGACGGCGACCCGGTCGAGGACGGTCTCGGCCTCGATGACGTTGTGGGTGACGAGGACCACCGTGGTGCCGTGCTCGGCGCGGCGCCGGTCGACGGCGGCCCAGACGGCGCGCCGGGCGACGGGGTCCATGCCGGTGGTGGGTTCGTCGAGGACGAGGACGGGCCGGCTGCCGACGAGCGCGGCGGCGAGGCAGGCGAGCCGCCGCTGTCCGCCGGAGAGCTTCTTGAGGGGGCGCCCGGCGAGCTCGCCGAGGCCGAGCTCCTCCAGGACGGCGTCGCGCTCGGCGCGGGCGTCGCGGGCGGTGAGTCCGCGGAGCCGTCCGGTGGTCTCGGCGGCGAGGGAGACGGTCAGCTCGTCGAGGGCCGTGGACTCCTGGCCGAGGTGGGCGAGGAGCCGGGCCGCCCGCTCGGGGTGGCGCACGAGGTCGTGGCCGAGGAGTTCGACGGTGCCGGAGTCGGGGCGCATGAGCCCGGTGAGCTGGCGGACGAGGGTGGACTTGCCGGCGCCGTTGGGGCCGAGCAGGCCGAAGATCTCGCCGCCGCGCACGTCGAGGCTGATCCCGTCGGTGGCCCGCACCTCGGGGGTCGCGGGCGCACCGCGCCTGCCGCGCGTGGCGGGGTACGTCTTGACCAGATCCCGCACCACGCACACCGTACTCACGGAGGAAGAGCCTACGGGGTCGCCGGGCCCGCTCCGGGCGCGGGGGCGTGTTCGGCGGCGGCCCGGACGTCGATCTCGCGCCAGAACCCGGCCCGGATCGCGTACCGGTCGTGTTCGTCGATCTGGTCGTCCTTGTGGGCGAGAAGTCCGAAACGGGCCGCGTACCGGAGGAGTTCGCCGTCGATGCGGTGCGGGATGCGCGGGTAGAGGGTGGAGAGCTTCTGGACGTGGCTCTGCTCGGGGAGCCGCTCCATCCACCGGCGGGCGAACACCTGTCCGACCTCGAACGGGTCGCCGCCGACGGTGGTGATGTCCTCCTCGCGGTCCGCCCAGCGCTGCTCCGCGCTGGTGAGCGAGGCGAGGGTGGGAAGGGTGGCGGTCTCGGCGGGCTCACCGAGGGAGGGGGCGGGGCGCTCGACCCAGCCGCGGTCGGAGGACCAGCGGAGCGCGCTCGCGCCCTGCGGGACCGGGGCGGCCGCGACGCCGGGCGTCCCGGGGGCACCGGGGCCGCGCAGCCCCGCCAGGTCCTTGGGGGTGGGGACGCCCCTGCCGGGCGAGGCCGGGGCGGGCACGCCGTCGCCGTCCACGTGCTCGTCGCCGTCGACCCGGCCCTCGGCGTCGAGGTGGCCCGCGCCGTTGAGGTGTCCGGCGCCGTTGAGGTGGCCGGCACCGCGCAGGTGCCCGTGGCCGCCGTTGCCGTTCGTGTCGGCGGGGGCCGGTGAGCCGTTCCGTGCGGCCGCGGCGGCGGCCTCCGCGGCCCGTTCGGCGGAGGCGGCGAGGGCCGCCTCCGGCAGCGGAGCGGAGAGGATGGCGGCGATCTCGGGGCGCGGGGCGGGCGGCGGCGCGCAGATGCCGGTGAGGTCCTTGGCGCGGACGGCCCGGGTGATCCAGGCCCGGTCGAGGACCCGCCGTTCGTCGGCCTCGGCGACGAGGTCCTCCGACTGGTTGTAGTCGCCGTCGGCCGCCTGGACGGCCCACAGGTGGACGGCGACGCCGTGCTCCTTGGCGGACATCAGGCCCGGCAGCAGGTCACCGTCGCCGGTCACGAGCACGATGTCGGAGCAGGCCCTGTTCCGGGCGAGCTCGGTCAGCTCGGTGTGCATGGCCGCGTCGACGCCCTTCTGCGCCCAGCGGCCGTCGCTCCTGGTCAGAGCGCCCAGCCGGACAGTGACCCGGGGCATCACGCGGAGCCTGCGGTGCTCGGGCTGGGGCACCCGGTCGGGGGCGCCGTCGAACCAGTAGATCCGCAGGAGGGGCAGGGCGGTCTCGGCCTCGGCGCGCTGCCGCAGCTGCTGGATCAGGCCGGCGTGGTCGACGGTGATCCGGGAGCGGGCCGGTTCCCCGGCGAGGAGACTGGCGGCGGCGCCCAGCAGGTAGCCGGCATCCACCAGGACGACGCAGCGGTCCACGTGTTCCACCCTCTTTCGGGAGCCTCGGGTTCGAAAGGGTGCTTCGGGTTCCTTCGAGTCTGCCCGACGGCCAGGTGCTTGACGTCCGGAACTGGATCATCGGCGTGGCGAGTATCACGCCCACTGGGCCACTACCCTCCGTAATGATCCAAAATGCGGCGGTTCATACGGTGTGTGAGTCTGACAGCGGCCCTGGCCCCTAGGTCCCCTTGAGGAGGCAACCCCATGGCCAAGAACCGCAACCAGAACCGCAGTCAGAAGCAGCCGTCGCAGGCCGAGCGCGGCCAGCAGCAGGCGCAGCAGTCGGCGATGGAATCGCAGGCGGAGCAGCGCGCGAGCCAGGTCACGCCGGGTGACATGGCACGCAAGGGTCGCCAGAAGCGTTTCGGCCACAACTGACGCTGCTCGACGGCAAAGGGGCGCGCCCGTGACGACGGGCGCGCCCCTTGCGCGTGGGCGAGGGTCCGGGTGCCGGTCAGCCGGCCAGGCAGGACGGGCCGAGCAGCACCTTCAGGTCGCCGAAGAGCGCCGGGTCGGCGGTCACCCGGTGCCGGTCGAGCCGGAGCACGGTGGTGCTCCGGGGTCCCTGGAGCTTGATCCGCACCTCGGTGTTGCCCTTGTGGTGCTTGAGGATCTCGCCGAGCCTGCTGACCATCGGCGGGGTCACCTTCACGGTCGGGATGGTGAGGATCACCGGCGCGTTGGTCCCGGCGTTCGACAGGTCGGGGACCATCAGCTCCATGGCGACGAGGCGGGGCACGTCCTCGCGCTTGTCGAGGCGTCCCTTGACGAAGACGACCGTGTCCTCGACCAGCTGGGTGGAGACGAGCTGGTAGGTGGCCGGGAAGAACATGCACTCGATGGAACCGGCCAGGTCCTCGACGGTGGCGATCGCCCAGGCGTTGCCCTGCTTGGTCATCTTGCGCTGGAGGCCGGAGATGATGCCGCCGATGGTGACGACCGCGCCGTCGGAGTGCTCGCCGCCGGTCAGCTGGGAGATCGCCGCGTCCGTCTTGTCGGACAGGACGTGCTCGATGCCGAAGAGCGGGTGGTCGGAGACGTAGAGGCCGAGCATCTCGCGCTCCTGGGCGAGCAGGTACGACTTCTCCCACTCGACGTCGGAGAACTCGACGTCGAGGCCGAAGCCCGGCTCGTCGGCGGACTCGTCGCCCATGCCGCCGAACAGGTCGAACTGTCCCTCGGCCTCCTTGCGCTTGACCGCCACCACGTTGTCGATCATGGGCTCGTGGTGGGCGACCATGCCCTTGCGGGTGTGGCCCATCTCGTCGAAGGCGCCGGCCTTGATCAGCGACTCGATGGTCCGCTTGTTGCAGACGACGGCCTCGACCTTGTCGAGGAAGTCGGGGAAGGAGGAGTACTTCCCCTTGGCCTTGCGCGACTTGATGATCGACTCGACGACGTTGGTGCCGACGTTCCGGACGGCGGAGAGGCCGAAGAGGATCACGTCGTCGCCCTGGGCGGCGAAGTTCGACTCGGACTCGTTCACGTTCGGCGGGAGCACCTTGATGCCCATGCGGCGGCACTCGTTGAGGTAGACGGCGGACTTGTCCTTGTCGTCCTTCACCGAGGTGAGCAGACCGGCCATGTACTCGGCGGGGTAGTTCGCCTTGAGGTAGGCGGTCCAGTAGGAGACCAGGCCGTACGCGGCGGAGTGCGCCTTGTTGAAGGCGTAGCCGGCGAAGGGGACCAGGACGTCCCAGAGCGCCTGGATCGCCTCGTCGCTGTAGCCGTTCTTCTTCGCGCCCTCCTGGAAGATGACGAAGTTCTTCGCCAGCTCCTCGGGCTTCTTCTTGCCCATCACGCGGCGCAGGATGTCGGCCTCGCCGAGTGAGTACCCGGCGATGATCTGGGCGGCCTTCTGCACCTGCTCCTGGTACACGATCAGGCCGTAGGTGACCGCGAGCACCTCTTCGAGCGGCTTCTCCAGCTCGGGGTGGATCGGGGTGATCTCCTGCTGCTTGTTCTTGCGCAGGGCGTAGTTCGTGTGCGAGTTCATGCCCATCGGGCCCGGCCGGTACAGGGCGGACACGGCGGAGATGTCTTCGAAGTTGTCGGGCTTCATCAGCCGCAGCAGCGACCGCATGGGTCCGCCGTCGAACTGGAAGACACCGAGGGTGTCACCGCGGCAGAGCAGTTCGTACGTCTTGGGGTCGTCCAGCGGCAGGGCCAGCAGGTCGAGGTCGATGCCCTTGTTGGCCTTCACCATCTTGACGGCGTCGTCCATGATCGTGAGGTTCCTGAGGCCCAGGAAGTCCATCTTGATCAGGCCGAGCGACTCGCACTGGGGGTAGTCCCACTGCGTGATGGTCACGCCGTCCGTGTGCCGCACCCAGATCGGCGCGTGGTCGACGATGGGCTCGCTGGACATGATCACGCCGGCCGCGTGCACGCCCATCTGCCGGACCAGGCCCTCGACGCCCCGGGCGGTGTCGATGACCTTCTTGACGTCCGGCTCGTTCTCGTACATCGCGCGGATCTCGCCGGCCTCGCCGTAGCGCGGGTGCGAGGGATCGGTGATGCCGTTGAGGTCGATGCCCTTGCCGAGGACGTCGGCGGGCATGGCCTTGGTGAGCCGGTCGCCCATGGCGTAGGGGTAGCCGAGGACGCGCGCGGAGTCCTTGATGGCGTTCTTCGCCTTGATCTTGCCGTAGGTGCCGATCATGGCGACCTTGTCGGAGCCGTACTTCTCCGTCACGTACCGGATCACCTCGACGCGCCGGCGCTCGTCGAAGTCGATGTCGACATCGGGCATCGAGACGCGCTCGGGGTTGAGGAAGCGCTCGAAGATCAGTCCGTGCGGGATCGGGTCGAGGTCGGTGATGCCCATGGCGTACGCGACGATCGAGCCGGCCGCGGAGCCTCGGCCGGGGCCCACGGCGATGCCCTGCTTCTTCGCCCACATGATGAAGTCGGCGACGACGAGGAAGTAGCCGGGGAAGCCCATCGCGATGATGGTGTCCATCTCGTACTCGACCTGCTTCATGCGGTCCTCGGGGATGCCCCCGGGGAAGCGGCGGTGCATGCCCCGCATGGTCTCCTCACGGAACCAGGTCGTGTCGGTGTAGCCCTCCGGGATGTCGAACTTCGGCATGAGGTCCCGGGCCTCGAACATGCCGGTGGTGTCGATCTGCTCGGCGACCAGGAGGGTGTTGCGGCAGCCCTCCTGCCAGGCGTCCGACGAGTCGATGGCGTACATCTCGTCCGTGGACTTGAGGTAGTAGCCGGTGCCGTCGAAGCGGAAGCGGTCCGGGTCGGAGAGGTTCTTGCCGGTCTGGATGCAGAGCAGGGCGTCGTGCGCGGCCGACTCGTGCGCGTACGTGTAGTGGGAGTCGTTGGTGACCAGCGGCGGGATGCCGAGCTTCTTGCCGATCTCCAGGAGCCCGTCGCGGACCCGGTGCTCGATCTCGATGCCGTGGTCCATCAGCTCCAGGAAGTACCGGTCCTTGCCGAAGATGTCCTGGTACTCGGAGGCGGCCTTCAGGGCCTCGTCGAACTGGCCGAGGCGCAGACGGGTCTGCAGCTCGCCGGAGGGGCAGCCGGTGGAGGCGATCAGGCCCTCGGACCACTGGGAGATGGTCTCCTTGTCCATCCGGGGCCACTTCTGGAGCCAGCCCTCGGCGTACGCGTCGGAGGAGAGCTTGAAGAGGTTGTGGAGCCCGGTGGCGTTCGCCGCCCAGATCGTCTTGTGGGTGTAACCGCCGGAACCGGAGACGTCGTCCCGCTTCTGGTGCGGCTGGCCCCACTGGATCTTCCGCTTGTTGCGCCGGGACTCCGGGGCGACGTACGCCTCGATGCCGATGATCGGCGTGACCCCGGCCTTCTTCGCGCTGTGGAAGAAGTCGTACGCCCCGTGCAGGTTGCCGTGGTCGGACATGGCGATGTGGGTCATGCCCATCTCGTTGCACGCGTTGAACATGTCCTTCAGCCGCGCGGCACCGTCCAGCAGCGAGTACTGGGTGTGGACGTGGAGGTGCGTGAAGGGCGGCTTGGTCACGGGGGAGGCCTCCGACTGAATTTCTGGGGGGACAGCGTGGAAGTCTACGTCGGCCGACTGACAACACGCGGGCACTCGGGGGTACGGTCACGCGTTGGAAGACCGGGAACACCTGTCCCATTTGTCATGAGCAGTCTTGCACCAGGAGGCACCCTCGATGTCGGTCCCGCAGCCCACCGCAGACGAGCGCGGTGAGCACATCCTCGCCGTCTTCGACACCGCCTTCGGCGAGCTCCTCGCCGCCGACCCGGCGGCCTTCCGCGTCAAGTTCCGGAAGATGGCCGGATCCGCCTTCGCCTTCTACCGGGGGACGGCCTGCCTGTTCTACTCGGACCTGGAGCGGGAGGCCCACGGCGGCCCCTACCTGGACGAGCAGACCGGCCGGGTCTGGATCCACGGCGACCTCCACGCCGAGAACTTCGGCACGTACATGGACGCCAACGGCCGGCTCGTGTTCAACGTCAACGACTTCGACGAGGCCTACGTCGGGCCCTTCACGTGGGACCTGAAGCGCCTCGCCGCCTCGCTCGCCCTGATCGGCTACGCCAAGGCGCTCAGCGACGAGCAGATCACCCACCTGGTCCGGGTCTACGCCGCGGCCTACCGGGAGCGGATCCACGCCCTCGCGACCGGCGCCAAGGGGGACGAGGTCCCCGCCTTCACCCTGGAGACCGCCGACGGGGCGCTGCTCGGCGCCCTGCGCGAGGCCCGGTCGCTGACCCGCTTCGGGCTGCTCGACTCGATGACCGGGATCCACGACTTCGAGCGGCGCTTCTCGGCGGGCGGCGGCGCGATCGAGCTGGACGCCGCCACCCGGTACAAGGTCCTCGCGGCCTTCGACGGCTACCTGGAGACCCTGCCGGAGTCCTCCCTGGCCCGCCCCGACTCGTACCGGGTGAAGGACGTCGTCGGGCGGCGCGGGATCGGCATCGGCTCGGCCGGCCTCCCCTCGTACAACATCCTCCTGGAGGGCAACAGCGACGCCCTGGAGAACGACGTCGTCATCTACCTGAAGCAGGCGCAGACCCCCGCGGTCTCGCGGCACGTCACGGACGCGGCGGTGCGGGGCTACTTCCGGCACGAGGGCCACCGCACGGTGATCTCGCAGCGGGCGCTCCAGGCGCACGCCGACCCGTGGCTGGGCTGGACCGAGCTGGACGGGGCGGGCCAGCTGGTCGCCGAGGTGTCGCCGTACGCGGTGGACCTGGACTGGTCGGACATCGACGACCCGGACGAGATCGCGGCCACCGTCGCCGACCTGGGCCGGGCGACGGCCACGATGCACGCGGCGGCGGACGACGAGAGCGGGCACTCCCTGGTGCCGTTCTCGACGGAGCGGGCCATCGACGCGGCGATCGCCGCCGACGAGGAGGGCTTCGCCGGGCTCCTGGTCGACTTCGCCCACACGTACGGGGCGCGGGCGCGGGCGGACCACCAGATTTTCGTGGACCTCTTCCGCAACGGCCGGATCCCGGGACTGTAGGGGCCGGTGCGGTCCTCCACAGACTTCCTTTAAGGACGTCTTACGGGCCGGCATGGGACACTCCACGACGATGGACATGGCAGGGACGCAGCTGAGGGCGCTGCGGGCGGCGTTCTTCACGGCCTTGGTCGTGACGCTGTCCGTGGCGTCCCACGTGCTGCTCTCGCGCGTGCCGCTGCCGCTGGGGACGGTCGTCCCGGTGGCGGTCGGCGTCTTCGCCGTGGCGTACGCGCTGGCCGGCCGCGAGCGCGGGCTCGGCCCGATCGCCGGGCTCCTGGTCCCGCTGGAGCTGGCCGCCGACACCCTGTTCACCAGCGGTCAGGCGGTCTGTTACGGCCCCGCGGGCGGCCCGGTCGCCGGTTCGCTGCGGGCGGTGGGCGTGGAGGTGTTCTGCGGCGGCGCTGTGGGCACCCCGCTACCCGGCGTGGTGACCCCGGAGGGCGGGAGCGCCGCCGCGCTGCTCGACTCCCCCGACCCGGCGCTGCCGTGGCTGCTGCTCCTGGCCCACGTGGGCGTGGGGCTCTCGGCGGCGTGCTGGCTGCGCGGCGGGGAGCGGGCCCTGGCCCGGCTGCTGCGCGCGCTGGAGACCTTCGCCTTCCGGCCGCTGCTCCTCGTGGCGGCCTTCTTCCGGGCCCCGGTCCCGGCGCCGCCGAGCGCCGGGCGGCCGGCCGGGCGGCCGCGCTCCTCCCGCACCCGGCTCCTCGTGCACTCCGTCGGGCGGCGGGGGCCGCCGCGTCCGGTGCTCGCTCTCGTCTGAGCGGGCCCCGCGCGTCCCCCTGCCCTTCCCCACCTTTCACGGAGATCACGATCATGAGTGCACGCAACAACCACGCCAACAAGGCCGCGGCCCGCGAGCGGCTGCGCGAGGAGCGCGAGCGTCAGGCCAAGAAGGACCGGGCCCGCCGGCAGCTGGTCGTCGGCGTCTCGGCCGTGGCCGTGCTGGCCGCCGCCGGCGGCATCGGCTACGCGGTCGTCCAGTCGAACAAGCCCTCCCAGTGGGAGGCGGCGGCGGACGCGAAGACGGTGACGGCCCCGAAGAACACCACGGGCACGAACGGCACGACCGTCGTCATCGGCAAGGACTCCGCGAAGAAGACGCTGGAGGTGTACGAGGACTCGCGCTGCCCGGTCTGCGCGACCTTCGAGCAGACCGTGGGCTCGACGGTCGAGAAGGACGTCGAGGCCGGCAAGTACAAGATCAAGTACGTCGGCGCCACCTTCATCGACAACGGCATCCCGGGCGAGGGCTCGAAGAACGCCCTGTCCGCCCTCGGCGCCGCGCTGGACGTGAGCCCGGAGGCCTTCCTGAAGTACAAGGCCGCCCTCTACTCCACGAAGTTCCACCCGGAGGAGAAGGACGACAAGTTCGCCAAGGACTCCTACCTCGTCGAGGTGGCGGACTCGGTCCCGGCCCTCAAGGGCAACGCCGAGTTCAAGAAGAACGTCCAGGACGGCACCTTCGACGCGTGGGCGATGAAGATGTCGCAGGCCTTCGACGCGAGCGGGGTGCAGGGCACGCCGACGTTCAAGATGGACGGCAAGGCGGTCACGGTGGCGGGCACGCAGAACCCGCCGATGACGGTGGCCGAGTTCGACACGGCGATCGCCGCGGCGCTCAAGGCCTGACCCCTCTCCCCCCTGTCTCGTATACACAGCGGACGCGGGCGACGGCAATTTGTTTGTAGATGGAGGGGGGGGGGGGATAAGTTAAAAGT
>NZ_JBHWFF010000004.1:267414-312309 GCF_042733785.1 Streptomyces sp. NPDC059695 | reverse complement strand
GGCCGGGGGGCCCCCCCCCTACCCTGCGGCTCGGGGCCCCCCCCCCCGGGCCGTTTTCCACAGGTCCGCGCCCCGGCTCTGGCCCTCGGGCGCGGCGGCGGACCATACTGGCGGCGCACATGTTCGAGGAGGGGGAGCACAGGGTGAGTGAGAGCAGCACCAGGTCCGCTACGGCCGTCGCCGAGGACCCGGCCGGCCCGCCGATGGTCCGCGTCGAGGCCCTTCGCCGCTCGTACGGCACGGGCGAGGCCGCCGTCCACGCCCTGCGCGGGGTCTCCTTCGACATCCCGCGCGGCGAGCTCGTCGCGCTCAAGGGCCGCTCGGGCTCCGGCAAGACGACCCTGCTCAACCTCGTGGGCGGGCTCGACACCGCCGACGGCGGCCGGATCGTCATCGACGGCACCGACCTCTCCACGCTCGGCGAGAACGGACTCCTGGAGCTGCGCCGCGACCGCATCGGCTTCATCTTCCAGTCCTTCGGGCTGCTCCCGATCCTCTCCGCCGCCGAGAACGTCGGCGTGCCCCTGCGGCTGCGCAAGGCGGACCCCAAGGAGCGCGAGGAGCGGGTCGCCCTGATGCTCGGCCTCGTGGGCCTCGCCGACCACGCGAACCAGCGGCCCGGCGAGCTCTCCGGCGGCCAGCAGCAGCGCGTCGCCATCGCCCGGGCCCTCGCGAACAAGCCGGCGCTGCTGATAGCCGACGAGCCGACGGGGCAGCTGGACGCGGAGACCGGGCTCGCCGTCATGCAGCTGCTGCGCGCCGTGGTGCGCAGCGAGGGCTGCACCGCCCTCGTCGCCACCCACGACCCCCAGCTCCTGGGGCTGGCGGACCGGGTGCTGGAGCTCAGCGACGGCGAGATCGTCGAGCACTGAGCGGACCCGCCGGTGCGGTGGTGCCCGGGCGAAGGCGCCGCCGTCCGGTGCGGCGCGCCGCACCGGACGCTCGTCCCCGCGTTCACGCCTCCGTCGGGGGCGCGGACATCACCTCGCGGACCTCGATCGGCATGTTGATCGGCGCGCCGCCCGGGCCGGGCGCCGCCGAGACCTCGGCCGCGATCTCCAGGGCCCGCTGCCGCGCGGGGACCTCGACGATCCACCAGCCCGCCAGGAACTCCTTCGTCTCGGCGAACGGCCCGTCGGTCACCAGCGGCGCACCGTCCGCGTCCGCCCGGACGATCAGCGCCGTGTCCGGCATGGCGAGCCCCTGAGCGTCGACCAGCTCGCCCGCCGCCGCCAGCTTCCCGTTCACGGTGGACATGAAGTCGATGTGCGCGCGGACCTCCTCCGGCCGCCACTCGCCGATCGAGGGGACGTCGAGTGTCCGCGAGCTGAACTGCATCAGCAGCATGTACTTCATGGAGTGCTCCTCGGGTGTGCCGTGCGGCGGCCCGGTGGCCCGCCGTCGAAGGGTGGTCGGAGCCGGGTCCGCGATCTCGACACGGGGTCCGCCATCAGGATCACGTCAATACCGCACCGGGCCCTCTCCCCGCGTGCGGAATGTCCGATTGGCTGGACGTATGGTCGAGCCATGGGACGCGGCAAGCTTCGGATCTACCTCGGCGCTGCGCCGGGCGTCGGCAAGACCTACGCGATGCTCTCCGAGGGGCACCGCCGGGTGGAGCGCGGCACGGACTGCGTGGCGGCCTTCGTGGAGCACCACGGCCGGCCGCGCACGGAGGTCATGCTGCACGGCCTGGAGCAGGTCCCGCGCCGCACCCTGGAGTACCGGGGGACGACGTTCGAGGAGATGGACGTCGACGCCGTCCTCGCCCGCCGCCCGGTGGTCGCCCTCGTCGACGAGCTCGCCCACACGAACGTCCCGGGCTCCCGGAATCCCAAGCGGTGGCAGGACGTCGCCGAACTCCTCGCGGCCGGCATCGACGTCATATCCACCGTCAACATCCAGCACCTGGAGTCGCTGGGGGACGTCGTCGAGGCGATCACCGGAGTGCGGCAGCGGGAGACCGTCCCCGACGAGGTGGTGCGCAGGGCCGACCAGATCGAGCTGGTCGACATGTCGCCGCAGGCCCTGCGCCGCCGGATGGCGCACGGCAACGTCTACACCTCGGACAAGGTCGACGCGGCCCTCTCCAACTACTTCCGCCCCGGGAACCTGACCGCCCTGCGCGAGCTGGCCCTGCTGTGGACCGCCGACCGGGTCGACGAGTACCTCCGGCAGTACCGGGGCGAGCACAACATCCGCTCCACCTGGCAGGCCCGCGAGCGCATCGTCGTCGGCCTGACCGGCGGACCCGAGGGCCGCACGCTCATACGGCGCGCCACCCGACTGGCCGAGAAGGGCGCGGGCGGAGAGGTCCTCGCCGTCTACATCGCCCGCAGCGACGGACTCACCGCGGCCTCCCCGAAGGAGCTCGCCGTCCAGCGCACCCTCGTCGAGGACCTCGGCGGAACGTTCCACCACGTCATCGGCGACGACATCCCCTCCGCGCTCCTGGAATTCGCCCGCGGGGTCAACGCCACCCAGATCGTCCTCGGCTCCAGCCGCCGCCGGACCTGGCAGTACGTGTTCGGCCCCGGCGTCGGCCAGACCGTGGCCCGGGACTCCGGGCCCGACCTGGACGTCCACATCGTCACCCACGGCGAGGTCGCCAAGGGCCGGGGCCTGCCCGTCGCCCGCGGGGCCCGCCTCGGCCGCTCCCGGATCATCGGCGGCTGGCTGGTCGGGGTCGTGGGCCCGCTCGGCCTCGCCCTGCTCCTCACGCACGTCGACGCGGACCTCGGTCTCGCCAACGACATGCTGCTCTTCCTCGCCCTCACGGTCGGCGCGGCGCTCCTCGGCGGCTTCCTCCCGGCACTCGCCTCGGCCGCCGTCGGCTCCTTCCTCCTCAACTGGTTCTTCACCCCGCCGCTCCACCGGCTGACCATCGCCGACCCCCTGAACATCGTCGCCATCGCCGTCTTCTTCGGCGTCGCGATGTCGGTCGCCTCCGTGGTGGACCTGGCCGCCCGCCGCACCCACCAGGCCGCCCGGCTGCGCGCCGAGTCCGAGGTGCTCTCCTACCTGGCCGGCAGCGTGCTGCGCGGCGAGACGAGCCTGGACGCCCTCCTGGAACGGGTCCGCGAGACCTTCTCCATGGAGTCGGTGGCCCTCCTGGAGCGCGCCGACGAGGTCGAGCCGTGGACACGGGCGGCGAGCGTCGGCCCCCACCCGGTGGCCCGCCCGGAGGACGCGGACGTCGACATGCCCGTCGGCGACCACCTGGCCCTCGCCCTGACGGGCCGGGTGCTGCCCGCCGAGGACCGGCGGGTGCTCGGCGCCTTCGCCGCCCAGGCCGCCGTCGTCCTCGACCGGCAGCGGCTCGTCGGCGAGGCGGAGGAGGCCCGCAAGCTCGCCGAGGGCAACAAGATCCGCACGTCCCTGCTCGCCGCCGTCAGCCACGACCTGCGGACCCCGCTCGCGAGCATCAAGGCCTCCGTCACCTCGCTGCGCTCCGACGACGTCGAATGGTCCGAGGAGGACCGGGCCGAGCTCCTGGAGGGCATCGAGGCCGGTGCCGACCGCCTCGACCACCTCGTGGGCAACCTCCTCGACATGTCCCGCCTCCAGACCGGCACCGTCACCCCGCTGATCCGCACCGTCGACCTCGACGAGGTCGTCCCCATGGCCCTCGGGGGAGTACCGGACGGCAGCGCCGAGCTGGACATCCCCGAGACGCTCCCCATGGTCGAGGTCGACAAGGGCCTCCTGGAGCGGGCCGTCGCCAACATCGTGGAGAACGCCGTGAAGTACAGCCCCGAGGGCGAGCCCGTCGCCGTCGCGGCCAGCGCCCTGGGGGACCGGGTCGAGCTGAGGGTCGTGGACCGCGGCCCCGGCGTCCCCGACGAGGCCAAGGACGGCATCTTCGAGCCCTTCCAGCGCTTCGGCGACGCCCCGCGCGGCTCCGGCGTCGGCCTCGGCCTCGCGGTCGCGCGCGGCTTCGTCGAGGCCATGGGCGGCACCCTCGGCGCCGAGGACACCCCCGGCGGCGGCCTCACCATGGTCCTCACCCTGCGTGCCGCGCCGGGCGGCCCCCAGGCCCCGGCCCACGGCCTGCCGGCCCACGCGGTGACCTGACCGACCCGGCCCGTACCCGCTTGCGTACGAGCGGCATCGCCCGTACGCCTATCCGTACCCCCTGACACGACGAAGAAGGTAGGCCCCCTCCATGACCCGGGTCCTCGTGGTCGACGACGAGCCGCAGATCGTCCGCGCCCTGGTGATCAACCTGAAGGCGCGGAAGTACGAGGTCGACGCCGCGCCCGACGGCGCCACCGCCCTCCGGCTCGCCGCCGAACGCCACCCCGACGTCGTCGTCCTCGACCTCGGACTGCCCGACATGGACGGCGTCGAGGTCATCAAGGGCCTGCGCGGCTGGACGAGGGTGCCGATCCTGGTGCTCTCCGCCCGGCAGACCTCCGACGAGAAGGTCGAGGCGCTCGACGCGGGCGCCGACGACTACGTCACCAAGCCCTTCGGCATGGACGAGCTGCTCGCCCGGCTGCGCGCGGCCGTGCGCCGCGCCGAGCCGGTCGGCGGTGCCGAGGACGGAGTCGTCGTGGTCGAGACCGAGGACTTCACCGTCGACCTCGCCGCGAAGAAGGTGCACCGCGACGGGCGGGACGTCCGGCTCACCCCCACCGAGTGGCACCTCCTGGAGGTCCTGGTGCGCAACAGCGGCCGGCTCGTCAGCCAGAAGCAGCTCCTCCAGGAGGTCTGGGGGCCCTCCTACGGCACGGAGACCAACTACCTGCGGGTCTACATGGCGCAGCTCCGCCGCAAGCTGGAGACCGACCCCTCCCACCCGCGCCATTTCGTCACCGAACCGGGCATGGGCTACCGCTTCGAACACTGAGGCGGAGGGCGTACGGAAGGGGGGCCGGGGCCGCCTCCGGTGACACCGGTGGCCGGTACGCTTTGTGTATGAGTGCAGCACCGCGTACAGAGAAGCCGGCCGGAAGGTTCCGCCGGATGCTCGACCGGCTCTCCTCCTCCCCGGAGGACCTGGAGTCGGAGGAGCTCCAGGAAGACGCCGAGGCCTCGGGGTGCACGCGCATCTGCGACTGCTCCGACCGCCAGATAGTCAAGGTGACTGGTACCTTGCGCACGGTCACTCTGCGTCCCCGGGCCGGTGTGCCCGCGCTGGAGGCCGAACTCTTCGACGGCACGGCACCGCTCGACGTCGTGTGGCTCGGCCGGCGCTCCATCGTGGGCATCGAGCCCGGCCGCAAGCTGATCGCCTCCGGCCGCATCTCCATGAGCCACGGCCGGCGGGTCCTCTTCAACCCCAAATACGAGCTCCGACCGCTCGGACAGGAGTAGCCGGTGACGTCCCTCGACAAGCCGACCGCGGACCGGTCGACCACGGACCGGTCGACCCCCGACCAGGACGCCCAGGCGGACAAGGCGGTGACGGAGGCCGCGCTGTTCGAGGCCTTCGGCGGCGTGCGGGGCATGATCGAGACGGTCGTGCCCGGCCTGCTGTTCGTCACGATCTTCACGATCAACAAGAACCTCCAGGTGTCGGCGATCGCCGCACTCGCGGTCTCGCTCGTCCTGGTGGCCGTCCGGCTGATCCGCCGGGACACCGTCAAGCACGCCTTCAGCGGCGTCTTCGGCGTCGCCTTCGGCGTCGTCTTCGCGATGATGACGGGCAACGCCAAGGACTTCTACCTGCCCGGCATGCTGTACACCCTGGGCCTCGCCCTGGCGTACATCATCACCGCCCTCGCCGGAGTGCCCCTGATCGGCCTGATCCTCGGCCCGGTCTTCAAGGAGAACCTCTCCTGGCGCACCCGCAACCCGGGCCGCAAGAAGGCCTACACGAAGGCCAGCTGGGCCTGGGGCCTGATCCTGCTCGGGAAGTGCGCCATCCTCTTCCCGATGTACTGGTGGGCCGACACCACCAAGTTCGGCTGGGTGCTCGTCGCCCTGAAGATCCCGCCGTTCCTGCTCTCCGTCTACCTCACCTGGGTGTTCCTCGCGAAGGCCCCGCCGCCGATCGACGTCTTCGCCGAGATGGAGGCCGAGGAGCGCGCCGAGAAGGAGCGCAAGGCGGCCGCGGCGGCGCAGCGCCACCCCGAGGCCTGAGAAACGGTACGAGAGCGCAGCTGCGGTACGACGAAGGGCCCGGACCTGACGGACAGGTCCGGGCCCTTCCCCGTACGCACGGCCGAGTCTCAGGACTCGGTGGGCTCCCGCCGGACCTGGAGGAGGTCCTCCAGCTGCTCCTCGCGGGCCTGCGCGGCCACGAACAGCAGCTCGTCGCCGGCCTCCAGGGTCTCCTCGGGGCTCGGCGTCAGCACCCGCGAACCGCGGATGATCGTCACCAGCGAGGTGTCCTGCGGCCAGGCGACCTCGCCCACCTGCGTACCGGCCACCGCCGACTCCGGCGGAAGCGTCAGCTCGACCAGGTTCGCGTCGCCGTGGCTGAAGCGCAGCAGCCGGACCAGGTCGCCGACGCTCACCGCCTCCTCGACCAGGGCCGACATCAGACGCGGCGTCGAGACGGCCACGTCCACGCCCCAGGCCTCGTTGAACAGCCACTCGTTCTTCGGGTTGTTCACCCGGGCGACCACGCGCGGCACGCCGTACTCGGTCTTGGCGAGCAGCGAGACGACCAGGTTCACCTTGTCGTCACCGGTCGCCGCGATCACCACGTTGCAGCGCTGCAGCGCTGCCTCGTCCAGCGAGGTGATCTCGCAGGCGTCGGCGAGCAGCCACTCCGCCTGCGGCACGCGCTCCACCGAGATGGCGGTCGGCGCCTTGTCGACCAGCAGGACCTCGTGCCCGTTCTCCAGGAGCTCGCCCGCGATGGAACGGCCCACCGCGCCCGCGCCCGCAATAGCGACACGCATCAGTGACCGCCCTCCTCGGGACCTTCGGCGAAGGCCGCCTCGACCTTCGCGATCTCGTCCGTACGCATCATCACGTGCACCAGGTCACCTTCCTGGAGCACCGTCTGCGAGGTCGGCAGAATCGCTTCGCCCAGCCGGGTGAGGAAGGCGACGCGGACGCCGGTCTCCTCCTGGAGCAGGCTCACCTTGTGGCCGATCCACGCGGGGGAGGTGTGCACCTCGGCGAGCTGCACACCGCCGCTCGGGTCACGCCACAGCGGCTCGGCGCCCGAGGGGAGCAGCCGGCGCAGCATCTGGTCGGCGGTCCAGCGGACCGTCGCGACCGTCGGGATCCCCAGGCGCTGGTAGACCTCGGCGCGCCGGGGGTCGTAGATCCGCGCCGCCACGTTCTCGATGCCGAACATCTCGCGCGCGACCCGCGCCGCGATGATGTTGGAGTTGTCGCCGCTGCTCACCGCGGCGAAGGCACCGGCCTCCTCGATCCCGGCCTCACGCAGCGTGTCCTGGTCGAAGCCCACACCCGTGACCCGGCGCCCGCCGAAGCCCGATCCCAGACGGCGGAAAGCCGTCGGGTCCTGGTCCACGACCGCGACGGTGTGCCCCTGCTGTTCGAGGGTCTGCGCGAGAGCGGCTCCCACTCGCCCGCAGCCCATGATGACGATGTGCACGTCCCCTTACCCCGCACTCCTGATCGCCTTGCTGACCTGCGAAAACACCCTGCTCACAACTTTCCTCGCCCGATCGGCCCGGGCCGTGGCGGACGACGCCCTGACGGGTCGCCCGGTCCGAGCTTAAGCGGCAACGCTGGCGGGGACCGCATCCGAGGTGGTACTCAGGGAGATTCGGTGCGGATCGGGGGTGCCGGTGCGCGTGGCTCTTTTCGAACGCTTACGATCCTCTCCGTGTCCAAACTGACCGACGTGCCCAAACGGATCCTGATCGGGCGGGCCCTGCGCAGCGACAAGCTGGGAGAGACCCTTCTCCCGAAGCGGATCGCCCTCCCCGTCTTCGCCTCCGACCCGCTGTCCTCGGTGGCGTACGCCCCCGGCGAGGTGCTGCTCGTCCTCTCCGTCGCCGGCCTGTCGGCCTACCACTTCAGCCCGTGGATCGCGCTCGCGGTCGTCGTCCTGATGTTCACGGTGGTCGCCTCGTACCGGCAGAACGTGCACGCGTACCCGAGCGGCGGCGGCGACTACGAGGTCGCCACCACCAACCTCGGGCCGAAGGCCGGACTCACCGTCGCGAGCGCCCTGCTCGTCGACTACGTCCTGACCGTCGCCGTGTCGATCTCCTCGGGCATCGAGAACCTGGGCTCCGCGATCCCCTTCGTCGTCGAGCACAAGGTGGCCTGCGCGGTCGCCGTGATCGTGCTGCTCACCGTGATGAACCTGCGCGGTGTGAAGGAGTCGGGCTCCCTCTTCGCGATCCCGACGTACGTCTTCGTCGCCGGCGTCTTCATCATGATCCTCTGGGGCGCCTACCGGGGCATCGTCCTCGACGACACCATGAGGGCGCCCACCGCGGACTTCGAGATCAAGGCCGAGCACCAGGGGCTGGCCGGCTTCGCGCTGGTCTTCCTGCTGCTGCGCGCGTTCTCCTCCGGCTGTGCCGCGCTCACCGGAGTCGAGGCCATCTCCAACGGCGTCCCCGCCTTCCGCAAGCCGAAGTCGAAGAACGCGGCCACCACGCTCGCGCTCATGGGCGGCCTGGCCGTCACCATGTTCTGCGGCATCATCTTCCTGGCCATGGCCACCGACGTGCGCATGGCCGAGAAGCCCGCCACGGACCTGCTGCACAACGGCGTCCCGGTCGGCGAGGGATACGTCCAGGACCCGGTCATCTCCCAGGTCGCGGCCGCCGTCTTCGGCGACGGAACGTTCTTCTTCATCGTCCTTGCCGCCGCCACCGCGCTCGTCCTGTTCCTGGCCGCGAACACCGCGTACAACGGCTTCCCGCTCCTCGGCTCGATCCTCGCCCAGGACCGGTACCTGCCGCGCCAGCTGCACACCCGCGGCGACCGCCTCGCGTTCTCCAACGGCATCGTGCTGCTCGCGGGCGCCGCCGCCCTCCTCGTCGTGATCTACGGGGCGGACTCCACCCGGCTGATCCAGCTCTACATCGTCGGCGTCTTCGTCTCCTTCACCCTCAGCCAGATCGGCATGGTCCGGCACTGGAACCGCCACCTGGCGACGGAGCGGGACCCCGCCAAGCGCCGCCACATGATCCGCTCCCGTGCGATCAACACCTTCGGCGCCTTCTTCACCGGCCTCGTCCTCGTCGTCGTCCTCGCCACCAAGTTCACCCACGGCGCCTGGGTCGCGCTGCTCGGCATGGTGATCTTCTACGGCACGATGACCGCGATCCGCCGGCACTACGACTCCGTCGCCGCGGAGATCGCCGCCGCCGAGGAACGCCCCGACGAGTACGTGCGCCCCTCCCGGGTCCGCTCCATCGTCCTCGTGTCCAAGCTCCACAAGCCCACCCTCCGGGCCCTCGCGTACGCCAAGCTCATGCACGCGCACGAGCTGGAGGCGCTGACCGTCAACGTCGACCCGGCCGAGACGAAGGCGCTCAAGGAGGAGTGGGAGCGGCGCGGCATCAACGTGCCGCTCAAGATCCTCGACTCGCCGTACCGCGAGATCACCCGGCCGGTGATCGAACACGTGAAGAGCCTCCGCCGCGAGAGCCCGCGCGACGCCGTCTCCGTCTACATCCCCGAGTACGTCGTCGGCCACTGGTACGAGCACCTGCTGCACAACCAGAGCGCGCTGCGCCTCAAGGGCAGGCTCCTCTTCACCCCCGGCGTCATGGTCACCTCGGTCCCGTACCAGCTCCAGTCCTCCGAGGCCGCGAAGAAGCGGGCCAGGAAGCGCCAGGAGTGGAACGCGCCGGGCTCGGTCCGCCGCGGCCCGGTGGAGAAGCGCCAGAAGGAACCCACCGCGAAGAACAACTGAAAAAGAACAACTAGACTGGTGGGCTGCCGTACGGACCGAGGTCCGCGGGGCGGCCCACCTTTCTTCTTCCTCCTGGAGTCCCCGGTCATGCAGAACACCCCTGTTACGTCGCTGGTCGGGGCGGAGTACGAGGTCGAGGTCGGCCCGGTCGCCCACGGCGGCCACTGCATCGCCCGTACGGAGGCCGGCCGAGTCCTCTTCGTCCGCCACGCGCTGCCGGGAGAGCGCGTCCGCGTCCGGGTCACCGAGGGCGAGGAGACCTCCCGCTTCCTGCGCGCCGACGCGATCGAGATCCTGGACGCCTCCAAGGACCGCGTCGAGGCCCCCTGCCCCTTCGCCGGCCCCGGGAAGTGCGGCGGCTGCGACTGGCAGCACGCCAAGCCGGGCGCCCAGCGCCGTCTCAAGGGCGAGGTCCTCGCCGAACAGCTCCAGCGCCTGGCCGGGCTCACCCCGGAGGAGGCCGGCTGGGACGGCACCGTCATGCCGGCCGAGGGCGACAAGCTGCCCGCGGGCGAGGTCCCGAAGTGGCGCACCCGCGTCCAGTACGCCGTCGACGCCGAGGGCCACGCGGGCCTGCGCAAGCACCGCTCCCACGAGGTCGAGGTCATCGACCACTGCATGATCGCGGCCGAGGGCGTCTCGGAGCTGGGCATCGAGAAGCGCGGCTGGGAGGGCATGGCCGCCGTCGAGGCCATCGCGGCCTCCGGCTCGAACGACCGCCAGGTCATCCTGACCCCGAAGCCCGGCGGCCGCCTCCCGCTGGTCGAGCTGGACAAGCCGGTCTCCGTCCTCCGCGTCGACGAGAAGGACGGCGGGGTCCACCGCGTCCACGGCCGCGCCTTCGTCCGCGAGCGCGCCGACGACCGCACCTACCGCGTCGGCAACGGCGGCTTCTGGCAGGTCCACCCGAAGGCCGCGCAGACCCTCATGCTCGCCGTCATGCAGGGCCTCACCCCCCGCAAGGGCGAGACGGCCCTCGACCTCTACTGCGGCGTCGGCCTCTTCGCGGGCGCCATCGCCGACCGCGTCGGCGACCAGGGCGCGGTCCTCGGCATCGAGTCCGGCAAGCGCGCGGTGGAGGACGCCCGCCACAACCTGGCCGGCTTCCCGCGCGTCCGCATCGAACAGGGCAAGGTCGAGGCGGTCCTCCCGCGCACCGGCATCACCGAGGTCGACCTCATCGTCCTGGACCCGCCCCGCGCGGGCGCCGGCAAGCAGACGGTCCACCACCTGGCCGGCCTGGGCGCCCGCCGCATCGCCTACGTGGCCTGCGACCCGGCAGCCCTGGCCCGCGACCTCGCCTACTTCGCGGAGCGCGGGTACAAGGTACGCACGCTGCGTGCGTTCGACCTCTTCCCGATGACGCACCACGTGGAGTGCGTGGCGATTCTGGAGCCGGTGAAGAAGGACGCGTGACCTGGGGTTTTGCGGGTGCGCGGTATGTGCCGTGTGGGCGTTACGGGCGATGTCTTGACGCTGAGATGACGCTCGTGACGCTCATTTGACGCTCGTTCTGATGGGGTGTCAGGTAGGGCTTCCTGCAGGTGACGGTGGGCCGGAGCCCACCTGCGGGAGGTGAGGGCATGAACGACCCGCAGCTCCCGTCCGGACACTGTCCAGTACACGCTCAGGAGCAGTTGCTTGCCCAGGGATGTTTCGGTGCCGTGCCGGCGCATCTTCAACTCGCTGTAGTGGAAGTTCGCCGAGCCTGTTTCGTTTTGCCATCTTCCAACGCTTAGGGAAGTTCCGCTCCGGCAGCACGCGCAGGCTCCGGGGTCGATCGGCAAGAGCACGTCGAGGAGGTCCCATAGCTGAACCATGGGACGCTGGCTGCTGCCTCTGGCAGAGTGATCAGCACTGCTAGACGATTCTCGTAAGGAACCTTGTGAGCACGCTCGGTAGCTTCATCTGGTCACTCGCTGACCGGCTTCGGGGCCCCTATCGCCCCAACCAGTACGGGACGGTGATTCTCCCGTTCACGATCTTGAGACGGCTCGACTGCATCCTCGAGCCGGACCGCGCGGCGGTACGGGAGCTGGCTGCGAGGTACGAGAACCCGAACCGGCTCAAGGTCGAGGTCAAGAAGGTCACGGGGCGGAGCTTCTACAACACCTCCAACTACGAGTTCGCGAACCTTCTGGCCGATCCGGACGGGCTGGCGGACAACCTCGCTGACTACATCGACCGGTTCTCCGCCGACGTGGACGTGTTCGAGTCCTTCGACTTCAAGAAGGAGATTCTGGCCCTGGAGAAGGCTGGGCTCCTGCGCGAGATCGTCCAGTCCTTCGGCGACGTCGACCTGCACCCCGACGAGGTGTCCAACGCGGACATGGGGGATGCGTTCGAGTACATCATCCGCAAGTTCAACGAGGCCGCGAATGAGACCTCCGGAGACCACTACACGCCGCGCGACGCGATCCGACTGCTGGTCGACCTCCTCTTCGCGGAAAAGGACGTCGACCTCACCGAGGACGGCATCATCCGGTCGCTGTACGACCCCACCGCCGGCACCGGCGGCATGCTCTCTTTGGCAGAGGAGCACCTGCTCGCCGAGAACCCCGAAGCGAAGCTGAGCTTGTACGGCCAGGAGTACAACCCGCAGTCGTACGCCATCTGCAAGTCCGACCTGCTCGCCAAGGGCCACGACGCGACCAACATCGCCTTCGGCAACACGCTTACTGACGATGCCTTCAAGGGCCGCCAGTTCGACTATGGCATGTCCAACCCGCCCTACGGGGTGGACTGGAAGCAGTACGCCAAGGCAGTCAAGGCGGAGCGCGACTCCGCCGGCCCCTACGGCCGATTCGCGCCGGGACTCCCCGCGACCTCGGACGGCCAGATGCTCTTCCTGCTCCACCTGGCCCACAAGATGCGCGTACCCGAGGACGGCGGCGGCCGCGTCGGCATCGTCATGAACGGCTCGCCGCTCTTCAACGGCGCCGCCGAATCCGGCCCCTCCAACATCCGCAGGTGGCTGCTGGAGAACGACCTGGTCGAGGCGATCGTTGCCCTGCCGACCAACATGTTTTTCAACACCGGCATTGCCACCTACATCTGGATCCTCGACAACACCAAGCACCCCGACCGCGAGGGCAGGGTTCAGCTCATCGACGGCACGTCGTTCTGGACCAAGATGCGCAAGAACCTCGGGTCTAAGGGACGCGAGATCAGCGACCATGATCGCGCTGAGATCGTGCGGCTGTACGCCGATTTCGAGGACGCCGATCCTGACTTCTCCAAGGTGCTGCGCAACGACGAGTTCGGCTACTGGACCGTCACCGTCGAGCGTCCCCTGCTCGATGAGGATGGGAACCCTGTCGTCGACCGGAAGGGCAGCCCGAAGCCCGACTCGAAGAAGCGTGACACCGAGAACGTGCCCTTCACATACGGTGGCTCAACCGTCGGAGCCGCAGGGGAGCGTGAAGTCATCCAGACGTACTTCGACGCGGAGGTGAAGCCGCACGTTCCTGACGCCTGGGTCGATTGGGCCAAGACCAAGACCGGCTACGAGATCCCCTTCACCCGCCACTTCTACAGGTACGTTCCACCTCGCCCCCTTGCAGAGATCGATGCCGACCTGGAGAAGCAGGTCGCCAAGATCCTCGACCTGTTGAGGGAGGTCGAGAAGTGAGGCAGGTTTCTCTTGCTTCGCTCGCTGTTTCGGGCGGATTTCACGACGGAGACTGGGTAGAGAGCAAGGATCAAGATCCAGACGGCGAGATCAGACTCCTTCAATTGGCTGATATTGGAGATGGTTTCTTTCGTGACCGGTCGGACAGGCGTATCAATGAAGCAGCCTTCGGGCGACTCAACTGCTCGCCTGTGCTGGCTGGCGACGTCCTAATCGCGAGAATGCCAGACCCATTGGGTCGTGCCTGCATTGTTCCCCAAGAGGTTGGGCGCGCTGTGACGGTCGTCGATGTCGCTGTTCTCCGCTGCGACGACACCAAGGCAGACAGGCGCTATGTCACCTATGCGGTCAATGCTGCACCGACCCGCAGTTTTATGGCGAGCCTTCAGGATGGGGCCACACGCCAGCGAATCCCGAGGAAACGGCTTGGGCGAGTTCAGATCCCACTCCCAGAACTGCCGGAGCAGGGTGCCATCGCCGACTTTCTCGACCGTGAGACGGCGCGTATCGACGTGCTCATCGAGGAGCAGAAGCGACTGATCGAGATGCTCCGCGAGCGGCGCGATGCAGAAGCTGATGCCCTTCTGGGGGCGCCGTCTCGGGCTCGTCACACCACAGTCAAGCGAGTACTTCGACCTCTCTCTCGCCCCGCACTGTCAGGCTTGGGCGTTGTTACTGCTTTTCGCGACGGCGTCGTGACCCTTCGAAGCAACCGCCGGGAGGACGGCTATACCTTCTCTAACACCGAGCATGGATACCAAGAGATTCGTCCGGGAGACCTGGTGTTCCATGCCCTCGACGGATTTGCGGGCGCTGTGGGAGTTTCTGATAGCCACGGAAATGCTACGCCGGTGTATCACGTCTGCGAAGCAACCGCTGGAGATGACCTGGCATACGTCGCTCGCTTGCTGCGGTATCTAGGGCGCAGCGGTTTCCTCGTCACACAGGCTCCGAATGTGCGTGAACGCAGCGTCGACTTCCGTAACTGGGCGATGTTTGGCCGGTTGCCCATTTCCCTGCCGCCGGTAGAAGAGCAGCGCCGCATTGCGTCGCACCTCGACGAGCAGGATGCGAAGACCGACACACTGATCGTCGAGTCGGAGAGGTTCGTCGAGCTTGCTCAGGAGCGACATGCAGCGCTTATTACAGCGGCGGTGACGGGGCAGATCGACGCACGGGGGGCGGCGTGATGGCCGATCACAACGAGGACGTCTTCGAGACGGAGATCTGCGAATACCTGGAGGAAAACGGTTGGCTGTACTCGACGCATGATCGTGACGGTGGTGAATACGACCGGGAGCGGGCGCTGTTCCCAAAGGACCTGTTCGAGTGGCTGAAGGATACGCAGAGGCTGGCGTACGAGAAGGCGTTGAAAGCGGCGGGCTCCAAGGAAAAGTTCCTCGATGTACTGACCGCGGCGCTGGACCGGCCGCTGGAGCACGGCGGCGGAACCCTGAACATGCTGCGCAACGGGGTGCAGTACATCGGCGGCGGCCGGTTGAAGCTGGCGCAATTCCGTCCCGAGACGTCACTCAACGAGACCACGACGACACACTACGGGATGATGCGGGTGCGGGTGGTGCGGCAGGTGCACTTCTCGACCGCCGACCAGCGCAGTATCGATCTGGTCTTCTTCGTCAACGGGCTCCCGGTGGCAACGGTGGAGTTGAAGACCGACTTCACCCAGTCGCTGGACGAGGCGGTCAACCAGTACAAGCGTGATCGCAATCCGTTGACGAACGGGCGGCCGGAGCCGTTGCTGTCGTTCGGGCACCGGGCACTGGTGCACTTCGCTGTCTCGAACGGCCTGGCGGCGATGACCACGAGGCTGGAGGGGGAGAAGACCCACTTCTTGCCCTTCAACATCGGCTTCGACAGCGGTGCCGGCAACCCGCCTGGCGAGGACGAACGGTCGGCGACGGCGTACCTGTGGGAACGCGTCTGGGAGAAGCACGCCTGGCTGAACATCATCGGGCGGCTGATGATCGTGCAGACCAAGGAGGAGTGGGACGTCACCACCGGCAACTCGGTGCGGCGTACGAGCATGCTCTTCCCGCGGTTCCACCAGTGGGAGGCCGTCACGAGCATCGTCGAGGCGGTGAAGGAGGAGGGAGTCGGGCAGCGGTACCTGATTGAGCACTCGGCCGGGTCGGGGAAGACGAACACCATCGCCTGGACAGCCCATCGGCTGGCGCGGCTACATGTCGATGACCAGAAGGTCTTCGACTCGGTCATCGTGGTCGTGGACCGCACGGTGCTCGACTCCCAGTTGCAGGATGCGATCCGGCAGATCGACGGCACCGGCAAGATCGTCGCGACTATCAGCCCCGAAGACGTCCGCAAGGCCGGCGCGAAGTCGAAGTCGGGTCTGCTGGCTCAGGCGTTGAAGAACGGTGAGCTGATCATCGTCGTGACGATGCAGACCTTCCCGCATGCGCTGGACGAGATACGGAGCGACGCCGGCCTGAAGGGCAAGCGGTTCGCCGTCATCGCCGATGAGGCGCACTCCTCCCAGTCGGGTCAGATCTCTTCGAAGCTGAAGCAGGTGCTGACCGCTGAGGAGGTGAAGGAGATCGAGGATGGTGGCGAGATCGATGTGGAGTCGTTGCTGGCCGCGGAGATGACCGAGCGGGCCGAGTCGGAGAACATCTCCTACTTCGCCTTCACTGCGACGCCGAAGAACAAGACGCTGGAGCTGTTCGGCCGCAAGGGCGCCGACGGGAAGCCGTACGAGTTCCACCTGTATTCGATGAAGCAGGCGATCGAGGAGGGCTACATCCTCGACGTGCTCAAGGGCTACCAGCACTACGACACCGCGTTGAAGATCGCCGGCAGGGCCGAGAGCGGTGACGGAGGGGAGGTCGAGGAGGGCGCCGCCCGCAAGGGCCTGATGCGGTGGGTGCAGCTCCACCCGACGAACATCAGCCAGAAGGTGCGGATCATCGTCGAGCACTTCCACTCCAACGTCGCCTACCTCCTCGAAGGCAAGGCGAAGGCGATGGTGGTGACCGACTCGCGCAAGTCCGCGGTGAAGTACAAGCGGGCCATCGACGCCTACATCGCCAGGCGGAGCGCCGAGGACGCCTCGTACAACTACCGCACCCTGGTCGCTTTCTCTGCCGGGGTGACGATGGCCGAGGACGAGACCTGGCACAGCGACTGGGGCCCGCAGCCGTCGAAGGATGACGAGTTCACCGAGACCAACATGAACCCCGGTGCCGGGGCTGATCTGGCAGCCGCGTTCAAGGGCGATACGTACAAGATCATGCTGGTCGCCAACAAGTTCCAGACCGGCTTCGACCAGCCCTTACTCTCGGCGATGTACGTCGACAAAAAGCTGTCGGGGGTCGCCGCGGTGCAGACGCTCTCGCGACTCAACCGCACCCACCGCACCGCGGGTGGGGAGCAGAAGCGCAAGACGTTCGTCATCGATTTCGCCAACAAGCCCGAGGACATCAAGGCGGCCTTCGAGCCGTACTTCAAGAACGCGACCCTCGAGACCGAGACCGACCCGTACGTCGTCGTCCACCTGGCGAACAAGCTCGCCCAGGCCGGAATCTACACCGAGGATGACGTCCGCAAGGTCGCCGAACTGTGGGTGACCCGGAAGGGCAACAACGCCCTCTCGGCGGCGATCAGCCCGGCGCAGCACGACTTCCGGCGACGCTACGCGCGGGCGATCGAGGAAGAGGACAAGGTCACGCTCCAGGCGCTCGACCTGTTCCGCAAGGACGTCTCCACCTACGTACGCCTCTATGACTTCATGTCCCAGATCGTCGACTACGGCGACCCCTACATGGAGATGCTCTCGATCTTCCTGCGCCTGCTGGAGAAGGTCATCGCCGAGTCCGCGTGGGCGGCCGACGTCGACCTCTCTGACGTGGTGCTGGTCGGGGTCAAGCACAACAAGGCGATCCCGGTCGACATCTCGCTCGTGGGTGACGGGCAGCTGAAGGGCATCAGCGCCGCCGGCACGGGAACGAAGAAGGACCCGAAGTACGTCGCGCTCCAGGTCGTCATAGACAAGATGAACGACCTCTTCGGCGCTGAGTCGTTCGCCGAGTACCAGATCAGGGAGTTCGTGCAGGGCCTCGTCCAGCGGCTGCTCGCCGACCCGAACCTGGTGAAGCAGACCAAGGTGAACTCCAAGAAGCAGTTCGTGGAGTCGCAGGACTTCCAGGCAGCCGTTACGGAGGCGGTCGCAGACAACCAGGACGCCCACAACACGATGGCCGACTACTTCTTCACCGACGGGCCGGCTATCAACTCGATCATCGTCGCACTCGCGGATGCCTTCTACGAAGCAGCGGTCGAGCAGCAGTTGGATTCTTAGGTACGGCAGCCAGTACGGCGGCAGAGCCCCGATTCGGCAGCAGGGCCCAGACCGCGCGTCGCGGTCCGGGCCCTGTTCCGTGCGGTGCCGCCCTGCGGCGGCGGTGCGTCAGCTCTGTGCGGTGTCGTCGACGGCTGGGCCAACGCCAGCTTAAGCGTCGGTGCCGCTGGCTTCCTTGAGGATGTCGAGGCTCGCTTGGTCCTTTGGCTCGGAACGCCGGAACTGGGGGTGGCCAAGGTCCATCTGCAGTGCGGCGTGAAGTGGCGCGGGGTAGCGGGTCCGGTCGGACCACGAGAGTGCCTGGTGGCTGAGTCGGGCTGCGGCGACGGCGAGGGCCTCGCGCTCGTACCCGTTGAGTGTGTGCATCGGGGTGATTTCGCGCGTGGTCATGCTGTACCAAGGGGAGTTGAGCTCGTTCTCCTTGCGCTCGTCAGCGTTCTTTGACGCCTTGCCCGGGTCCGCGCGCCAGCGGGATTTCCACTGTCCGTGGCGCTTCTTACCGTAGTTGCGGGGCTCGGTGAACAGGAACCATGGATGCCCCTCGGGTCGATCTTCCGGGTAGTAGAGGTCGCTGGAGGTCTTGAGTGGCTTGGTGGTGCCGTTCTTCAGCGTCTCGGTGACGGATACGAGACGTGGCATCTCGGCCTGCGCGCAATTCATGCGGATGATGCTGACGGGGTTCCAGGAAGCGGGCAGGCCGCTCCCCGGGAGCCACAGGCGCGGGTCGTTCGGGTCCGGGGGGAGGCCCTGCTTGTTGTTATGCAGGCCCGGCCACACACGGCGGCTGGCGTGGCCGTCGATCATCAGGGCGTACGGGAGCCCATAGAGCTCGTCGCTGAGGTCTTGGAGGGCGGTACGGACGTCCTCGCCGGCCTGCGCCCAACGCTGCATCTCACCTTGTCCGTCCTGTGTGTGCAGCGGGTAGTTGGAGGCATGGAAATTGCTCTGCGCCCGCGCGTAGTGTTCCCACTGCGGGTGGATGTTGCTCCAACCGAGCATGCGCCAGGGCTCGCCGGCCTTGTGGGACGGGATCACCGCGGTGGCGGTGATGATCCTCTTGGGTTGTCCCTTGTACTTGCGATCGGTGGCCTGCTTGCGGATATGGATGCCCACGAAGGCCATGCGGGGCAACGGATAGGGGTCGTCTTCAGGGTAGAGAGCACGCTCGAACCGATCGTCGATCACGCCGCACGATCGGTACAGGTCCAGCTGCCCCATGTAGACGCGGTGGTCTTCGAACGCCGCAGCGGGCCTCTTGACGGTGCTGAACGACTTGGTAAACGGGTCGTAGGTGCGGCCGACCAAGAACTGAGATGGCACTGCGGCCTTTGCGAGCTCCCGTACTACCTGGTGTTTGGCGTCATTCTCGGCGAGGGCGGACTTCACCTCGGCGGGCTTCATGCCTTCGTGCTCATCCCCGCGGACAGGGAGCTCCGTCTCGCACCAGGCCGCGAGGAGCACGCCCGGTTCCGTGAACTGGCTGATGAGGGCTTCGGCGTCCGAGGCCCTCTCCTTTCCAGGACCGTGTTTCAGCAGGGCCTCGGCGTTGCAGAAAACTGCCTCGATACCCTCCGCGAGAGGCGTGATGTCCTTTCCGCTGGGGTCGGGGTCGATCTGTCCCGGGTTGAGGCTGTAGGGGTGGGCGAGACCATGGATCATGCGCGTGAGGGTTTCGTCCCGGTACCAGAGGCACAGGATCCGGAGCTTGGTGTAGCCGGCAGCTTCGATGGACCGTCGGATGCTGTCGGGCGAGGGATTACCGATGAGGTCGATGTAGTCCCCGTCGCTCTTTCGCTTTTTCTTCTCCTTCACCTGCGCCGAGGTGGCGGGTTCGTGGAGCCGCTTGCCGAACACGTTCCCCTTCGACTTCAGTTGGAGCAGAGAGACGGTGTCGCCGAAGGCGCGCCGGATCTGGTCCTGGAGAAGAGAGAGCTGGTAGATGCCGGCCCCGGCACCGACAGCGAAGGAGTCCGTTTTGGGCATGGTCGGCCGGATGGTGCCGGGCGCGGGCGTGAGGATGTCGATCCTCTTACCGTTCTCGTCCCTGAGGTTCAGGCGGTGGCGTTCGTCGGCAACGCGCTCTTCCAAGGCTGTGAGCGCAGTCCGGTCGGCGTCGAGTTTCGCCAGGATCTCCAGCGCGTGTTTGTTTGCCTGGCGCAGGCCCCACCCGTCCAGAGCGAGGGACAACAGCGGGCGCTGCGTCCCTTGATCGAGCAAGGCAGTGCGCGCGTGGACCACGGTGTTGTTGACGCGGCGGATGTGTGCGTTCAGGTTCAGGACGGGGTTGGGCTCGGCGGTGTAGGTGGCCATCTTCACCGAGACGCGGGACATGGCGTACTGGACTTGCGTCCGCGTGGGGTCCTTGGGACGGGCGGTGGCAGCTTCGCTGAGGTTGACAGGATGGGCCAGGGAGGCGAACAGCGGGCCGATGGGGTGGTCCCATGCGATCAGGTCGCCGTCACTGTCGGGGCGGTAATACACGGCCGCGGTGTTGGCGGACGGCTGCCAGTCGACGATGCGTTCCTTCGTCTCGCCGTCCTTCGTCTCGTACAGCTCGCGGACCGGTTCCACTTCCGTGTCCAAGAGCGGTTTAGCGGCCAGCTTCTTCGCGATATGCCACCTCACCGCCTGATAGGCCCAGCTGTCAGGGCTGGCTGGCCTGTCGTCCTTCTGAGCGAGGATGTTCTCGGCGAGGCTGAGCGACTGCGGGGTGGCGCCGCCCACGAGTTTCGCCAGAGTGGGCTCGTCCATGAACGGGATCTCGTCGAGCGGGATCTTGCGGACGATCCCTTCCAGGTAGGTGAAGACGTTCTTGAGGACGGCGGGTTCGACGGGGCTGAGCGTCACCATGAACGCCAGGTCCCTGTCCAGGTACACATACCCGTCAGTGATCTGCTGGAGGACGGTGACCGCGATGGAGTACGGAATCAGGAAGGGGTCAGAGTCCTGTACGCCTGCGATCCGCTTGCTGTTGCGGCTAGCCGTGCTGCCCAGGTCACGCCAGGCTCTGCGCGTCGGCGAGTGGTAGTCACCGAAGCCCCAGACCAGGGCGGTCATGCCGTCCAGGAGCTGCGGGGTGCACTTGATCGATGTGGTGTGTGCGGTGAGATCCCGCTGCGTGTTGCGACGCCCCATGGACGGTCTTACCTCTTCTCTCGGCTTTTCTCCCGAAAAGGGAAAGCAGCCCCCGCCTGCACCCGGAGAGGGCGGGGGTGGATGTAGGTCGTTCAGAGCATCTCGCGATCGAGCCCTGCGTAGGTGAGGAATGCCTGAAGTGCTTGACCGTAGAGCTCATTCATGATTGCGCGCTGCTCGGGGTTCCAGTCGGCATAGATCTGCTTGATGATCGTGGCCAGATCGGAACTGAACTTCTGGTCATGGATGGCATGGTCCACGATGTGCAGGGTCATGTCAGTCTCGCCGCGGCGGGCTCGGCCGGCGAGCTGGATGAGCAGGACGAGCATTCCTGCCACGAGTTCCTTGCGCAGGTCGTGGTCCATGTTGGAGAAGCGAGCCGGGGAGCGGAGGATCTTGGAGAGTTGCTTCCAGGAGGCTTCCCCGGCGTTGCGCAACTCGGCCAGCGGGGTGTCGCTGCCGCCGACAGGGAGGGCGTTGACGCCGGCGGCGTTGACGCTCGCGTGCAGCCAGTCGGTGTCCTCGATGCTGAGGACAGGCCGGACACAGAGGTAGATGTCGCGGACTGCGGAGCGTGTGCCAACGACGATGTTCAGACCTCGTCCGATGACAGCGAGGGGAGCGATCAGGATCTCCCCTCGTTCGGGGAAATCCTTCAGTTCCTCGCGGACCATCCTGTCCACGTGAGGAGGCAGGTGCTCCTCGTAGTTCTGTTTCTCTGCCTTCTTCACGAGCAGGCAGACCCGGTGGTTCAGACCGTCGGCTTGCGCCACTCCGGAAGCGAGGTGGGCGGCCTGCTCGTAGGAGTTGACGGTGAGAATGACGCGGGCTCGCTCCGGCTCCCGTTTCTGCAGGTGGGTCAGGCGTCGGGCAAGCTGCTGCTCGTAAAGACCCCGCCCGAGATCTCGCAGGGCGTTGGGCTTAAGTTCCGGTGGCAGACCACCGATACGCATCGCGTCGCCAGCGCCACTACGTACGGGTGTTGCAAGGGTGACGATGGATTCGGGGCGTGTATCGGGCAGCCACCATCGCACCGGGGCGTGGATGTGCTCTTGCACGGCCTGTGGCAGGTAGGCGGTGGCCGACAGCCCCATGACGGGCCGCTGCACGCCCGCGGTCAACAGCGATGTGAGGCCGCCCAGTTCGGAAACGAACGTATGCGGATCGCCTCCGAACGACCGGGAGAGGAGCTCCGCTTCCTTCTCCTTGTTGTCCATGCCTTTGATCTGGTAGCCGTGGATGGAGCGGCCCAGCATCGCCAGGGGGTAAAGGGTGGCCACCGTGCTGCTGCGCATGGTCTCAAGGATCTTGCGGACCGAGCCCAGGTCCAGGTAACGCAGGGTCTGTGCCTGCGCGCGCACTTCGTCGAGTGCGCCGTCGAGTTCGCGCAGCACAGTCCGGGTGACCAGCAGGTTGATCACAGCAGCCTGCCGGTGCGCATCTGGCACAAGCCCGAGGAGAAGCTTGCGCATCTCGTCGCGGGTGTCTGTGAGGTGGTCCTGGCCGCGCTGCGCTGTGAGCGTCATCAGGGCGGTCTGAACGGCGTCCCAGTCCGCGCCTTCGGGGAGGTCGAACTCTTCCTCGTCCGGCTCGGAGCCGTACCAGTGGGCGGGCATGATCTCGTTGAGGAAGGCGAAGAGCTCGGGCGGAATGTCCTCGGCCGCAGTTGCCTCGGGGAAGAGGATCTGGAGAATCTCGCGGTCCCGTGAGTGGGCCAGACGCCAGCCGGTGTTGTCGCGGCCGGCGCCGTCGGGGCCATCCGTTTCGTTGCCGGGATTCAGCTTCAGCCCACGACCGGAGCAGAGCCACAGCAGCAGCATCTCGGCCATGAGGCGGGCATGGCTGACCGGTGAGACGAGCCCCATCTCGTGGACAACGGGAAGGTTCTTCGCGTCGGAGTCGATCTCCCGCAGTGCGGTTGTCCTCTTCCGGGAGGCGAGAGTGATCTCCGAAGTGCAGCGGCTGATCGCCGCCGTCTGGAAGGCGTCGATCTCGTCGATCACAAGAGCGTCGGAGGAGCGCAGAGTCAGCTCCAGCACGCTCATGCCTCGGGTGCCGCGCGCCTGACCACGCCACTCTTGGCCGTCTAGCACGACACCGATGCGAGTGCGTCCTTCGAGCAGGTTTGCGTGGTTGGTGACGATGACGGCCGCGTTGGTGGCTCGGTAGAACTGCTGGAATTTGCCGCACGTCGGTGCGAACGGGCAGGTCAGCCGGTTGGAGCCAGTGGCCTCTGAGGTCAGCGAGGTGCAGTTCTCTTCCCCATAGGGGTACAGGGTGGGCGGGTCCATCAGCGCTCGCTGCGCGCATCCTGTCGACAGAAGGCCGATGTCCGTTTTGGCGCGACGGTCCCACTCGTCGATCTGGGTGGAGGTGCCGAGGGCTGCGTAGTCCATGGCGCGCCGGTGCATGCTTGATGGGGACATCAACGGCGTGCAGTGAGTGAACTCGGCGAGTCGTTTGATGTTGTGGAGATAGGCCAGGTCGTTGTTGATGTCCCAGGCCATCTCCAAGGTGGCCCGGACGTCAGTGACGGCGAGAGTGATGCGTCGGTCGTTCAGAGCAGCCCAGGAGGCCAGAACCCTCACCAGGACAGTCTTGCCGCTTCCTGTAGGAGCGTTGAGCAGCTGCAGATCGCCAGCAGTCAGGTCGAGTTCGGTCAGCTTTCCTGTCGTCGTCTTCATGCTCTTGAAGAACCGCTTGAGCACCTTGTGCAGGTAGCGGACGCTCTTGTCCTGCCCGCTGAGAGTCTTGGCGACCTCCAACAGCTGCTCCACGGTCGGCGCGACCCGGTCACGCGGCGGCCGAGTGTGCACCTGAGGCAGGAGCTCATGTCCGGGTGCTTCCCGAAAGTCGGGCGTAGCCGGGATGAAGATCTCCCTGCTGGTCGTGCCGTGCTCCGGGCCCAGGTAGGCAGTCCTCGTCTTCAGCTTTCCCGGGCCGGCGAACGCCTGGGCCTTGGGGCGCTTGCCGAAGGTGAAGAAGGGGCCGGTGACGCGTTGCACGTAGCCGAGGAAGTCACCTCCCATCCGCGGGATCGCTGCGTCCGCCAGGTGTGGATCTCCGGGCGGCAAACGCAGCGCGCCTCCGGAGCGGTCGGTGATGTCCGGTTCTGATGAGAGGACTCCGAGCATGGCGAGCACCGAGGTCCGGAGTTTCTTCGGGTCTGTCCACTCCTGGGCCATCAAGGTCATGACCTGACGGATGAGGTTTCGCTCAGTGCTGGGCAAGGCCGCCCATTCGGACCAGGCTTGTGGCTTGCGGTGCGCGAAGAACGTGGCTTCCTCGAAGCCGGCCAGGACGTGACCCTCGTCGTCCTTGCGTGGGAAGTAGTGGGCGGCCAGTGCGAGTGCTCCGGCGAGGCCAGCCTCCGTGCCCGTCATGTCGCCGCTCATGCCCGGCCCCCCTTGGCGTGGTTGATGACCATCTCCAGGTATTCCGTCGCGGTCATCGCCGCTTTCATCCTGTGTCTGCGGCACACCGCATCGAGCTGGTCCACTTGCTCCCTGCGATGGTCGGGAACCACCAAATACTCGGCGCCGCCCCGGTCGCCGCCGTCCAGGTCGAGTTTGCTGACCAGATGGTTGGACCAGGTGTAGTCCTTGAAGTCGGCCATGAACCGGGGGGCATCGTTGTCGGCATGGGTCATCCACAGGTCGCACTGATCCCCGTTGGGCCACAGGTGCGATGTCCAGGGTGTTCCCTCGAGGCTGGCCGACACTGCCCGATGTAGGGCCAGCTCGGGAAGTCCGGGGACCACGGTGTATCGCCACACGGGCCGCACCAGCACGACCGTATCCTCCACCGCTCGGGCCTCCGGCACGAGCGGAACGGCACCGGTCCACAGCGGGGCGAATCGGCCCGACGGCACTCGGCACTCGAACGTCGGTTGCAGCTCGGGCGCCGTCTTCCGGCGAGCGGTCACGACGAACTCGTATGACGCGCCTGTCTCATCGTGCCAGGGGTACAGGCAGCGGACTTGGCCGCGGATACGCCCGTTGGATCGGTCTGTCGTCACTTTCATCGGCCACTGACAGGCCGGACAGGGCCACCACCAGCCGCTGTACTGCGCGTATTGCGCGATAGGGCGGTAGAAGTCGTAGGCCCGAGATGGCAGGTTGAGGGTAGCCAGATCCTTCCTCGGTACGGTCGGGTTCTCAACCAGTGTCCTGCGGTGCCTCTCGTAGAAGGGGCCCTTGATCGCGCTGAAGACGGACTCTTGGCTGTACTCGTCATCCAGCTTGGGTTTGGTGACCTGACCGCTGAACTTCCCGACTTTCTCTGCAGCGCGCATGACACGCTGCGCTTCGTGCCGGAAGTCGAAGCCGTCCTCGGTTGCGACGCCGTCGCTCTCCAAGAGCCGGACGCCGGCGAGCTCCTCGGCGTTGATCCATTCGGGCAGCAACCGCTCGAGAGACCCGGCCCGTTCACCGGTGAGTCTGCCCATCAGTTCATCGAAGGGGATGTGGTGTCCGGGGCCACACGCGGCCATCAGAATCCCGTGGGCTTCCATGAGGCGGTCCAGACGCCGGGGGCCGGTCAGCTCCCCGGCAGCCATCGCGTGTTCACACACCGCGAATGCCTTGACGATCTCCAGCAGGACATGGGTCTGCTGGACCGTGGTCGTGTCTCCGTGTCGCGTCATCGGTGTGGAGGCTACGACACCGCACTGACAATGGACCTCAGCTTCACCCTTTGGGGTGATTAGACGAACGTCGGTGCGATCGAATCAACTTCGACGCTTGGATACAAAGAGCGGTAGGTATCGATGTGGTCCTTGATATGGCGTCGGCCGGAATCGGTGAGGAACCAGCGGTAACGTCCGTGGTCCGTCCCGTCAGGGAGGCGCAGAACAATGAAGCCGCGGCTGGGTGTACGCCCGTCGGGACTCTGGCCGACGGCAAGGTAGTGCGGTCCCCGTCCGGCGAGGCTGCCGTCCACGCCTTGCGCCCCTGCCCGCGCGACACGAACCACGATCTTCCACAGCCACGGCGACAGTAGCGTTGCGGGCGGTGCTGGAGCGGGAGTAACCCCGAGCGCTGCGCGTGCGACCGCTCGGCCGTGCCGAGTCATCTCTACGCGTGTACGAGGAACATCCCCCAGTCCATCGACGTACAGGCGATCCCGGTAAACGGTGATCAGCCCCCGTCTGTCCAGTGCGCTGACGGAGGACCCGGTCCCTGGGTCGTGAATGCCGGCCTCCCGGAGCCGCTCCTGGATGCGGGTGAAGCCGACGAGGTCGGCTGGCGCACTGAGTGCCAAGGTCAGCCGTCTCCATGCTGCAGCGGGGCGGTGAGTGCCCCCTGCATAGCGATTCTGGCGCTGTTCCTCTTCTGCCTCCTGATCCTGATGGAAGATGCACGTCAGGTAGCTGCGCTGCCGCTCATTGAGCTCACTCCAGGTTGTCAGCGCTTTCTCGGACGCGTTGCGAGGCCGACGAGCGGGAAGCGCGGGGGCCACTTCGTTCGGGCGCGTGCGGCGCCAGGCATCAATGACTACGCGGTCAGAAAGTCCGTAGACCTGGGCCAGCATCCGTGCCACTCGGCCTTGAGTTTCGGGCGACAGCCAAGCCTGCCCGCGCACCGGGCGACCACGCTCAAGGTCACGTATCTTCTCGGCGCTGATGTGAAGACCTTGTGATGCTCGTTTGCGGCGAAGTAGCGAAGCGACCTCGGCGGTACTCATACCCGCCCGACGACGCAGATCCTGCAGCGTTTCGGTCCCCCGTTCTCCTGCAGCCAAGTCTTGCGCATCACAGCGCAGCACCTTCAGCAGGCGCCCGAAGGCTCGGTCGCTTACCGCTTGTGTGCCAGCCTCCCAGCGGCGCACGGATCCAGGTGAGACACCAGTTGCTTCGGCCAGCTCCTTCACGCTCATACCTCGGAACCCACGCTGCTGTTCCAGAGCCTGAGGAGTGAGGGACTGTGCCATGCCTCCCAGCAAAACGCAGCCGACGGGTTGGAGCAACCACCATCCAGACTCGAAAGGTATGGAGCCAGCTGCATGCTCCCGTAGTCACCCATTCGGAAGGCATCTGAGTAGGGCCACCCGGAATCCTGTGATCGTCTCCGTTACCCGTGCCCCGTTCGCGGTGCGGGCCCCGGCCGCCCTGACTACGACCAGCCATTGGCTGAACTGCGCCCTTCTCGGGCACCTCACGCTTCCCGAGACTGCTGCACGGGACGAGGGAGGGCGCCATGACGGCGGTACGGAAGCGGCGAGGAACAGCGGCTCGGAAGCGTCGAGCTCAGCGGTTCCGCGGCGGCGCCATCGCCGGGGGCGTGAGCGTCGTCCTCCTGGTGGCCTATTGGAGCGCGATCTGGCCCTATCTCGTCGGTGCACTCGTTCTCGGTGGTCTTGTCGGCGGTGGGTGGTGGTTGTGGCGCACCGATCGGTTCATCAGGGGCGGTGATCGGCGGTGGCGGCATGACGAGGCCGTGAAGGCTGGGCACCGGACGCTTGCCGAAGTCGACGCGATGACGGGCACGGAGTTCGAGGACTTCGTCGTGGACCTGTGCCGAAGAGATGGGTGCACCGATGTGCGGAGGGTCGGCGGTTCCCACGACAACGGGGCGGACGTGCTGGGGTGCCTCCCCGACGGGCGGACCATGGTGATCCAGTGCAAGCGGTACACGCCCAAAAGCAAGATCCCCAGCCGGGAGGTCCGTGACCTGCTGGGGGTGAGGGTGCATTTCAAGGTCGACGTGGCGATCTTCGTGGCCACCACGTACTTCACCCGGCCAGCTGAGACGTTTGCCACGGAGAACGACATCCTGGCCGTCCACCGCGATCACCTCGGGCTGTGGAACAACGGGGCCTCGCTGCTGTCGCTCGGCGCGGTGAACGGCCTGGGACAAGGGGACCAGCTCCACCGCAAGCGATGGAAGGAGACGTACGAGTAGGAGGCGAGGACGGCCGGAAAATGTTGGTGCGGGGGTAGGCGGGAGTGGTCCGGGGCGGGTGTCTGGCGTCGGTACCCTGGAGCGCATGTCTACTGCTCCGGTTCGCGTTCGTTTCGCCCCGTCCCCGACCGGCATGTTCCATGTCGGTGGTGCACGGTCCGCTCTCTACAACTGGGCCGTGGCGCGACAGTCCGGCGGCACGTTCGTCCTGCGGATCGAGGACACCGACGCGGCCCGGAACAAGCCGGAGTGGATCGACGGGATCATCAATGCGCTCGCGGCGATCGGCATCCACGGCGAGGACACGGCCTTCGAGGGACCGTACTTCCAGTCGCATAACGCCGACCGGCACCGCGAGGCGGCCCAGCAGCTCTTCGCGGCCGGCCGGGCGTACTACTGCGACTGCACCCGGGAGCAGCTGAAGGAGCGAACGGGCTCGGATCACCTCGGGTACGACGGGTTCTGCCGGGAACGGGGGCTTGCCTTCGAGGAAGGCCGGGCGCTGCGGTTCCGGACGCCGGACGAGGGCGAGACCGTCGTGGTCGACCTCATTCGCGGGGAGCCGGCGTTCCCGAACAGTGCGATCGAGGACTTCGTGATCGCTCGCGGTGACGGGTCCCCGGTCTTCCTGATCGCGAACGTGGTCGACGACCTGGACGAGGGCATCACGCAGGTCATCCGGGGTGAGGAGCACCTGTCGAACACGCCGAAGCAGCAGCTGCTCTGGGAGGCGCTCGGTACCAAGCCGCCGGTGTGGGCGCACCTTCCGGTGATCGTGAACGAGAAGCGGCAGAAACTGTCCAAGCGCCGCGACAAGGTCGCGCTGGAGGACTACCTCGCCGAGGGCTTCCTGCCCGAGGCGATGGTGAACTACCTCATGCTCCTCGGCTGGGGCCCTGGTGAAGACCGGGAGATCATGCCGTACGAGGAGCTGGAGCAGCTCTTCCGGATCGAGGACGTCAACACCGCGCCTGCCTTCTTCGACGTGAAGAAGCTGACGGCGTTCAACGGCGACTACATCCGCGCCTTGGAGCCGGAGCAGTTCGCCGCCGCGTGCGCGCCGTGGCTCGTCGCCCCATACGCGCCGTGGGCCCCGGATGCGTTCGACAAGGACGTCTTCGAGGCGGCAGCGTCGCTGGCTCAGACCCGGATTGCGCTGCTGTCGGAGATCACCAGCTACGTGGACTTCCTGTTCCTCGACGAGCCGGTCGAGGACGAGGCGTCGTGGAGCAAGGCGATGAAGGCGGGTGCGATCGACATCCTGTCGGACACCCGTGCCGAGCTGGCCACTGTCGCGGAGTGGAAGGCGGACGACCTCAAGGCCGTCCTCCTCGCTGTCGGCGAGAAGCACGGCCTCAAGTTGGGTAAGGCCCAGGCGCCCATCCGGGTCGCGGTCACCGGCCGGACGATCGGACTTCCGTTGTTCGAGTCCATGGAGCTGCTCGGCCGGGACCGCGTGCTGACCCGTCTGGACACCGCGACCAAGAAGCTGGCCGCGCAGGCGTAGCCGCTGGTCAGGCGACCTTCGCGAGGAGGTCGCCCCAGGCGTTGCCGAAGTAGTTCAGATCGAACCGGGCCAGGGCCTCGTACGCGGCCTTGGCCTCGGTCTGGCGTGCCGTCGCGCGTTCCCGGACCTCCGCTGGCAGGCGGCCGAGGTCCGGGGTCGGCTGGCCGGTCAGCGCGGCGAGGTCGCCCAGGCCGGCCACCGGGCGGATGAGGCAGGGCAGGCCTAGCAGTAGGGCCTCGGCCGCGCAGCGGCTCCAGCCCTCCCGCATCCGGGGGATGAAGACACCGACGTCACAGGCGCACAGCAGGCGCAGGTACTGCTCACGCTCCACGTCGTAGTGCGCGCCGTCGAAGCCGATGGTGTTGCTGCCGCTGGTGATCACCCGCACTCCCGGAGCGTCAGCCAGGGCTGCCGAGACCTTCTCGATGCCCTTCCAGTGCACGGCCTTGCCTGCGTAGACGCCGATCACGTCCGAGGGCAGTCCGAACTCCGCACGGCACTCGGCTCGGTCGAAGCCACGTGCTCGCTCGACCTCTGTCATGTCGAAGGCGTTGTAGATCACCCGTACGTCGCGGACGCCTCGGGCCCGGAGGAAGTCGGCCCAGTACGGGGCGACGCACACTACGGCGGCGCACTGCGGCAGCACCTGGAACAGCCGTTCCCAGAGCATGGCCTCGACGGGGGCCGAGTCGTGCTGCAACGGCTCGTAGTGCTGCAGGAGGAAGACTGTGCGTGCCCGCATCTCGGGCGTGAAGAGCAGCAGGCTCAGGTCGTCCCACACGAAGGTTCCGCTGGCGTCGTCCAGCGCCCGGACCGTCGGGGCCAGGCGGGCGAGGTGGCGGAGCTTGCGCCAGCGGCGGACGCGATAGGTGCGCTTGTGGTCCGGGACCGTGCGCCACTCCACGTCGTCGGCCGTCGCCTCGTGGAGCATCCGCAGGTAGACCCGGCCGCCGGTCCGGCCGACCGGCTCCATCGAGTAGACGACCCGCTTCACGGACGTACCTCCTGTTGTTGTTGGACGTACTCGGCGTGGAGCAGCGCGTGCATGGCCTCCAGCTGAGGGCTGAGGCCACGGGCTGCTTCGGCGAGCGGCAGGTAGAAGTCCTGCAGACTCTGGAGGAACCGCCGGCGCCGGTCGAGGTTGGGCGAGGCGGCGAGATCGCGCAGGTTGTGGAGGCGGTCGGCGAGCCGGACGAGGAGGTCCTCGGGTGGGAGCGCGGCCTGCTTGAAGCGCCAGCTGGACTCGTCGCCAGCGGCCTTAGGGCGCTGTTCGAGGCGGTGGTCGGCTGTCATCGCCCGCAGGCGGCAGGCGAACGGTGCGCCGAGGTGCTGGACGAGCAGCGCCTCCGATTCGGGGGCCACCTCCAGGGCGTCGTGGAGGAGGGCGAGGAGAAGGGTCTGGACCTGGCTGACCCTAATCTCCGTGGCGAGCAGCGTGATGATGGCGAGCGGGTGTCCCAGGTAGGGCGTGCCCTGGTCGCGGGTGTGGCCGTCGTAGACGGTGAGGGCGAGGGCACCGGCCACGCGGGCACGGGACTGCTCGTCCGTGCCCCACGCGGCGGCGCCGAGCACGGTCAAGACGTGGTCCAGGTCGATGGGGTTCATCCGCCTCACCTCGTACGGAGGGCCGTGGCACGGGGGTCGGGCACATGGTCGGCGAGGAGCAGGGTGTCGCCGACCGCTAGGGCATCGAGGCTCAGGTCCGCCGCCGCTGCCACAGCCTGCTCGGCGGTCCGCAGGATCGGGGTGCCCTTGCGGTTGAAGGAGGTGTTCAGCAGCAGCGGCAGTCCGGTGCGCTCGTGGAACTGCTCCAGGAGTCCGTGCAGACCCTGGTGGTCGGCGGTGACGGACTGCACGCGGGCGGTGCCGTCGTGGTGGGTGACCGCGGCGATGCGGTCCGCTCGGCATCGGCGGACGCGGGCGACGCGGTTCATGAAGGGGTCGCCCGCCGACATGAACCACTCCGTGGCGTGCTCGGCGAGGACGGCCGGGGCGAAGGGGCGGTATGTGGCTCGCTTCTTGATCGTGTTGAGCCGGTCGCGCGTGGTGTCGTAGCCGGGGTGGGCGAGGATCGAGCGATGGCCGAGGGCCCGCGGCCCGAACTCCAGCTGCCCCTGCACCCAGCCGACGATGTGGTTCTCCGCGAGCAGCGCGGCCACCGTGGGCGCCAGCCCCGGGCCGAGGCCGGTCAGCGCGCGATACCCGGTCGGCATTGCCGTCGCCGGCAGGGCGCCCGGGTGTGGACCCCAGGCCGCGTCGGTGGGCACCGGAAGGCGCTCCTGGCCGAGCTGGTAGTGCCAGCCGTAGAGCGCGGCGCCCACGGCAGTGCCCGCGTCGTGCGGGGCCGGTGCCACGAAGAGGGTGTCGAAGCCGCTGTCGGCTGCCAGCTGGCCGTTGAGGTGGGAGTTCAGGGCGCACCCGCCGGAGAACACCAACGTGGAGGCTCTGGTGATCCGTTGCAGGTGGCGGGCGATGTGGACGACGGATTCGGCAAAGACCTCCTGGACGGCGGCGGCCAGGTCGGCCCGCTCATGGTCCGGCTGCTCGGCGACGTTGTCGGCGGTCCAGGCCCGGCCCCCGAGCAGCAGCGGTGTGCTGCTGTCCGCCGAGCCCCAGGGGTGGTCGATGCGGACCTCGCCGTCGTCGCCGAGCCGGACCAGCTCGCGGATCTGCGCTCCAAAGCGCTGGGGATCGCCGAAGGCCGCGAGCGCCATCATGCTGCCCTCGGGTTCGTCGCCGGGTGGGATCACCCGCCGCGCGAGGTTCCGATAGAGGTGTCCGAGGGAGGAGTGGACACGCCGGGGCCCGGCCGGGCTGGGGGCGACGGTCGGCATGCCCTGGTGGAGGCGGTCGATGCGATCGGGCCGCAGGTCGTACCCCGTGATGCGCTCCCGGCCCGGCCCGAAGTCGGATCCGAGGGAGGAGCCGCCGGCGTCGATGACGAGGCCCGCCGCGTGGTCGTGGCCGGAGAGCAGGTAGCCGGAGAGCACGTGGGCCGTGTGGTGGGAGAGGAGGCGGAGGTGTTCGCCGAGCGGGGTGGGCAGGAGGGCGGCGAGTTCGTCACGCTCCTCGGCCAGCCACCAGCCGGCGGCGGGGTTGGGGCGCATGGAGGCGGCCCAGACGGCGTCGATGTCCTGCGGTTCGAGGCCGGCGGCCTCCAAGCACCACTGGAGCGCGCGGGTCGGGGCGGTGAGCGTGCCCTTGCGGGTGGGGTGGTTGTGCTTGACGCCGCTCCAGCGTTCCTCCTCGGCCGCGTAGAGGCGGCCGTCGACGACTAAGGCGGCGCTGGTGTCGTGGTGGAAGTTCAGTCCGAGGACTGCGGGCATGGTGGTGTACCTCCGCTATGGGGTCAGACGGTGAGGGCCGGGACGGGGAGGAGGGCGGTGCCGGAGTCGGCGTACTCGTGGCAGCGCAGGCAGAACCGGAAGTGGTGGCCGCGGGGCGCGAACACCTTGGCCGCGAAGTCCTCGTCCCAGATGCTGAATTCGCTGTCGTCCTTCGCCATGGCGTTGAAGCAGCGGTAGCAGGATCCGTCCATCTCGATCATCAGGTGCTGGTCGAGGTAGCGGTCGCAGATGCCGCGCAGCTCGTTCGCCGGCTGGCCGACGTCGACGTGGTGCACGTGGTTGGTGACGTGGATGGCTCCGTACCTGTCGCACAGCCTCGCGAGCTGCGTGAGGCGGGAGGAACTGATGCCTTCCAGGACGCTGTTGATGACCACGGTCTTGCCGGCCTCGCGAAGGCGGGGCACGACGGCGTGGACCTCGTCGTAGTTCTCGTGCTCGTCATCGCAGCCGATGAGGACCTGGTCGTACGAGCGGAGGGTGGCCTCCATGATCCGCTTGTTGCGGGCCAAGGTGATGGCGTTCGTGCCCAGGACCATGACCTTGTCGGGCAGGCGGGTACGGGCCGCGTCGCTGAGGGCGGGGAAGTCCCGGTGCACGGTGGGCTCGCCGCCGTTGATGTGCAGCTGCTGAAAGGGGATGGTCTCCAGCAGGGCCAGGATGGTGGAGAACAGCTCCATGGACATGTTCTCGCCCTGGGCGCCGTCGGCGAAGATGCAGAAGTCGCAGGAGCGGTTGCACTTCGTCGTGATCTTGATCTTCGCCGTCTTCAGGGCGCGGGGCAGGGGCGCACGCGCGTGCATGGCTGGACTCCTTGTGTCAGGGATGGACGTCAGCGGGGGTGAGGCTGAGGAAGTCCTGCACGGTGGACTTCTGCCGGTGCCAGAGCGCGAGGGTCGCGCGCAGGGTGCCGGCGGTGGTCGGTCCGGTGGGGATCAGCGTCGCCATCCGGGCGGCCAGCTGCTGGGCGGAAGCGGCCCCGCCCGCCGCGAGCACGTTCAGGGCCTGCGCGGCGGCTCGGAGTTCCTTCGCCTCGCGCCGGATCAGGTAGTCGGTTGCCACGCCGGGCGGTGGGTCGAGGTAGTACAGCCAGCGGGCGACGCGTACGCGAAGCATTCCGGCGGCCATCACCCAGTCGGTACGGGCGTGCTCCTCGCCCTGGCCCGCGGGGCGGTTCGCGTCGGGCACGCGCCGCATGGCCGCCTCCAAAGCGACATGGGCCGTGCGGAGCAGGTGACGCGGGCTGCGGGGAGGGGCGTCGGGTCGGTCTTCGGCGTGCCCGAGGAACAGCTCGGCGTATCCGTCCAGCCCGTCCGGACGCCACTGCGTGAGGGCGGCCGTCTTGCCTGGGCATCGGGTCCGTGTCGCGAGTGCGGCTGCGGCGAACCAGCACGGGGCGAGGTAGTGCCAGGCCACGCAGTGGCGCCGGTAGGCGGCGATGTCCGCAACCACGTTGTCGGTGCTGTCCGCAGCCAGCTGGTACCGGCCGCCCAGCCGGGCCTGGAGGATTCCCCGGTAGAACCGTTCGTCGACCTCGCACCACGGAGCCATCTGGGCTCGGGACTTCCAGCGCTGGAAGTCCCGGGCGCTCCCGCTGATCAGCGACCAGGTTGCGAGCTCGGGCGCGGAGACGAGCCGTTCGTCCGCCTCGGCCACAGTGAAGGCGAAGCCGGGCGGGTGCTCCAGGAGACGCCGATGGGAGACCTCCCGGCCGACCGCGGAGGTGTGCGCGGCAGCCAGGCGGTGGTTCCACTCCTCCCAGTCGGCCGGGGCCTGGGGGAGGAGGACCCGTACGTCGATGTCGGAGTGGGGAGCCAGCAGGTCGGCCGGCTGCCACTTGTGGGTGAGCATCACCGCGCCGACGCCGTGGGCGTCCAGCTCGCGTTCGTACAGCGCTCCGAGCCCCGGGTACAGGGGCGGTGCCTCGACCATGACCATCACCGCTCTCCAGTGGAGGCGCGGGAGCAAGCGGGCTGGGCCGCGTTCGTGGTGAGGAGGGGGAGCAGGGGCAGGACCGGGCTGCCTTCGGGGCGCTCCATCCGGTCCCAGCGCAGGTCGTAGTCGACGTAGTGGAAGCCCTGCCACGCGTCGTTGGTATTGCGGTCGAGCATTGCCTGGAAGAGGTGCGCGAAGGCATCGCCGAGGGTGCCGTCAACGAGGTGGGGCTTCAGGGGGATGTCGCGGTTGTGGAGGATGCAGGGGCGGGCCACGCCCGTGGGCGTGATCTTGATGCGGTTGGCGTCGGAGCAGGTGGCACAGCTGGAGTTCGAGATGAAGCCGATCGAGCCCGCCCAACCGTCCGGGCGGAGGTACTGCCCGGGGCTGCGCACCCCGAGCTCGTCCCTGCCGACCTCGCCGGCGTTCGCGAACCACTCGTGGAGGCGGTCGCGGACCTCCGCCTCGCTGATGAACTCGGCCTCGAACAGCGCCTGCGCGGGGCCGATGTTCTGGAGCTCGATCAGGCGGACGGCGATGGGCAGGTCGCGGGCTAGCTCGGCCACGGCGAAGGCATCGTCCAGGTAGGTGCGCTGGAGAACACAGTTGATCTTCACACGCAGGCCGAGGGCGAGGGCGGTGTCGAGGGTGCGCCGGGTGATGCGCGGGTCGCCGCCGCCCATGATCTCGGCGGATCGGTCGGGGTCGAGGCTGTGGAGGCTGAGGTTGAGGTACGTCAGGCCGGCGTGGTGGAGCTTCTCGACGCTCAGGCCGCGGCGCAGGTTGCCGTGGCTGGTCATGCCGATCGCGGCGTCGGGCCCGAGGCCGTCGGCGAGGCCCGCGATCACGTCGAGGATGTCCGCCCGGAGGGTCGGCTCGCCGCCGGAGCAGTGCGCCTTCCTGATCTTCCAGGCGCCGGCCTCGGCGGCGATGGCCGCATAGTCGGAGGCGGTCAGGGGACGGTCCTTGTGCCCGTAGTCCGGCATGCAGCGTGGCTTGCAGAACACGCAGTCCAGGTTGCAGAGCGAGTTCAGAGTGAAAGCCAGGTAGGGGTGGTTGCGGCCGGTCGTGGCGAAGGCGGTGGCGAGGTCGTGGTGGCGCGTGGTGGGCATCAGTCAGCCTCCTACGAAGGGAGAGCGGGCAACGGGTACCTCGGCCAGGCCGTTAAGCGGCTGGTCGGTGAGGTAGCGGCGCAGGTTGTCGGCGAAGAACGCGACCGCCTCGTTTATGTACGTGCGGCTGAGCGTGGAGCTCTTCGGCGTGAGGACGACCCGGGGGTGGAGCCGCAGCGGATGGCGGGCAGGCAGCGGTTTCGGGTCGAAGACATCCAGGGCGGCGCCGCGAAGGCGGCCGGCGTTGAGGGCGGCCAGGAGGGCCGCCTGGTCGACGGTCGCCGCGCGGCCGAGGTTGAGGAAGACGGACTTCGGCTTGAAGGCCGTGAAGAGGTCGTGTTCGAAGAAGCGGTCGGTGGCCCGGGTGGCGGGCAGCAGATCGACCACCACGTCGGCGACGGCGACCGCCTGGTGCACCGCCGACGTGTGCATCCACGTGATCCCACCTTCGGCGGTCACCGGCGGCGTCCGCCGTACGCCGATGACGTCCATGCCGAAGGAGTGGGCCGCACGAGCGAGGTGTCCGCCGATGCTGCCGCAGCCGACGATGGTCATCGTCGCCCCCGCCAGGTCGAAGAACTCCTCGGCCAGGTCGTCCTTCCACCAGGTCCGGTTCCGCTGGGCGAGCTGGCTCATGAACAACCCGCGTGAGAAACCCAGGACCAGGCCCATGGCGTGCTCGGCCATGGGCCTGCCGTGGAACCCGTACGAGCGGGTCAGAGCCACCCCGACGGAGTGGGCCTCGGCGACGGGCAGATGGTCGGTGCCGGCGGCCGGGGACGCGATCCACCTCAGATGAGGCGCGCCGAACAGCCACGACGGCTTGAACGTCCAGCCGAAGTAGACGTGTGCCTCGGCGAGCTGGTGCGGCACGGCCTCCTCGGTCGCCGTACGGAACTCGACACCGGGGAAGGCGGCGGACAGCGCCCGCTCGTGCTCGGCGGACAGCCGCCAGAAGGAGTGCGGGGACTCCAGACTGATCAACACCACCGGCCGGTTCATCGCGCTCGGCCCTCCGCGCTGGACGCCGGCGCGAGAGCCCAAGGAGCGATGCGTTCGACGACGGAACCGATGCTCGCCTCGTAGTCGTGGCGCGAGCGCACCAGGGCCGCCCCGGCGCTCCGGAGCCGGTCGCGCTCTCGGGGCAGGACGGTCAGGGCACGGTGCAGTGCGGAGGCCAGAGACCTGGCGTCCCGCGGTGCGGCGGTGAAGCCGGTCTCACCCTCGACGACGGTCTGGGCCAGCCCGCCGGCCGTGGTAGCCACCACCGGGCCAGCACCGGCCGCGAACGCCTCCAGGGGGATGCGACCGAAGGGTTCCTCTCGGGAAGGAACGATGACCGCGCGCAGGGCCGGGTTGTGCAGCCAGGCGCGGATCGCGGGGGTGAAGCGCGTGATCAGGGTCGCGTCCAGGCCGTAGGCACGGATGCGCGCTGCCAGGTCCTCCTGATACGAGGTGGGGCGCTCGTGCTCCTCCGAAGTCACGGCCGCCAGGACCAGGTGCGGAGCTCGGACCCCGCGCTCCTTGAGGAGGTGCAACGCCTCCAGGAGGTCGTCGAAGCCCTTCGTCGACACCGCACGGCCCATGGCGAGCAGGAATCCGGCGCGTGCCTTGAAAGGCAGGGGCGGCGCGCTCGTCGGCCGGGCCATCTCCTCCTGGATCAGCCCGTTCGGGACGCTCACGATGCTTCCCCGGGGGACGGCGTAGCTGACGATGAGGTGGCCGCGCATATGGGAGGAGATGGCGCCGATCCGCCCGCCTCGGACGGTCGCCGCCCGCAGAGCGTCGCGCTCCCAGCGGACTCGGGACATGTCCTTGGGTCGCGTCAGCGCGGTCGTGGAGCGGGGCACGAGAAGCAGGTCCATGGCTGGCGACGTGTAGGGGGCCAGCCCGAGGAACGGGATGTCGAGGCCGATGAGAAGGCACCGGCACGCTCGATCAGCGATGCGTACGGCTGCCTCGCCTGCCAGGTCGCACAGCTGCACGGAGCCGTGGACCGAGTCCGGCGCCGCAGGGACCTCCGGGATCGTGATCACGTCGGCCTTGGCCTGTCGCAGCATCTGCTGGACCTCGCTGGCCCACCGTCGGTCGTGCGCTCCCGCTGTCTCCGACACATGCGGGGTGATGACGGAGAGGTGGCCCGGCGGCAGCAGGCGGGTGAGGGCCGTGAGGAAGGCGCGGTTGCTGAAGCCGGTACCCGACGCCGCGCCATAGAAGCCCTCGTGAAGGGCGACGACGACACGGGGCTGGCGCACCGCCTCCGGTACGGCGGCCGTCGGCGGGGGAGGTGGAGTGGCATGGTCGATGCGCACCGTGTGGTGCCTCCTTCGAAGAAGGGGTGTCGTGGGCGTGGACATCAATGGGTGCCGTCGGGCGAGTGGTGGGACCCGCGCCTGAGTCGGCACCAGGCACGGGTGCCGTGGGTACCGGTCGTCAGCGACCAGGCATCGGCCAAGGCCTCGACGATGACCAGCCCTCGTCCCGACTCGGCCTCCTCCTCAGCAGCCGGAGGAGAGGAGGGCGCGGGGTCAGAACAGCCGCCGTCGGTGATCGTGATCTCGACCTCCAGGCCACCGGCGGTCTGACTCCAGCGGTCGACGCACAGGACCAGAGGCGGCCTGCCCGAGGCGAACGCGTTCGTCGCGAGCTCCGACGTGATCAGGCGGGCGTCATCAAGCAAGTCAGCCTCGGCGCCGTGGAGTGCGACCGTCACAGCCTCCCGGGCGACTTCGGCCGCCTTTGGCCCGTACGGCAGATCCGTGATCAACGTGATCGCGGCGGCGCCGTCGGTGTGCCCGAACGCCGGGACGCGGGCCGGACGCTCGGTGTCGTGGTCCAGCACACTGCCGAGACGGCTTCGGGAGGTGCTCGTGCGGTGTCTCAAGGCCCACCTCTTTCTCCGTCGGCACCGAGGGCGGCGCCTTCCGCCGGGATCCAAGAACACCGGAGGAGGGGGGTGGCGCAGGACCCGATCAACGGGTCAACTCGGTCAACTTCCTTGAGAAGGAGGTGAATCAGCCGTCCGAGGGCGTCACCATGAGGGAGCGCGAGAAGTGATGGATGAACCACTGGGGCAAGAGGTGGTCGCACGTGGCACCGCAGGCAGGGCAACCCAACGACGTACTGGCGGGGTGCCTGGATGAACTCGGATGGAGCCCCAAGGCGCTTGCTCGCAAGCTGAACAGGGTGTTCGGAGCGGGGACGGTGGCCGAGTCGGCGCCGTACCACTGGCGGGACGCCGGCTCGTTGCCGCGTTCGCCGTTACCGATGATGGCCGCCTACGTGCTCTCCCAGGAACTGGGTAGACCTGTCTCGGTGGCCGAACTCTGGCAGGGCCGCGTGGGCGACTCCTCGGCGCTCGTCCCTGCGGACACGGATCTCGCACGGCCCTGGACCGTGCAGGGTATGGAGGCGATCGTGGAGGACTGGGTGATGGGAGGGCTCGTCGACCGACGCCGGTTCCTCGCGATCTCGGGCGCGGGGCTTCTCGCGATCGTCGCCCAGTATCTCGACGGCACTGCGGGGCGCGGTCAGTACGCGCCCCGGATCACGCCGTCCGTGGGCGCCGATCCGCTTGTGGACCAGGTCGAGCAGCACCTGCCCATGCTCTCCGCGCTCGACGACGAGCACGGAGGGGCGCGTCACCTCCCTTATGTGGGTGCCCAGTTCCGTGCGGTCGGGCTGCTGATCCGAGAAGGCGGTCACGCTCCCGCCGCTGCGAGCCGTCTCATCCGCGCCCTCGCGGAGATCGGCCAGCTGGCTGGCTGGATGGCCTTCGACGCCGCCGACCACGGCCTGGCGCAGCGTTACTTCGCCACCGCGCTGCGGGCAGCGCACCAGGTCAACGACCTGCCTCTGTGCGCCCACATCCTTGGCGACCTCTCTTTCCAGGCGGCGAGCCGGGGCCACCCCGCAGACGCCATCGCCCTCGGCGAGGCCGCCCGCCGGGCCAGCGACGCTGCCCCGCCGGTCGTCCGGGCATCCGTCCTGTCGCGGCTCGCGTACGCGTACGCAGCCGCCGGCCGTGACAACGACTTCGGCCACACCCGCGGGGCCGCTCGTGAACTGATCGCCAGCCGGGACGGTAGCCAAGAGGAGCCTCGCTGGATGTACTTCCTCACCGACAATCACTTGGACTGCCAGGCCGGTTACGGCCTCATTCAGATGGGCCGCGTGCAGCTGAAGGCAGACGGTGGAACGAGGGGACGACGGTTCCTCGCCCAGGGTTCGGAGATGCTCCGCTCTGGAGCGTACGACGTCCCGCGCGGCGACCCCAGTCAGCGCAGGGCCTTGTTCGAGGGGGCTTGGCTGGCCCTGGGACACAGTGCTCACGGTGACCTGGAGGCGGCCTGCGAGATCGGCCAGATCGCTGCCGACCGACTCGACGTGGTGCGGTCGCCCCGCAGTGCGGCCTTGCTCCACCAGCTCGCCGCAGACCTGCGGCGCCGACAGCGCAACTTCCACGTGCGCAGCTTCCTGCCGGTCCTGGAGCACGCCCTCGCCGAGCACGCCCCGTCGACGCCACCTGGCCGCTAGGGTCAGGATCATGACCGCAGGGGAGCGCGTTGTAGTTGTAGGAGCTGGGGTGGCAGGGCTCACCACCGCCGTCGTTCTCGCCGAGGGCGGAACCTCAGTACATGTGATCGCTGAGCAGGTGCCCGGCGTCACGTCGCTGGCGGCCGGGGCGATGTGGGGGCCGTACCTGGTCGAACCGAAGGACAAGGTCGACCAGTGGGGGCAGCGGTCCCTGAAGATCTTCCGCGAGCTGGCCGAGGACCCGTCGACGGGCGTCCGGCTCACCAGCGGCATTGAGGCGTCCCGCACTGCCGAGGCACCGCCGGACTGGGCCACCACCCTGCCTGGTTTCCGACCGTGCGAGTCGGCCGAACTGCCGACTGGCTTCACTGCGGGCTACCGGTTCACCGTTCCGCTCATCGACATGCCCGCTTACCTCGACTACCTCCTGCGTCGGCTCGACGCTGCTGGAGGCACGGTCGAGCGCCGACGCCTGGCCTCGCTCGCGGACGCCGGTCCGGCCCCTGTGATCGTCAATTGCGCGGGATTGGGTGCGAAGGACCTGGTTCCGGACCCCGACCTTCGGCCCATCCGTGGCCAGCATGTCGTCGTCACCAACCCGGGGCTGACCGAGTTCTTCTCCGAGGACACCGGCCTCTCACCAGACCTGCTGTGCTTCTATCCCCACGGCGACACCGTCGTCCTGGGTGGCACTGCCATCGATGGCGAGGGTGACCTCGCTCCCGACGACAAAGCGGCGGCCGACATCCTGGCCCGCTGCGCGGAGGTCGAGCCCCGCCTTGCCGGGGCCCGAGTCCTGGAGCACCGGATCGGTGCCCGGCCGACCCGCGCCGCAGTCCGTGTCGAGTCGGAGCGGCAGGATGGCGGCAACCTGATCGTGCACAACTATGGGCATGGAGGCACTGGCGTCACGCTCTCGTGGGGCTGTGCCGAAGAAGCAGGAAACCTCCTGGCCGCCGACGGGGGAAGCAGGCGGTGAACGATCAGCCGACGAAGCCCTTCCTGTACATCGTCGTCTGCGCCGCTGGCATAGCGGGCGACGCCCACCAGCTGATCACCGCCGCGCAAGCCCAGGGTTGGGACGTGGGTGCCGTCGCGACACCTCAAGGGCTCGGCTTCCTCGATGCCGAGGCGATCACCCAACAGACCGGCTACCCGATCCGGTCCGCATGGCGCAGTCCCGGTGACCCGCGGCCGCTGCCACCCGCGGACGCCATCGCCGTCGCGCCGGCCACGTTCAACACGATCAACAAGTGGGCTGCCGGCATCGCCGACACTCTTGCCCTGGGCATCCTGTGCGAGGCATACGGGTTGGGCATCCCGACCGTTGCCCTGCCGTACGTGAACGCCGCCATGGCCGCCCACCCCGCGTACAGCCGGAGCCTGGACCGGTTGCGGGAGATGGGTGTGATGGTCGGGTCGTACGAGCCTCACCAGCCGAAGGCGGGTGGTGGAGCGGATCGTTTCCGGTGGGAGGAGGCCCTTTCGTTGCTGCCTCAGGATGTCCGCCGCTGACAAGCGAGGCCGTGGGGATGGCCGATTGCCCTGGGGGGCGCCTCTGACACGAACGGCAGCCGGGGATGGCCCCAGCCGCCGTTATGTTGAGCGACGTTCCGAGGCGAGCCCACCGTGCGGTCGATCGGTGCTGTGGGGTCAGGTGCCTGGGGCTGGTGTTACTGCTTGTCGGGGACGAAGCCGTTCATCACGTAGGCGAGGCGCTCGATGTCGGAGGGGCCATCCTGGGGCCGGTGGGTGATCACGTCTCCGAGCGTGAAGTCCTCGTCGGGCCGCTCGTCGTACGAGGCCAGGACGATGCTTAGTCCGGCGATTCCCACCTTCTTCTGGACCTCGGTGTCGATGAGGAGACGGACCTCGAGGGTTGCTTCGAGCTCGTCCCGGTTGGCCAGGAGGACGGTGGCCTGCTCCTCGTCGGTGAAGGGGCGGCCGTCGAAGTGGGAGAAGGTGCCGGTGTCGGGATGGAGTCGGAAGTCTGTGTCGATGAGCAGGGTGAAGACGTCGGCGCGGAGGTAGGAATCGGTTTCGGGCATGGGTGTTCTCCTCACATGGTGGGGTGGGTGCTGATAGGTCCATGGTGCGGAGAATCCCCGGTTAGGCTAACCGGGGATTCTCGGCTATGTTGCGCCGCTCGACCTGCGGCTTAGCGTCGTCGGAGGGGCCCGTTCGCAGTGCTGATTCCCAGCGCCTCGGCTGTCCGTGGCGCAGCAGAATCACGCTTGGCGCCGGGACCGGCCACGTACCCGGGATACGGGTCGGCAGGCAGATTGGCCATCCGTCGTACGCGCCACACCAGCACGTCGCTGACTGACTCTGCGGTGCTCAGCTCGCGGCGTCCTGCCACGTCGGCAAGAAGGTCGGCAGAGGTGTGACCGGCGGCCTCGGCGTCAGCGAGTGTGGCGGCGAGAGACGGCCAGCCGGGCTCAGCTAGTACCTGTTCAGCCAGCTCGGGCATTGCCGCCCGCACGGCGGCGGCGTGTCTCTCCAACAGCGAGCGGGCGAGGTTTCGGCCGCGCTGGTGCAGGACGGCGAGCGGCTGGCCGGCGGTGACTTGGTAGGCGACGCGCAGGTGCTCGGCGGCCCGGTGGGCTGCTTCGGCCTGTTGGGCGTGGCCCTTCCTGGCGTGCCAGTGCGCGGCGGCGGTGATCAGGAAGAACAGCATGTCGATCGCCATGGCCGTGGTGGCGCCGTCCTCGCCGCGGCCGAGGGCGGCCCCGCCGTTGACGAGCTCGCGAGCGGCCTGCCGCAATGCCTGGTCGTGTCCGCGTGCAGCGCGGATGTGGGAGCGGGTAGCGCGCTCGAATGCCCAGGCGGCTTCTCGTAGTTGGTGGCGGGTGTGGGCGGCGGACGTCTTGGCGAGCGCGTCGAGGATCTCGCCGGCGGCGGTGATGTGCGCGGCCGCGACGGCGTCCTCGCCGTGGTGGACGACGAGGACCGCATCTGAGAGCGCAGCTGCCGCACGCCGTCGTGCGGCAGCCGGTGCCATCGGCCTGGCAGGCGGCGGCTCGGGCTGGTCCATGGACCAGCGTTCGCGTATGCGGGGTAGGGAGAGGTCGGGGGCGAGGCGGGCGCCGGGGTAGTAGACCGGCTCGCCGTCCTTGTTGCGGTCGTCGGGAAGCGCGACCTTGTACCCGAGCAGATCACCGGAGGGAGCGACGCGCTTCTTCACCAGGAGGCCGGCGGCGGCCAAGCGGTCGAAGAATTCATCGTCGTCGGTCGCGCCGGCCACGGCGCGTCGTACGGTCTCGCGGAGTTCTTCGCGGGCGGTGCGCTCGCGGCCCTGGCGGTCCGCCTTGTGCCGTTCGGCGCTGGTGGGGCGCTGGGCGGCGGTGCCGTCGCCGGGTGCGACCTGGTGCAGGCCGAGCTCCTTCTCGATGAGTCGGGCCTCGGCCTGGGCGCGTTTGCCGGAGCGGAAGTCGTCGGGCCGGGTGCCGTCCTCGCACACGAGGGTGGCGACGATGTGGATGTGGTCGTCCGCGTGCCGTACGGCGGCCCAGCGGCAGCCGGGCTGCCCTTCGCCGGGGTCGATGCCGGTGGCGGCGACGATCCGGCGGGCAACCTCGGCCCACTCCTCGTCGGACAGCGTCCGGTCGCCGGGCGCGGTGCGGACGGAGGTGTGCCAGACGTGCTTGGCGGGGCGGGCGTGCTCCGGCAGCGCCTGGACGGGCTGGTCCAGGAGCTGCTGGAGGGCCTTCAGCGTGGAGTTCGGGTCGCGGCCGGGGTCGGGGGCCATGCCGTCGAACGAGTCGACGAGGTGCGGGTCGACGTGCTCCTCGCGCTTGCCGGGGCCGTAGAGGTAGGCGAGCAGGCCGATGGTCCGGTCGCCGGGCGGGTTGATGCTGGGGATCACGCAGCCTGCTGTCGTTCGAGGATGCTGGTCGCGGCGGCGTGCACGGCGTTGGCGGCCCGGCGGACCGCCGTGGCGGTGGCCTCCAGCTGAGGTGCGTCCGTGCCGGAGTTGAGGGCCTTCACGGCCTGGTTGAGGTTGCTGCCGGCCCAGCCGAGCTTGCGCCGGCTGTCGAACAGAGCGGTGAGCATGTCGCGCTCGGTGGCGATCTCGGCGCTGGTGCGGTCGAGGTCGCGGGCTGCGGCGAGGGCGGCACGGGCGAGGAAGCCGGCGACGGTCAGGTTGCACTGGGCGGCGGCGGTGGCGACGAGCGCGTACTCGTCGTCGTTGAAGCGCGTCGAGTGCTGGTGACGGCGCTTCTTCGCAGGCGGCTGACGCGGGCGCTGGCGGACACCGCGCTCGCGACGGCGGGGCTTCGGCTTCTGCTCTTCCCCCGGCTTCGATCCGCCCTCGGTCGAAGCCTCCAGGACCTGCGCCTCCCGGTCCAGGTCCTCTCCCGCCCCTTCATGGGCGGGTACGGCGGAAGCACTGCTTCCGCCCCAACTTGCTCCGCCTCGGGCAGGACTGGCGGGCATCTGCGGCGGTGCGGGCTGGTTGATCGGCTGGGACGGGATTGTCGTGGCAGGGGTGGGGGGCTGCGGGGCGGGTGTCATGTGGGGATCCTTCGATGGGGTGGCGGGAGGGGGCGCTCGGCGGTTTGTGGACGTCTCGACGGAGCTGGAGGCTGTCCGGAAATGTGGAGGGGGCGGGCCGGTCGGTCCGGGACCTTTCTCTTATAAACAACACCCAG